>DASYGR010000232.1:0-4395 GCA_035999525.1 Terriglobales bacterium
ACCCGCTGAATTGCGGGTTGATAATAATAAAATCCGCCAATATCCTCCCGAGTGACCAGCGTATAGCCTTCCGTGAAGCGCTTACCTCCCGCCTCAAGGACAGCCCGAAGGTCAACTCTTCCTTCCGTCAATTTGTCGGGAACGATTGTGAATTCAAAATCCTGTTTCTCGCCGCGATCATGAAAGGTTACCGCGACATTTTTCGGTTCGACGTTCCAGCCTTTCGGGACATCGAGCCGCAACGTGCCCTTCGATAGTCCCGCGATATTGCTGCGCACGCCAACCTTTACGGTCTTGCTGTAATTTTCGCCCCTACGAATGATGCCCGTCGCAATGATCTGCGTACCCGGCTCAAGCATGACCGAGAACGCAGGAGCAACGGCCAAGTCGGGATCGTGTTCTTTCCCGTCCTTATCAATGAATGGAACTCGCACGTCGGCGGCAATCGCCCCTCTCGGTCCGTCGGTTCCCTTAACCTGATATCCCTGAATCGCAAGATCTGCGCGGCCGGTTATGCGATAGTCAGCCTCAACCCGCAAAGGCGCGGGCGGCAAAGGCAGCGTCGCGTAATTCTCGTCATCAACTGTATTGATGCTCTCTGTTTCTGGAGAGTCCCTGTGCCAATAGGGTCGTGTCGCTGGCGCATCCGCAGGAACCTTTAAACGAAAGTTTGCATAGAAGTCTTCGCCAGGCTTTACGAAATTGCGATTGTCTCCTCTATAGGTTCCGGTCACCCAATCTTGAGCCGATTCAACCGATAGTTTCTCGATCTTCAGCGGATACTTGGAAGCATTGTGAAATTTCACCAGCACCGTTAAGCGTTGTGCCGGAGATACAACAGTCAACGCATTGGCTTCAGACGGTAATGTAGGCGGCGATCCGTTTGGCGGCGCAACGCTCGCATTCAACGTAATGCCCATTGCAAGGTTCGCGGCCGTTTCACACTGCTGGTGTTTATCCCGCAGCACCGTCAGGAGATCCAGCTTTTGGCGAGGGTCGAGCGAGCTCGTTTCCACCGACTGAATCAGCAACGCAAAATGATTGAGAGCCGAGAGAAGCGATGGCGCAGCATGTTCGGAGTTCCGATCACTTTCGTGGGAGGCGGTCTCTATTTCGGTTTGAATCTCTTTAAGACTGGAGCGGAAGCTCGGCAATTTATTGCTATCGTCTCCGAGGCGCTTTGCGAGTCCGGGCAAAGTCGTATCCAAGCCGTCAAAAAAATTACTTTCATGTCCCTGAGAGATTTTCGGCAGAACCGAATCCACCAGCTTGTAGTAGGTGTAACGAGGTCCGGCACCGATTGACCATCCTCCCGCGCCCTGAGAGAGTTGATGCCGCAAGCCTTCCATGGCAAATTGCGCATAGGACATTCCGAGCGCGGGGTCAACTTCGCCGGTGTTGAGCCGGACGGTGTAATTTTCATCCGGACAAGTGTTGGCGCCGAATCCACAGACGTTTCCGATGTAGAGTTTCTTGGCTTGCCAAGGCAGGAGGCCGTCTTTTATCTGTTCGGGAAACCGTTTGGGATCGGCGGCGGCGCGGAACGCTTCCTTGGTCAAAATTGCCGACGCCTGATGGTGCCCGTGCCCGTCGCGTTCGGTGCCACTAAAGCGCGCAATGAGCACGTCAGGCCGGAACGTTCGGATCACCCTCACGATATCGCCCAGCGCAATGTCGTGCCCACCCCATTTTTGAAATGTCTCTTCGGGAGTCTTGGAGAATCCAAAGTCGGCGACTCTCGTGAATCGTTGCTGAACCCCGTAATAGCGATCGGCGGCCAGAACTTCCAGCGTTCGCAGAACTCCGAGCACATCGAAAAGATTGCTGCCAACCCGGTTCTGTCCACCCTCGCCACGATTGAGCGTTAGCAGCGTAGTCGAGACACCTTTGCCCCGCGACTCAAACGTGAGCATTCCCCCATCTTCATCATCTGGATGAGCATCTATTTGCAGCAAACGGGCCGTAGTATTCAATCGCAACAGCATTTCCTTGAGGCCGGCCGCACCTTGATCTTGAGGAAGGGCTTTGTCGGGGGAAATTATCTGGGAAGAAGGGCTTTGCGAAGTCGGTTGTTCAGTGGCGGCTCGGGCCCTATCCTGAGCAGGGGATCCGACTGATAACAGGGCGAAGCAATAAATTGCGAGCAGCACTCGTATATTTTGCCGCCGGAATGGTCTGCAGCGCGCGGCTTTCACGCGGATAAAAGGAATGTCATTTCGGATCCGAAGCAATGTTCGGATATGTTAGGCCGCAGCTACGCGCAGGTCAAATTGATGTGGGTGGTGTGCATCAAGAGCCGATTGGAGCCTCGAAGCTTACGGCAGCCTCGATCCTCCATTATTGTGACTCAGCTAACCCTTTACTAGGATGACGCTGGCGTCATCGCGTAGACCCGCACCGTCTGCGAACGAGCGTACGTCATCGAGGAGGCTCTCGGCGGAGGCGTCTGTTCGCAAGAAATGCTCCTGAAGACGCAACGACCCGTACTCTTCGTCTGCTGGGTTTTCAGCCTCGGTGATGCCGTCGCTGTAAAACAGCAAGCGAGAACCCGTGGGAAGATTCACTTCCGTCTCCGAGAAATCGCCGGGTCCCAGTCCCAAAGGAATTCCGCGTTCCACGTCGAGGAACTGTGCTGAGTTACCGGTCATCAACAGCGGCCGCAGATGACCCGCGTTGGCAAACGTTAGAGTCCGCTTAGCAGGATCAAGCACCGCATATACCATGGTCACAAAACGGCCGGCGGGAAAGTCCTCGACCAGAAGGCGATTCAGCTTCGTCAAGACTTCACCCGGAGTGCAGGCCGCCTCGACCAGGGATCGCAAGATGCCACGAGTGGCCGACATGAGCAATGCCGCAGCCGTTCCCTTGCCGGAAACGTCGGCCAGCACCAGTCCCCAACGGCCTTTGTCCATGGGAATGAAGTCGTACCAGTCGCCGCCTACGGCGCCAGCGGGAATGGAAAGCCCGGATACGGTAAAACCAGGAATAGTGGGAGACGCCTTGGGAAGCAGTGCTTGTTGAATGACGCGGGCCTCCCGAGCCTCGCGAGTCATTTGCTCCCGTTGTCGTTGTTCCTGTTGAAATCGGCGAGCGTTGTGGACGGCCACTGCCACATCACTGCAAAGGGCTTGGAGCAGCCGCAGTTGGCACGGGTTGAACGCATCCAGTTCGGTGTGCGAGGCAGTGAACACTCCCACTAATTGCCCTTCGACGTGGAGGGGAATAGCAACTTCCGAGAGCGTGGATTCTTCACAGCCAATGTAATACTGGTCCAGCCGCACATCGGGCGCATAGTGCATCTGGCCAGTAGATGCAACGTATCCGACCATACCTTTCCCGATCTTTAAGCTATGTCCCGGGCCGTGGAGATCGCAGCCAGTGCAGCCATGTGCACACACTAACGACAATTCACCGCGCTCTTCGTTGTGGAGATAGATGTCAGAATCCAGACATCCGAAGGAACGGGCAACCTCGTTCACGACCTTATCCACGAGTTGGTCGAGATCAAGGATAGAGCTGATTTTCTGAGCCGCCCTTTGCAGCTTAAGGAGGTCCTCGACTTGATCGAGATTAAGTGGCCCAGAGTTCGTGGGAAGCGGTGCCGTGAGGTTTGGACTAGCTGCCATGGGTCTGCTCCAGGACAGAAAACTTACAACTTTGATGGTTTATTCGATGGTTAGGACTCTTTTTTCCCAAAACTGATTCTGAGAATAGTGGGGCGGGAAAATGCGAGAGTCGGACCGTGAGGCCCTCAATCACTGCGGTGCAGGCCGTCCAGAAGCGAACAGTGGTTTGCACAAATGGACGGCAGACGGTCTGAGGCTCGACGGCAGCCTACGACTATTTCCAATGCCGCGTCGACTTGAGAGGTTCGTAGCAGGCGAGACTCTTGGCAAGTCAATTGCCTGTTGCTTTATCTCGAAGAACCGACTCGATGGAGGCTTATCATGGGGCATTTTGAACGGATTCGCGATGTGGCTTATACCCGTCCCCTCAAATTCTCCGTGGACGGTCAGGGACTGGACTTTGGCTATGGCATCCGTACCACCCAGGGCATGCTTGTACCGGTCGAGAACGGCGTCGGCTGTTTTGAGCTGCCCTGCCTGCGGCCAGATCGGCGCAACGCTGGCGAAAATAACAACGGCCAACTTGACGAAACGCATGCGCGTTAGACGAAGCATCCAACGAGAGGTCATCGGCGACCTAGACGGCACCAATGAGTTATGCGCTTGGCATTGACCAATCGGACACAAGGTGCCGTGACCAGATAATGCACAATGCTGGCACACGCGCGCTAGGTAGTGTCCAGGCATGACGCTCTCGATGGCGTAGCTGTAAAAACTCTCGATGTATAATGCTCTCCATTTTCCAACCTAATTCACGAGGGTGACATGC
>DASYGR010000265.1:0-6035 GCA_035999525.1 Terriglobales bacterium
ATGAGAATTTGAGGTTCGCGTGCGCCAACGACAAAAATGTCCAATGGAAGCGCGTTGTCTTGGCCGGGTAGAAACTTACCTTCCGTTCCAGTGAGGTCGAAGGTGCCAAAGGGCTGATGAAAATAAATCGCCCAGCCTGCAGTGCCGATCAGCCATGGAATGGGCACTCGGCCTCCATGCGTTCGGAGTTCGTACCCTCCCTGGCCACTTCGCATGCGGTCCGACGATCCGCGACGGTCGAATTGAGGACCGCCTTCGCCAAGCCCGAGCAATGGCGAGTCCCCGGTCGCGAATGAAACCGCGCCCGTTTCCTGATCCCACTTCAGCGTTTGGATCGGCTCATCTTTGAGATCAGTAATTGCGAAAGCAAGCGGGTCAGAAGATACTTTTATTTTTAGATCGCCGGCAGTGACAATTTGCGCGGTGATCTCAGCGTGTAACTTACGAACGGGCGGTCCCCACGATGCCTTAATTAGCGAGCCATTCATGGGAATCGCCGCGGTTTGACCCTGCTTGGCTGGGACAATGCTTAAACGGACAGTATGCGAACTGACAGGCGAAATTTGGATTTCAAAATCTCCACTCTTGATGATCTGGGATGGTTCGGTTGCGTGTAACTGCGTCGGCAAAAGGAATGCCGCTGAAGCAGCACTCATGGTCTTCAGTATTTCGCGGCGATTATATTGCTTTGACACGGCGCGGATATAATATACAAGATTTCGGTGGCGAGATCTAAATTCCTTTTTGAACGTTAGCAGACAAACGTTGATGTCCGGGCTGCAGAAATCATATATGCCAACAAAGAATAGTAATTGGAAAGGAAAAATCTTGAGACGAGCCTCGAAGTCAGGCTGGATTCTGCTGTTGACTATGCTTTCTCCTTTATCAATGGAGCTCCTCGCTTTCGCTGACGATCTGCCACAGGCACCCGGGAGTTCGGTGCAGACTTTGACTCCAAAGCCGGGATTTTTTACGGAGCCGGGAGTGGCAATCAATCCCCGCGATCCAAATCAAGTGGCAGTCGCGTTTCAGGACAATGCTCACATCGCATATTCCACGGACGCCGGGAAAAATTGGCAGATCGCGGCCGGCACGGAACCACCGAATTATCGCGTTTCCGGCGATGTTTCGGTCGCTTATGACAATCAAGGTCACGCCATCCTTTGTTATATGGCGTTCGATAAACTCGGGACATTCAATTATTGGGGACACAATTCGTCGCGAAACGGCCTGTTCATACGACGCTCGTTGGATGGCGGCAAGACTTGGGAAGCGCAGCACGTACCGATTATTGAGCATCCCACCGAACCCGGTGTTCCGTGGGAAGACAAGCCTTACATTGTTGCGGACAGTACTCAAGGCCCGTTTGGCGGCAACCTATATGTCGGTTGGACGCGCTGGACAGTGACTGACTCCGAGATTCTGATATCGCGCTCGACCGATGGAGGGACGACCTGGTCGAAGCCTGTCGAAATTGACGATCATCCCGGCCTCCCTCGCGATGACAACGGCGCCGCCGAAGGATTTGAAGGAACTGTTGGCCCGGATGGAACTCTATACATAGTTTGGGCCCAGGAAAATAAAATTGTGCTCGTCACTTCGCACGATGGCGGGAAGACGTTTTCGCATGCGCGCGAGATCATTAAGACCGCGCCGATTATGTTTCAAATTCAGAATGTCGAGCGCACCAACGGCTTTCCGCAGATTGCCATTGATCCGCGTGGTGGCCCGCAGGGAAGCAACCTGTACGTCACTTGGAGTGATTATCGCAATGGCGACACCGATGTATTTTTATCCAGTTCGCATGATCATTGGGAAACTTGGAGTCCGCCAGTTCGCGTGAATAACGATCCCGTTCACAATGGCGCCGATCAATTTTTTCAGTGGCTCGCGGTAGATACGTCTGATGGCGCGGTGAACGTCGTGTTTTATGACCGCAGGGGCGATCCTACGAATCGAAAAGAAATAGTGGTCCTCGCCCGCTCGACCAACGGAGGAAGTTCCTTCAACAACTTCGCATGGACCAAGGAACCTTTTGACGCGAGCGGCGTTTTCTTTGGAGACTACACCGGACTCGCGGCTTTGAACGGCCGCGTCTATGGAGTTTGGACAGAGAAACCGGTGCAAACCTCTCCTGCCGATGCCAGGACAAATAGCGAACCGGGGAAAAGACGGCAAGGAACAATCGTGCGCGTAGGAGTTGCCGATTTCAGCGCGCCCAACAACTCTCATTAGGAGGGTGGTCTGCTGCTGAAGTTACCGCCTCCGGCGATTTCCGAATAGCCCCTGGCTATCCTCTTTAATCTCAAAATTATTCGGCGGAGTCACGCCCAGCAAATATTGAACGAAATAATCCCATCGCCTCCGCACAAGATAGAGAGCATGGTCGCCGCTCTCTCCGTGATACATATTGGGCACGAATAACATATCGAAATTCTTATTCGCCTTCATCAGCGCATCCGCGAAGCGCATCGTTTCGACGGGATGCACGTTGTCGTCAATGTCGCCATGCTCAATCAGCAAATGACCTTGAAGCCGGTCAGCCATTGTGACATTGGATTGCGCGGCATAGTCGTCTCCGACTGGATATCCCTGGTAAGCCTCGTTCCACCACGCTTTGTCCAGACGGGGATCATGATCGCCTGAGATAGAGACTCCCACTTTGTAAAAATCGGGAAAGACCAGCATGGCGTGGGCAGCACCGTAACCTCCCGCCGATGTACCGTAGATGCCTACCCTCGTGGCATCCATGTAAGAGTATTTAGCGGCCATTTGCTTGATCATCGCTACGTGATCTTCGAATGATCCGCCGAGATTGTGGTACGAGAAAAGATGAAACGCCCGCGATCGTCCAACTGTCCCGCGGCCGTCCACCATCACAACGATGAATCCCAACTCCGCCATGGACTGAAGCCGCAGAGTGCCACCAAAGGTCTTAGGAACAAAAAATCCCTGCGGCCCGGTGTAAACCTGCTCAATGATTGGATACTTTTTCGACGGATCGAAATTTGACGGACGCCATATCAAGCCATAAAGATCGGTGGTGCCGTCGGCGGCTTTTCCCTGAAATGGTTCGGGAGATTTCCATCCCGTCGCTAGCAATTCGCTTGCATCGGCTTTTTCAAGCTCTCGAACCACGGACCCGTCCTTAGTGCGGCGGAGCACCGATTCTCCGGGCAGGTCAGAACGCGAGTAGCTATCTACAAAGAATGCTCCGTCGGGGGAAATGCTGACGGAGTGATTCGCGTTCTCCGGTGAAAGCGGCGTTAGTCCTTTGCCATCGAAACCAACGCTGTACAGATGCGTCTGATATGGGTCTTCGTTCTTCTCCCGGCCGTTTGCCAGAAAGAATACTCGGCGATTTTTTTCGTCAACGTATTCAATTCGTTGGACCACCCATGAACCCTGTGTCACCTGGTTCTCTAATTGTCCGGTTTTCCCGTTGTAAAGATATATTTGATTCCAGCCATCACGCTCCGAGCTTGCCAGAATCTCGCCGGTTGCATGCACGTAGTGAAAGAACGTCTCGCCCGGATCCATGTATTGATCGGAATGTTCACGTAGCAAAACTTTTTGCTCACCGGTATCCGGATCAATGACGCGAAATTCCTTGGTCTTGTAACCACGGTCATCGTTATCGTAAAAAATCGTTTTGCTGTCGGGAAACCATTCGAATCCCGGGCCGTCTTGAAAGGGCAATTCGATGGGATCGGTCTTAACCTCAATACGCTTTCCCGACTGGATGTCGAAAATGATCGGTTCGGCCTTGGCCAGGACCTCTCCGGGCAGCGGATACACATAAGTGAAGGCTTTAGGCCGGAGTTGGCCCGGGGGAACGAATTGAACACTCGTAAAACGTCCGGCATTTCTCGAATCAATGCGATATGTAATCAACTTGGAGGAATCAGGGGACCAGAAGACCGCGGCAGGCTGCTTCACGTCCTCGGTTCCTTGTTCGACGAGAACACGCAAAGAGGGAAGCGGAGTCGCATAATCCCAGCTCTTAATTCCATCGTCTGTCAGCTTAATTATTTCTCCCGTGGAAACATTACGAACGAATAAATTGTGGCCTTCGACATAGGCTGCCCATTTCTTATCGGGCGATAGCCCTTCATCGGGATTGTCTGTCGGCATTTCTTTGCATTGATAGTCCGCTAGGGTGCAGGTCCATTGACTTTTCGCAATTGTGAAACGGATTGCGTTCTCGCCGTCGAACTCGATCTCTTCAAAAGGCAGGTGCATCGGGTCGTATTCATGCTTTGCGGCTTGCGAGAGCGCGGCAGCCAGTTTTGTCTGATCGAAGGCGGGCACACTGGTATTGTTCTGCGCATCTACCAAAACAAACTCGATTCCCTTTGGACCTACTCTGCGATACCAGAAACGATTTGTCTTCTCAATCCAGTTCGCTCTTACATCAGCGATAAAAACCATGTGCCGCAGATTTCCCGGAAGAAAGCGTTGCGCCCGTTGGTAATCTTCGAGCGTCCCCTGGGCAAAGGCCTGCCGAGTCAATCCAGCGAAAACCAAAATCGCCGCAATCCACGCAATGCGGCGAAAATGTCCCACGTTCAGAAATCGGATCGGCAACAAGTCCAAAATCACACCTCCTAGTGCGCTCTGATCCTGACCAACACAACTCCATGCCTCGGCACATAAGCGGTGAAGCTATCTTTGAATGTGCCGAGATCTTTCTTGACCCACAAATCGCGAACGCTTGCCTCACCCTGCAAACCGATCTGCGAAAACTTGACCGTCATGGGTTCGGTAGTGCGTTGGCGGTTGAACAATCCAACGACCTTGCTGCCATCCGCCATGGGTTTCATCCACACTTCGAATGGGCCTTCCTGCGCGACGCGGAACCCTTGTTTGCCAAGCGGGTCCTGGTCCACCGCAATGACTTCGCGGTTCGTCAAAATGTCCAATGTGTACGGCGTCATACTGGTCAAGTCATTGCCCGCGATCAGAGGAGCCGCGAGAATAGACCAAAGGCTGAAATGGGTTCGGTACTCATCATCGTTCATTCCGCCATTACCGACTTCCAGCATGTCCGGGTCATTCCAGTGTCCCGGCCCCGCAAACTTCTCCAACCCATTCTGGTCGAATCCGATTTCCGCCATCACCCGATACTCATCAGAAATGTCGCCGGTTGTTCGCCACAAATTGCCGCCGACCGAAGGGCCCCATTCCCAAACTTTATTCCACCCATACTGACAGAGGCTCAGAACAATCGGCCGGCCCGTCTTCTCTAACGCGTCGTGCATTTTTGTGTACGCGGATTTCATTTGCTCGAGGCTGCCGCTCGATTGGCACCAGTCATACTTCAAATAATCAATGCCCCACTTCGCGTAAGTCTCAGCGTCTTGCTCCTCATGCCCCAGACTCCCCTCATAACCGGCGCAGGTCTTGGCAGCCGGAGACGAGTAAATCCCAAGTTTTAATCCTTTACTGTGGACGTAATCCGCGAGCGCCTTCATGTCCGGAAATTTTTCGTTTGGCTGGATGAATCCATTGGCGTCGCGTTTTCCTTCCCATGTGTCGTCTATGTTCAAGTAAACATAACCGGCATCTTTCAGTCCGGTCGCCACCAGCGCGTCTGCGGTACTCCGAACAGTTTTGTCATCAATACGGTGGGCGAAATGGTTCCAGCTGTTCCAACCCATTGGCGGCGTCAGCGCAAGGTTGATCTGCGCTGTGGAAGGGTATGGAAAGATTAAAAGGCAAGAAAAAGTGAGCAACAACGCAACCTTGTTTGGACCAAGCATTTTTTTCTCGCAATCAGGAGACTTTGACTATCCCCGAAGAATGAGACAGCAATTGCTTTTCAGCTTCCAACTGAGACGGACAATATCGCTGCGACGATCACCGAACTGTTAGCTTGCGCGAACTACAAGAGGCTCGGAAACCGGTTCTTTCGTTAATTCTCCATCCACCATCCGCCAGATTTTCAGCGGATTGCTTTCTTTCAACTCGGGCGGCAGTGCCGAATCGGGGAAACCTTGATAGCACACAGGCCTGCAAAACCGGAAGATGGCCTG
>DASYGR010000283.1:0-6900 GCA_035999525.1 Terriglobales bacterium
AAGGCCCTCGACAATGTTTCTATAGAAATCGCCCAAGGCGAATTTCTAGCGCTCATGGGACCCTCCGGTTCCGGCAAGACTACGCTCCTGAACATGATTGCGGCCATTGATCGCCCGACTGCCGGTGAACTACTCGTGCTGGGCGAAAATATCTTCCGCTTGAGCGACGCCCAATCGGCCCATTGGCGTAACGTGCATATCGGTTACGTTTTTCAAACGTTTAATCTCATCCCAGTGCTCACTGCGTTTGAGAATGTTGAGCTTCCTCTTTTGCTCACCAAACTCAGCTCACAGCAGCGGCGCGATCATGTCATGACGGCCTTGAAGTTGGTGGGATTGGAGGATCGCGTGGGTCATCTACCAAAGCAGCTGTCTGGAGGGCAAGAACAGCGTGTCGCTATTGCGAGAGCTATTGTCAGCGATCCGACTTTGCTGCTTGCCGACGAACCTACGGGCGACCTGGACAGCAATTCCGCCACCGAAATTTTGGACATTTTGAAACGGCTCAATGAGGGGTTCAAGAAGACGGTCGTAATGGTGACGCATGACCCTCACGCCGCCTCTTACGCGCACGTTGTAAGGCATCTGGAAAAAGGAATGTTGCTGCCGCCGGGCTAGTTGTTACAGGCGATTTACACTCACTTAATCACTCCCCGCTCGCTCGCTTCAATAAACCGAATCATCATCTCCACGTCTTCGCCTCGATCCTGCTCTCCCTTTAACTTTTCCAGCGCCTGAGTGGTGTTCAGTTTGGACGCCAGCAGGACCTTATACGCATGGTGAAGCTTGCGGATGCGGTCTTTGGTGAAACCGCGACGCTCGAGTCCGGTGGCATTCAGTCCGTAGGCGTGAGTGTCGCGCGCAGCAACAGTTTTGGAAAAAGGCAGCACATCGCGGGTGATGGTGGTTCCCCCTCCAATAAATGAGTGAGCACCGATGCGCACAAAATGATGTACGGGACACAGCGCGCCCACCGTGGCCCATTCTTCGACCGTGACGTGTCCTCCCAGGGTTGCTGCGTTGGCAAGAATTACATCGTCTCCGATAACGCAATCGTGCGCGACGTGGACGTACGCCATGATCAGAGTACGATTGCCGACTCGGGTCAGGCCACCGCCCTTAACCGTCCCGCGATTAATAGTCACAAATTCGCGAATTACATTGTGATCGCCGATTTCGAGGCGAGTTGGCTCGCCCGCGTAGGAAACATCCTGCGGAGCCAGTCCAATCGAACAGAACGGGAAAAAAGAATTATCGCGGCCGATTTTCGTCGGGCCTTGCACAGCAACGTGCGAGTGCAACACACTGCGTTCGCCAATTTCCACGTC
The DNA here is from genome assembly GCA_035999525.1 of Terriglobales bacterium. Lineage (GTDB taxonomy): Bacteria > Acidobacteriota > Terriglobia > Terriglobales > Acidobacteriaceae > PALSA-188. Next base: position 1,329 of record DASYGR010000283.1, read on the forward strand.
CGAACCAATCACGCAATAAGGGCCAATGTTGCAAGAAGGATGGATTTTTGCTGCGGAGTCGACGATGGCCGTGGGATGGACGTTCATCAAGATCGCGTAGGGACGGCCGCCCTCGGCTGCCCGTGGGCCGCATGCCCATCTGCTGGCGTGACTAAAAATTTGTCGAGCTTTGCTCGACTGGGCACCCGCGGGCGGCTATCCCTACGCGTACTCATGCGGGCGTCTGGCCCGGCTGATTTTTCATGCGCGCTCTCGCCACCAGACGGCAACTGATCGTCGCCTCCGCCACTTTCTTGCCGTCCACGTACGCGATGCCCTCCATGCGGCCGCCATCCCCTCGCCACACTTTCACGTTGACCTCGATCCGCAGCGTGTCGCCGGGGACCACGGGGCGGCGAAAGCGGGCGCGCTCAATTCCCGTGAAGAGCACGAGCTTCTCGTTGCGATCCTCAAACTCACTTAGCAGCAGCACGCCTCCAGCCTGCGCCATCGCCTCAACGATGAGCACTCCCGGCATAATGGGAAGGTTGGGAAAGTGTCCCGCAAAAAAATGCTCGTTGATGGTGACATTCTTGATTGCCACGATGCGTTTCTCGCGGGTTAGTTCCACGATCCGGTCAATCAGCAGGAACGGATAACGATGCGGCAGGATCTTGAAAATTTCGTGAATATCCAGCGTGGTCGGCGCGGCGGTAGCATCCACTGCTGCCTGTGTAGTGTCAGTCATAACCGGTGCCATTGAGAATGAAGATTATACTGTACCGCGCGGCGAAGAAGCAGTCAGCACTCAGCAGTCAAGTGCTTTGACTGAATGCTGAGTGCTAACTGAAAGGAAGAATGACGAAAACAGTCTCGACTGGCAAGCCCCGCGCCAACGCCGTGTCCATAGATGCTAATGCCGTCCTCTCCTATTTCGAAGGGATTAAAGATGACATCGTCGAAACCATCCAACGACTGGTCGAGATCGAATCCCCAAGCGACATTAAGCAGGCGGTTGACCGTCTGAGCACGGTCGTGGCCGGCAGGTTCGATGCGATTGGCGGAAAAGCAAAATTTCATCGCGCGCAAACGTTCGGAAACCACCTGCAAGTGGACTTTCGCGGTCACGCGGCCGGCAAGCCAGTCTTGTTCCTCGGACATCTTGATACCGTCTATCGGCTGGGCACAATCTCGAAAATGCCCTGCCGCGTTGCGAACGGTCGTGTCTGGGGTCCTGGTGTGCTCGACATGAAGTCAGGAATTGCCTTGATGCTGCATGCACTGGAAGCCTTACGAATCTGGAACGGCAACCGACTACCCAGGCCCGTGACCGTTCTGCTGGTTTCCGACGAAGAAGTTGGCAGTGAATCCTCAAGAAAGATTACCGAAAATCTTGCGCGCGAATCCGCAGCTGTGCTCGTACTGGAACCTGCTTACGGGCTCAAGGGTGCGCTGAAAACCGCCCGAAAAGGAGTCGGCGAATACGGAATCAAGATCACCGGCAAGGCAGCACATTCAGGCCTGGATTTCGAAAAAGGCGAGAGCGCAGTAATCGAGTTGGCGAATCAGATTCTCACGATTTCAAACATGGTTGATTTGAAGCGTGGCATAACGTTAAACGTAGGCATCGTTCGCGGAGGCACGCGGTCGAATGTCATTCCCGCAGAAGCTTCCGCATTCATTGATGTCAGGGTTCCCACCATGAAAGATGCTGCAGCCATTGACCGGAAGCTGCGCAAGCTCAAGCCGGTGAATCCATACTGCAAAATTGAAGTCTTGGGAGGGATAAACCGTCCTCCCATGGAGCGCAATGCAGGAATCGCCTCGCTATATCGAAAAGCTTCGCAAATCGCAACAGAACTAGGCTGGAAATTGGAAGAATCCGCGGTCGGCGGAGGCTCCGACGGAAACTTCACAGCCGCCGTGGGAATCCCCACACTCGACGGTTTGGGTGCCGTCGGCGAGGGCGCCCATGCCAATCACGAGTCGGTCATTATTGCAGAACTACCGCGACGAGCAGCACTTTTGGCGAGATTGGTCGAAACTCTGTAAGTTAACACCACGCCGGCTGACGCTTTCCTTCGTGCAACTTCGTGTCCTTCGTGGTTGATGGGTTTCGCACCTTGGCCACGGCGTCCGACTTGGCGCTTTGACTCTGCCCCCGGCAAAGCCTAGAATTTTGACAGTAAGCGTTGCTACAGGAGGAGAACATGGGTGAAGGTCTATTTCAGCCGATGCACATTCTGCTGATCATTGGAATCGCCCTTTTGATCTTCGGTCCCAGCAAATTCGCCGGACTAGGCAAAGGCCTCGGTGAGGGCATCAGAAATTTCAAGTCAGCCATGAAAGACGACGAGAAAAAACCAGAACAGAAGTCTTAACCTAATGGCGCACGGCCACCTCAAGCGGCCGGCGATACTTGCAGTTCGATACTTTCTTTTCAGAATTCATCCCTGGCAGATCTCAACTCCCACTTTTCCCCGGATCGCCCGCGACGCCCACCATAGTCGTCATAACCAACATTGTCACAATTTGCTCCTCAGCGTCGTTTTAAGTATGTGAATGCAGGAAGGCGGGCTTTATCGTGGGAACTGCGCAAACGTTGAGTCGCTCTATGGTCACCCGCGAGAGTTCAACCGGGCATTGGGATGAACATGATTTCCGGATCGTGTTTCTTCAGCATTATCCCCTGATTATCGCTATCCTCGTGCGCCTGCTCGGCGATCGTTCGCGAGCGGAAGAAGTGGCAAATGACGCCTTTTGGCGGCTATACCGCCAGCCAGCGTTGCAGACCGATTTTCGCAATGGCGGCAGCAACGTTGGCGGTTGGGTGTACCGCACCGCGACCAACCTTGGTATTGATGCCCTGCGCGCTGCTGATCGCCGCCGTCAACACGAAGCAACTGCCGGGCGGCAGGATAACGACCGCACGACCAGCGGACCACTAGATTTCTTGTTGCGTGAAGAGAGGCGCGGCCGGGTACGCGCCGTGCTGGCCTCGATCAAGCCCGCCCAGGCACAACTCCTGATCCTGCGCACATCCGGATTTTCCTACAAAGAACTCGCCGAGGCCCTTGATGTAAAAATGACCGGCATCGGCACCATGTTGAACCGTGCCGAGGCGGAATTTCGAAACCAGTACCTCGCACTCTATCCGCACGAGGAGGGATTATGACTTGCATAGATGATGGAATTCTTCGCGCCCGTCTGGACGGCGAATTGTCGGACACAGAATTGGCAGAGACCAATCAACACCTCGCCTCGTGCGCCGATTGCCACGCTCGCTTCGAAAAGCTGAGCGCCGATACGACTCGCACCGGAGATTTACTGACAACGCTGGCCGGAACTACAAGTGACTCCACCGTCAGCCCCGAGGTGGCCTATTCCCATTTTCGCAGTCAACACGCGAACGCCGATCAGCCCCATTGGATCACTCGCCTCTTCGTTCCCCGATGGCGTCCGGCGTGGGGCCTAGCTGCGACCGCCGTTATCGTCGCCTTGTTCGTTGGCGTGAATCCGATGAGCACTTGGGCGCAGAGGGTTCTCGCCATGCTGCGAGTCCAGAAGATTGCCGTGGTCACAATCGAACCTCGCACCTTGATGAACAATGACGAACCCAACTCTCGCCCTTACAAACTGATTGACCAGTTTATTGCCAACAACGTGGTAGTCACGATGGATCCAGGCAAACCCAGTATGGTTGCTAATGTGACCGACGCCGCCCAGTTGACCGGATATCCAATCCGCACTATTGAAAGTTTGGGCGCACCTCAAAACATCCTGGTCCACGGTGAAACTGCCTTCCAGATGAACCTCAACCGCGATCGCATCGAAGCTCTGCTGGATGAGGTTGGGCGCTCCGACATCCACATTCCCGAGTCGGCCAACGGAGCACTGATCGCCGTCCACATTCCGAAGGTAGCTATCTCAATGTACGGTGACTGTCGGACACATAACGCCGACAACTGCACCTACCTCGCTCAAGCCCCCAGCCCAACGGTGAGCGTTCCACCTGATCTCAACATGTCCGAGATTGCGGAGGCGGCGTTGGAACTGGCTGGCATGAGTTCCAGCGAGGCTCATTCGTTCTGCCAGACCGTGGATTGGTCATCCACGCTGGTAGTTCCAATCCCGCGCAACACCAGTTCGTACGAGACAGTGACCGTGGACGGCGTTGAAGGGACTCTGATCACCGAAACACTCCCGCAGGGCAATCGGTATAGTCTGTTGTGGGTCAAAAACGGAGTGATCCAATCCCTGACAGGTCATGGCAGTTCGTCCGATGCCTTGGCCTTGGCCGCTTCGTTACAGTGATTCATATGCGTATTAACTGAACCCGACAGATGAGCTCAGTCTCTGATCTCGCAATCCGCACCCGCGGACTTCGGAAAGTCTTCAATAGCAAAGTAGCAGTCCGCAGTCTCACCCTCGAAGTCTCGCGGGGTGAGGTCTTCGGTTTCTTGGGACCAAATGGCGCGGGTAAGAGCACCTCCGTCAAAATGCTCTTGGGTCTGGTGTTTCCAACCAACGGTCAGGCCGAGATTCTTGGCCGGCCTGCCGGCGATGTGAAGACGCGCACCAAGGTGGGCTTCCTCCCTGAGCACTTTCGTTTCTACGATTGGCTCAATTCAGCCGAACTTCTCAGCCTCCACGGCCGGCTCTATGGCATGTCGCACGCCGCTCTTCGGCAGCGCATTCCGTTCTTGCTGGAGGTGGTGGGACTCACGCCCCATCGCGAAAAGCAGCTGCGCAATTTTTCCAAGGGCATGTTGCAACGCATTGGGCTCGCCCAGGCCCTGCTGAATGAGCCTGACCTGATCTTTCTCGACGAACCTACCTCCGGCCTCGATCCCATTGGCCGTCGCCTAGTGCGAGACATTATTAAAGCCGAGCGCGCACGAGGCGCGACCGTGTTGCTTAATTCGCATCTTCTCGGAGAAGTAGAGATCACGTGCGACCGAGTTGCTTTTATCAAGGATGGCGAAGTGTTGGAGACCCGCCATCTTCGCGATGAGATCGAGGGACAAATCAGCGTTTCGATTCGGGCGGCCAATCTGACTGCCGAAATTGTGAACGGCCTGTCCCAATGGACCACCGAATTTCGCTCTGAGGGTGAGCGCCTGATACTCTCATTGTCATCCAGTTCGCTTCTACCGGAGATTGTTCGCTACCTCGTCGCCAAGGGAGCGGATGTTTACGAGGTCACTCCGCAACGGGTTTCGCTCGAAGAACGATTCCTGCAAATTGTCGGCAGTGACGGAGGCCTGTAGTGGGCATCTGGGTCATGGCGGGCGTTACCTTCCGCGAAGCGGCGCGGAAGAAAATGCTCTGGATGGCGCTCGCCGCAGGCGGTGCGTTCCTGATCCTGTTTGCCACCGCCGTTCATTTTCAGGCCAGGGATCTTGTCGCACAGCGCGTCAATCCCATCCTGCGGCGGGAATTCTCATCCACCATGCTCACCATGGGCCTCTACGCCGTGGACCTGCTGGCGGTGCTCATGACCATCCTCACGTCGGTGGACACGATCTCTGGTGAAATTGCATCCGGCACTATCCAGGCAATCGCCACCAAACCCATTCCCCGATGGCAATTG
>DASYGR010000287.1:0-5019 GCA_035999525.1 Terriglobales bacterium
CAAATAAAAACAACACCGTGGATGTCAGGCCCGTCACGGTAGCTTTCACGCAACAGAATCTCGCCAATATCGCAACTGGGTTGTCTCCCGGAGACGTTGTCGTAACGGATGGTCAGGACAAGTTGCAAGCGGGAAGCAAAATCCAACCCCGCGAGCAAAATGCTTCCGGATCAGGCACTCAGAACGCCCAGGCTGGAACTGATCAGACCGGAACTGATCAGACTGGTGCGGATGCGCCAGTGGCGGATCAATCGCCTCGTGTTCAGCACCCACCTCCCGCGGTGGCGAAACCACATTCGGGCAGCCACCGCCAAGGCAACGGCTCGAGTGATCCCAACTCAGGCGGCGCGAACTCCGGAGATTCTTCCAAATGAATCCTTCACGGCTGTTTATTCTCCGGCCGGTTGCAACAGCATTGCTGATGGTCGCCATTATGCTGGTGGGAATCGTAGCTTACCGCCAGCTTCCCGTGTCGGCATTGCCTGAGGTTGATTACCCAACAATTCAAGTCATGACGTTTTATCCGGGCGCCAATCCCGACGTTATGGCATCGTCCGTGACAGCGCCTCTGGAACGCCAATTCGGCCAGGTTCCCGGCCTTAGTCAGATGACCTCCACCAGCTCGATGGGGAGTTCGGTGATCACGCTTCAATTCAATCTTGATCAGAACATTGATGTCGCCGAGCAGGAAGTTCAGGCGGCGATTAACTCTGCGGGCACGTATCTGCCCGCCGACCTGCCGAATCCGCCGATTTATAGCAAAGTCAATCCGGCGGATACTCCCATTCTCACCCTTGCGCTCACTTCAAGCACGTTACCGCTCTCGAAGGTTGAAGACCTGGCCGACACGGCGATGGCTCAGAAAATTTCCCAGGTCACGGGTGTTGGACTCGTCTCCATCAGCGGAGGCCAGAAGCCTGCCGTGCGCATTCAGGCCAACCCCACCGCGTTAGCTTCTTATGGACTCAGCCTCGAAGACGTACGAACCACGCTTGCCTCGGCGAATGTGGATCAGGCGAAAGGCACGCTGAACGGCCCGCGGCAATCATTCACCATCGGAGCCAATGATCAGCTGATGTCCGGCGCGCAGTACAGTCCCATCGTTATCGCTTACAAGAATGGTTCTCCCGTCCGCCTTTCGGACGTTGCCACCATCACCGACGGCGTCGAGAACGTAATGGAATCGGCATGGATGAACCTCGATCCTGCCGTGATCATGAATATCCAGCGTCAGCCGGGCGCAAATATCATCAGCGTGGTTGACCGCATCAAGGCGCTGTTGCCGCAACTTCAGGCCTCGCTGCCCGGAGCAGTGAAGGTGTCTGTGCTCACCGATCGCACGGTGACGATTCGAGCCTCGGTCGCCGACGTCGAATTTGAACTGATGCTGACCGTCGCGTTGGTGGTGATGGTGATCTTTCTCTTCTTGAGGAATTTTTACGCCACCATCATTCCTGGCGTCGCTGTCCCGCTGTCCATTGTTGGGACTTTCGCCGTGATGTATTTGCTCGGCTACAGCCTGAACAATCTGACCCTTATGGCTCTCACCATTTCCACAGGTTTCGTCGTGGATGACGCCATTGTCATGATTGAGAACATTGACCGCTTCCTGGAAGCTGGCGATTCTCCGCTGGATGCCGCGCTAAAGGGTGCCGGGCAGATTGGGTTCACGATCGTTTCTCTGACCGTATCTCTGATCGCTGTATTGATTCCGCTATTGTTCATGGGCGACATTGTGGGGCGACTCTTCCGCGAATTTGCCGTTACTCTCGCAGTCACAATTATTGTTTCGGCTGCCGTCTCCTTAAGCCTGACGCCGATGATGTCCGCCCGCCTGCTCAAGCATAAGGATCCCGCACATCAGAGCCGCTTCTACAAAAAATCGGAAGACTTATACAACCGCGTGATCGCGTTTTACGGGCGGACGCTGAAATTTGTTCTGCGGCACCAACCCATAACCCTTCTGATTACGTTCGCCACCCTCGTTCTCACGCTGTTGTTGTATGTCATCGTCCCAAAAGGTTTTTTTCCGGTGCAGGATACTGGGCTGATTCTCGGCATTTCCGACGCCCCGCAGAGTGCATCTTTCGCGGCTATGGCACGCGATCAGCAAGCATTGGCCCGGGTTATTCTCAAAGACCCCGACGTGGAGAGCCTTTCATCGTTCATCGGCGTGGACGGCACCAACCTCACGCCGAACAGCGGGCGTATTCAAATCAATTTGAAACCACGCAACCAGCGTAGCGACACGGCGTCGGATGTGATCCGCCGGTTGCAGCCCGAGCTCGCTCAGCAGGTCACTGGCATCACCCTCTACATGCAACCGGTGCAGGATCTCAGCGTCGAAGATCGCGTAAGCCGTACGCAATTTCAGTACTCCATGGAGGACGCGGACCCCGTAGAACTCGACCGTTTATCCACCCAGTTGGCCGACAAGCTGCGCACTTTGCCGGAGTTGCGGGATGTGGCAACCGACCAGCAGAACGGCGGTCTTCAGGCCGATATCACCATTGATCGCGACACCGCCGGGCGACTGGGCATTCTGCCTCTGGCAATTGACAACACGCTTTACGACGCGTTCGGACAACGCCAGGTCTCGACCATTTTTACCCAGCTGAATCAATACCACGTGATTTTGGAGGTTGACCCACAGTTCCAGCAGAATCCGGGCGCGTTTAAGGACTTATATGTGAAGTCGGGCACGGGAACACAGGTCCCACTCTCTGCGTTTACCCAGATGCAAACGTCGAACACGCCTCTCGCCATCAATCATCAGGGGCAGTTCCCGGTGGTTACCCTGTCCTTCAATCTGGCTCCGGGAAAGTCGCTCGGAGACGCGACCAAGGCTATTGCGGCCGCGGAAGCGGACATTAATATGCCCGCGAGCGTTCACACCAGTTTCCAGGGAACTGCTGCGGCATTTCAGAATTCACTTTCCACGGAGCCGTGGCTAATTGTTGCGGCGATTGTCACCGTCTATATCGTGCTCGGGGTTTTGTACGAAAGCTACATTCATCCCATTACGATTCTTTCCACACTGCCATCCGCCGGAGTCGGCGCCATTCTTGCCTTGTTGATTACAGGAAATGACCTCGGCGTGGTGAGCCTCATTGGAATCATTCTCCTGATAGGAATCGTAAAAAAGAATGCCATCATGATGATTGACTTTGCGTTGGAAGCGGAGCGCGTTGAACACAAACCCCCGGAAGAAGCAATCTTTCAAGCATGCCTGCTGCGTTTTCGCCCCATCATGATGACGACGATGGCAGCCTTACTCGGCGGCCTTCCTCTGGCGCTTGGGCGAGGCACCGGCTCGGAATTGCGGCATCCTTTAGGAATAACAATTGTCGGCGGATTGTTAGTCAGTCAAGCTCTGACGCTCTACACGACGCCTGTCGTTTATTTGTGGTTTGACCGGCTTGCCGCCCGGTTTCAACGTATTCAGTTTCAGCATCCCGTCGAAGAGCCAGTGGCAGGAGATTGAAGGTAACGCACCATGAATATTTCGGCTCCCTTCATCAAGCGCCCCATTGGAACGTCGCTGCTGACGTTTGCGCTTTTGTTGTCCGGAGCACTCGCGTTTAATTTCCTTCCCGTCGCACCCCTCCCGCAGGTTGAGTTTCCGGTCATCCAGGTCGGCGCGGCGCTTCCCGGGGCCAGCCCTGAAACTATGGCATCCGCGGTCGCCACTCCGCTGGAGCGCCAATTTGGCCGTATCGCAGGAATCAACCAGATGACCTCGAGCAGCCAGCTGGGGTCAACCGGAATTTCGCTGCAATTCGATTTGAATCGCAATATTGATGCTGCGGCTCGTGACGTGCAGGCCGCCATCAATGCCGCGCGCAGTCAACTGCCTTCCTACATGCCCGGAAATCCCTCTTACCGCAAGGTAAATCCGGCCGACGCTCCCGTACTCATCCTTGCCCTCACTTCCGACAGTGTCACGCTGCCCAATATCTACGATCAGGCGAATTCCATTCTTTCGCAGAAGCTGGCGCAGGTCAGCGGAGTAGGCCAGGTCTTTGTCGGAGGCGGTGCGAATCCGGCCGTGAGAGCCGAGGTTAACCCAACGGTTCTTAACAAAATCGGAATTGGACTGGATGCAGTTCGCACGGCTCTAGGCTCCGCGAATGCTAACCGGCCGAAGGGCGAAGTATCGAATGCCGTGAATTCATGGGCGATTACCGACAACGATCAAATTATGCACGCGGACCAATATCGTCCCCTGATCGTTGCCTACAACAAAACCAATGGCGCGGCAGTAAGGCTGGAGGATGTTGCCGACGTTCAGGATTCAGTTGAAGATGCGCATATCGTTGGCTTGTTCAATGGCAAACGGGCGGTTCTAATCATTATCTTCCGCCAGCCAGGGGCAAACATCATTGCTACGGTGGACAACGTTCTCGCTTTGCTGCCCTCACTTCAGGCATCCATTTCTCCGGCTATCAAGCTGGCTGTGGTCATGGACCGCACTACCACGGTGCGCGCATCTGTTCACGATATCGAGATCACTCTGCTCATATCCATCGTGCTTGTCATCCTCGTCGTGTTTGTTTTTTTGCGCACCGTCCGTGCCACCATCATTCCAAGTATCGCGGTCCCTCTCTCTTTAATTGGAACTTTTGGCGTGATGTATCTGCTCGGCTATAGCCTCGACAATCTTTCGTTAATGGCTTTGGCAATTTCTACCGGCTTTGTCGTGGACGACGCAATTGTCGTCCTGGAAAACGTCACCCGCTATCTCGAACAGGGAATGGCTCCCACTCAGGCTGCTTTCCGCGGCGCCCGCGAGATTGGCTTTACCGTTCTCTCCATGAGTACATCCCTGGTTGCAGTGTTCATCCCAATTCTGATGATGGGTGGGATTGTGGGCCGGCTCTTCCGCGAATTTGCAGTGACGCTGAGCATCGCAATTGCGGTATCGCTGGTCGTGTCGCTTACCACTACGCCGACCATGTGCGCGCAACTGCTAAAGCCTCTAAACGAGGAAAAACATGGCCGGGCGTACCGGTGGAGTCA
>DASYGR010000312.1:0-5473 GCA_035999525.1 Terriglobales bacterium
GCATTTTCGCTGAGATCTCCCAGCGCTGCAGCCTTCTTGATTTCCTTGGGAAGGTCGTGAATCAACTCGTGTTCGAGCTGATCAATCTCTTCTCTTAGCTTCTTCGTTATTTCTTCAGTCATGTTTTGGGGATTATAAACCTTGCAAGGGTCGCAGTGCGATTCGAAGACATGCGCTATCTCTCTTAAAAATCAACATTTAACCACGAAGGACACAAAGTATCGCGATGCACTTTGACCCGACAGCTTGTCCTTCGTGTAACTTCGTGTCCTTCCTGGTGAAAGCCTCTGAGACGGCTAATTGTGTCGAGATCGCCCCAAATTGTCTTTATTCCCAGGTTGGGATAGACTTAAAGATGTGCTGTCCCCCGGTTCGCCTACGCTTTTCGGTGGTTCCTTATGTTAAGCGGTGAGAATTTCCATATAGGCGACAAAGTCGTTTATCCCAATCATGGCGTTGGAATCATTGAGCAAATCAGCAGCCGTACCATGGGTGCGACGGTAGAACAGTTTTATCTCCTCAAAATTCAATCCAGCAGCCTTAAAGTCATGGTCCCCTTCCACAATGTGGGGATGGTTGGCCTGCGGCGCGTCATTCGCAACGGTGAAATCCAAAAGATTATTGATTTCTTGACCAATGGCGAATGCGACAGTAATACGGACTGGAAATACCGCTTTAAGGAGAACTCCGACCGCATGCGCACCGGTTCATTGCTGGATGTGGCGGCGGTTTTGAAGGGGTTACTGGTTCTGAACCAGATAAAATCCCTTTCTTTCCGCGAGAAGAAAATGCTGGAGCGGGCCCGTTACTTGCTCGTCAGCGAGATGGCGATGGCGAAAAATTGTCCGGAATCCGAAGTGGAGGAACTGCTTTCCGAAGCTCTCTCGAAGAGCAAGCTGCGCCTCCCCGACGTTTCAGAATTTCAAGCCTAGACTAGATTCCCTTTACTCTCCTAACCACACTCCATAGGGCTTCAACGGGTCAATGTGATCGAAAATAATCTTCATCGCTGCCGTTATGGGAATGGCGAGAAGCAATCCGATGGCGCCCCAAAGCCATGCCCAGACCAACAGAGACATCGTCACCGCTAACGGATTCAGTTGCAACCGTTTGCCGAGAATTTTCGGGTAAAGAACGTTTAACGCAAGAATATGCAACCCCAGAACTGTCAACACGATGTAGACGAAAGCTGACGATTCGATATGGCCCAAGCCCACGAAAATTGGAGGAGCCATGGCGAGGATAACCCCCATGTATGGGACGAGGCTGACGAAGCCGCTAATAAATCCAACGATATAGAAAAAAGGCAAATGGAGGGACCAGAAGATCACCGTGCTGATGGCTCCCATGAACAATCCGATCAGCAGATTCCCCACCATGAAGCTGCGAATCATCGCCGAAATCAGGCCCAGAGTCACATAGGCTGTATGGCGATTGTGCATCGGAAACAGCATTACCGTCGCTGACCTGACATGCTCCTGCCATGTGAGCATGAAATAGACGAGAAATGGCACGAATGACGCGGCAAAAATAGCTTGGCTGACCGAACCCACCCCGCGAGTCAGGACGTCGGTCCAGTCAGTTGCAGGGCGAACGCTCACAACGCCCTTCTCATGTTGAGGCTCTAGAACCTCAAAGCTTTCAGCCTTCCTGCGAAACCGCATCGCCTCATCGCGTACTTTCGTCGTGTATTTGGGCAAATCCTGCATCAGCGAGGCGGCCTGGTTGTAGGACGCATAGAACGCCCCAACAATAGCCGCTAATAATAAGAGAATCGCGATTGCGGCACTCAATGCGCGCGGTATGCGAGCACGGGTCAGGGCATCTACCAAAGGGGCCAAAATGAACGAGACAAGCACGGCCACCAACAGCACCGCAAGAACGATCTCGGCGTAATAACACAGGCCAAGAATGGCTCCCACGCCAATCAGATTTTGAGCCCAATTACGGCGCTGAGGGGCCTCGGGCGAGATGACAACCTGCCCTGAGGCGACGGATTGAACCGTGACAGTTTCCGTTGCCATATTCGTATCGTGTTTACTTTCGTAGTGTACTCTGCCGTATTGCCCCAGACATATAATTACCCGGTGACTTCGGACCAGGACGGGCAACACCACGCTCCCCTTCATCCCCGCGTACTGGGGCTGGATGTGGGTTCGAAGACCATAGGAATTGCCGTTTCCGATCCCCTCGGCATTACCGCGCAAGGGCTGCAAACCATTCGACGCCAGAACAGGCGGCTCGATTACGCTCAGCTTCGGGAAGTAATTGTGAAGTACGAAGTGACCCAAATCGTTGTGGGATATCCGCTCCGAATGAGTGGGGCCGAAGGAACGCAAGCGGATAAAATGAAGATTTTCGCCGAGGATCTGCGGAAGTATTTTCGCTTGCCCGTGCATCTGTGGGACGAGCGTTTAACCTCGGCGCAAGCCAACCGGGTATTGAGGGACTCCGAAATGTCCATCCAGCGACGGGGCGAAGTCGTGGATCGGCTAGCGGCGGTGCTGATCCTACAAAGCTGGATGGATGCGCGAAATGATGGTGCGAGCAAAACTGATGGCGCGAGCAAAGATGACCGATAGTCAATCTGGAAAACTTTGAAAGGGCGTGGCTTCAGCCCTGCCGATCGATCCCCCCAAAGGCCACCGACTGACGATGGACCACCATCGCTTTGCTTCTAATCTAAAATAGTCCAGCTTGCGAACCCTATTCACACTGCTTCTCTTAGCCGTGCTTGTCGTCGCCGGCTGGCTTGCCTGGGCGTTGATGCTGCCTCTCGCGCCACCGGGACAAAAGTTTGTCTTACTGCGCCCGGGATTTTCCAGCCGCCGTATTGCAACCGAACTGAAGGCTGCTGGGGTCATCCGCAACGCCGACGCCTTTATTCTTTGGCATTATCTGCATCATCGGCGGTCATTAAAGGCTGGAGAATATCTCTTCGAGAAAACAGCTACCGCCGTGGAGGTGCACAACCGTCTCGCTCGCGGAGATATTTATGTTCACACAGTCGTCATCCCCGAAGGCTTTAACATCTTCGATATCGCGCAAGCGATGAACGATGCGGGGCTTTGTCCCCGGCAGGAATTTCTTGACGCCGAACTGAATGGTTCTTCCCTGATTTCGGATGTAGCTCCTGACGCCAAAACTCTCGAAGGTTTTCTTTTTCCCAATACTTACGAGTTCACGCGCACCCAAAGCACGCAAGAAATGTTAGGCGCGATGGTCAAACAATTCCGCCAGATTGCGCGACAAATCGGTTTGAACTCAGATGTGCAAAAAACCGTGACCATGGCATCCATTATCGAGAAGGAAACGTCGGTTCCCGAAGAGACACCGATTGTTGCGAGTATTTATTACAACCGGCTGGATAAAAACATGGCGCTACAGGCGGACCCAAGCGTCATTTATGCCGAACTGCTGGCGGGAACATATACCGGCGCCTTGCATCATGAGGACATGCAGTTCAACTCTGCCTACAATACTTACACCCACCGGGGATTGCCGCCGGGACCGATTGCCAATCCCGGCAAGGCTTCGCTCGAAGCCGCCATGCATCCCGCCGTTACGGATTACTTGTATTTTGTAAGCGATGGCAACGGGCATCATCGCTTCGCCCAAAGTTTGGAAGAACACAACAGAAATGTCGCGGCATATCGGCGGGCCGTGGAAGGGAAGTAGGGGTAGTTCCCGTCGGGCCATTTGGCTATGATCCGTCTTCGAGTCGCCAACATTCTACTAGGCTGCCCCGGCATTCCCTGCGACTTCCCATCGCTTATACTCATCTAAGCCCTAAATCATTGAGCCTCATGCCATCTGTCGGAAGACTGCGTTTTATTTTTATTTTTCTGTCGGTATTGCCGTTGAGTGGCTGCCTTTTCCGGTCCCATTCGGTAAAACCACCGATCACATCCTCATCGTTGCAATCGGCGACGCAGCAACAACTCATTGACTACGTCAATAACCAGGCGGCGAAAATTCAATCCATGCAGGCCACGGTGGATATTGACACATCCGTTGGCGGAGCGAAGAAAGGGAAAGTTACCGATTACCAGCAGATTCGTGGCTATGTGCTCGCGCGCAAGCCTGCGATGCTGCGAATGATTGGACTCATGCCGATTGTCCGCAATCGGGCGTTCGATATGGTGAGTGATGGCCAGAATTTTGAGCTTTGGATTCCGCCCAAAAACCGTTTTGTGATGGGCCGCAATGATGTCCTAACCCCCAATCCCCAACAGCCACTAGAGAACCTGCGACCGCAAGTTATCTACGATGCTCTGCTGCTGCGCGAAATTGACCCGCAACGCGACATTGCGGTTATGGAAAACGAGTCGCACATTTACAGTGATGCCAAGGGCCGCAAGTACCTCCAGTCTGATTACATCATTGATGTCATTCAGAAAAACCAGCACGGCTGGTTTCTTTCCCGCAAGATCGTTTTCAGTCGAAACGATTTGCTACCGTCGCGGCAAATGATCTACAACGAGGACGCAGACTTGGTAACCGATGCAAGATACGAGGCTTATAAGGAGTACAACGGGATAAAATTCCCATCGCGGATTGAAATTTCCAGGCCAGAGGAAGAGTACGACATTGCCTTGTCCTTCGTGAAGCTGGAATTGAACCTGACTCTGGGGGATGACAAGTTTGAACTGGTGAAGCCTCCGGATGCCGAAGTGATTCACCTGGACGAACCGAAACCTGCCAAGAATAGCCAGGGCGCGAAATGACTGGAGCGATTAGGCAATGAATAAAATGGTCTTCGCCAACCTCGTGCACCGCCCCATACGCTCTCTGATCAGTATCGTCGCGATTGCGCTTGAAGTGACGCTCATCCTGCTCATTGTTTGGCTCTCGCTGGGAATGCTGAATGATGCTCGCAACCGTCAAGAAGGGATTGGCGCCGATGTGATTGTGCAGCCGCCAAACTCATCGTTCATTCAAGGTTTATCCAGTGCGCCTGTTTCGATAAAAACTGGAGAAATTATTCGACGTTTACCCCATGTGACGCAGGTTTCGCCCGTTATCACGATGGTCTCTACCGCTGGCTCCGTCGAAGTAATCTTTGGCATTGACCTGAAAAGTTTTGAGTCGCTGGGCGCGCCCTTTCACTACGTGGCTGGAGGGCCATTTCAGGGTCCCGGGGACGTGCTGGTGGACGATTATTTCGCCCGCGCTCAACATAAGAAGGTTGGCGATAGCATCACAATTTTGAATCATAAGTTTCGAATTGCCGGAATTGTCGAACACGGCAAAGGTGCCCGCAAGTTCCTTCCGATTACTACCCTTCAGGATCTGATGGGTAGCCCCGGCAAGGCGTCTGTTTTTTACGTTAAGTTGGATGATCCAGCAAATGCCGACGCCGTGGTCACGGAAGTCAAAGGCGTTCCGGGGATGGAGCAGTATCAGGTGCGATCCAGCCGTGAATTTCTCTCGATGATGACGCCGGCAAACTATCCGGGGTTGTCCATATTTA
>DASYGR010000377.1:0-3296 GCA_035999525.1 Terriglobales bacterium
ACATGTTATTGACAAGGCCACTAGCCTCTTGTGTGTAGTGTGTTCGCGCTTGAACTGCCTTGTCGCCCTTGCGCATCTGGCAGGCGTAGTTCCGCTCCGCGGCCTGATACGGGTTTCCAAAGGCCGTCCTATGCTCCGGACATTGGCCGGAACTTGAAAAACTCGAAATCAAGTCCAAGTGCGTCGTAAGCGCTCCAATTCCTCATCAGACGGTACGAAGATCATGTTTGAAAACCGATTGATTTAACGGGCCAGAGAGAGCGTTGAGGCTGCATCGAGGAATGAAACACCGATCGTAGGGCGGTTACTGCGGCCTTTGTTCGTCCGATCAATGCGTGTTAGCTCCGGATGGGCCTTTGCGAGTTCATCAGGCGCCGATCTTGCTTCATACCGAGCAGCCGTTTGAGATCGATGGCATCCGCCGCCGCTTGCATCCGGCCATCCACTGATGGGCCCATACAGCTTTGCTCCCTTTGCCCGCGCTGTGGCAGCGTTAGATTCATCCTTCAATGAAAGCCATATCGACCATTCGGAGTTAACTCGAGTCGCAAGCAGTTACACAGTGAAACAACCGGCCGCGGGTTGCAGTGACCGTCAACGCCAATGGCGTAGGCAAACTCGTCAGAACGCACTCTCACGTAACGAAAGGAAAAGGTATGGACCGCCGAGTAAGAAACATTTTTATCATGCCGACCTTAATCGCGATACTGGCATCGCCGGTGGCCGCGGCCGCACAAAATCAGGCAGCAGCAGCACCTACTCCCCGGAGTGGGGCTGTGGTCAAAGGGACAGTTAACATCGATGTTCGGTCTTCCGGAAAAATAGTTTCCGATGATATGGCGAGGCCGCGACTGAACGGTCTCAAAGTGCCTGCTTCTTCGCTAAACATTAGTCCCGCCGAAGCATCCGCCATGGCCAGCTCTCTTGCGCTAGCTCTGGACAACAAGATGGTGAACGACCCAAATCAGGACAACATCCAGATCTTCCCCGGTACCATGCCCTTCCTCCACGCTACGGAGAGTGAGCTATCGCTCGTCAAGGCGAAAGGCAATCTCATTGCTGCTTACAACAACTCCTCAAGTGCGATCGTTGCTCCCAATCCAAGCGGGCCCGGATTGGTCTTCCTTCAACTTCTTTTTGGCGCTTATTCGGTCTCCAAGGACAATGGCAAGAGCTGGACGAGTGCATACTTCCCGCCGGTGCCCGGTAGCACATTCACCTTTGGGGATCCTGTGCTTGCGGTCGCGCCGAATGGCACGGCGTACTTTTCACAGCTCGGTGCAGACGCCAAGGGCAACTCCACCGTGCAAGTGAATCGCTCGACCGATGGCGGAATCACGTGGAGTCCAGGGATCGTGGTGGCGATTGATCCGGGTTCCGACAAGGAATGGATGGCGGTCGGACCGGATGGCGTTGTTTATGTAACCTGGACAAGCTTTCAGAACGACGGCAGCTCACAATTGAGGTTCGCCAAGTCCACGGATGAGGGGAAGACCTGGCATTCGCGCACGATCTACGCGCCAGGACCCAACAAGAACCCTGCGTTTCCGCAGAATGCGCTCTCATTCAGCCAGCCGACAGTAGATCAGGTCACGGGACGCCTCTATATCCCGTTTCTCCACTTCAGCAACTCGGATCAGGATTTCATCCAGATCCTGGTCTCTGATGATGAAGGCGCACACTTCAGCTTCCTGAACTTCAAGGTGCCCGGCGCCCCCTCACCCACTCTTCTTCCGATTACCACCCCCGGTGATCTCAACGAGTGCGGAGTGTTTACTGGAAGCTCGCTTGGACCGATCGTCGGAGATGCCGCCCTTGTGCCAAAAGCTTCCTCCGCTGCCCCCCAGTTCTTTCCCAATGTTCGCCTAACCATCCACTCGGGGCGGCCCTTTGGCGGCTCCTTTACGGGTCTGCCGCGTTGGGAACATGCAACCCGGCTGATCACGCAGCCAGCCTTCTTTGCCCGGGCTGGAAAGCTCTACCTGGCATGGAACAATTCGAACTCCAACACGGTAGCCGACAATGATGCTGGATCGCGGATCCTCTTTACCCGTTCCACGAATGGGGGAAAGACCTGGTCGAAGACAATCCAGGCAAGCCCCACCAGGTCCGCCGACTTGTATCATATCCATCCTTCCCTCACTGCTGAAGAAGCCTCGGACACTAATGAGGTTTCGATCGCCTACTACACGCAGCACACGAATGGAACCGTAGATGTGGATATGGCGACTTCCTATGACAGTGGTGTCACATTCGCGCCAAGTGCCACCCGCCGGCTGACCTCGACCCACTTCGGTCTACCGCCGACAAACGTCCCGATACCAAGCAAAGCAAACCCGTTCGATACCACGAACTACGATCGGGTGGTCGCACAATGCTATGCACTGGGCGAGTACCTGGCTGTACGAACAGTTGATGAACAGACGTATGCTGCGTGGGGAGATGACCGGCGGTCGATCCACGAACCGCAGAACAACTTTGACCCTCTCTCTAACCAGACCCATCCTCAGGAGGATGTTTTCTTCCAGGTTGTGATGCCAGACTAACCAGTCGGCCCGTCGCAAAACGCCAGGGCTGGCGTCCACGTCAGCCCTGCCATCCACACTTAACACGCCCATTGAGATATTCGCTTCCACATGCAATCCGGAGACTTGATTGCTGAGCGATTCGACGGGACTGATCGCGGCCGTAAGGCTGGCGCGAGTCGAGTCTGAGGAATTGAGTAGGCGAAGTCCCCGTGTGCGTTGCGCAATCGCTGAACAAGCGGGTAATGGGCCTAATTGCAGGTTTTGGCTACACGGGGCAAGATTTGCCAATCGCCAACAATGGCGCGGGGCGGAGCCCATTCGAACCGGTGCAACGTTTGCCTTGCTTTTCCCTCTTTTGGAACCCGCATCGTCACCGCAGAGTCACCGGATGTTCTAGCGGAAGCGGAGTCCTTCGTTTCGACCGTTCCGCGAGTCTACCGGCTTTCTCACCAACCGGCGTAGCCAGGGATCACATTTGCGCGTAGCTGTTCGTCGGCGAGCAACTGCAAGATACGCCGCTTGTCGCTGGCCTAGTCGAATTTACCGAAATCCCCGTTTTAAGGGAACTTCGATATGCGGGCGGACTCCCTTGTTGTGTGATTACTTCCTGTTTGCCGATGACTCAGGATTTGAGTGGTGCCGAGATGTCTTCATGTGAAATCTGCGAGAAGCCGTGAAAATCAAGAGTCCCGGTCATTCCACTTGTGGCTTGTTTAACTCACGTTCATCTGGTGGACACTGCCGGCTTCTTGCCTAGTGAAGCCTCTG
>DASYGR010000383.1:0-12984 GCA_035999525.1 Terriglobales bacterium
GGAAATCATCCCAGCCAGCCGAACTATTTATGGCTTGAAGCGGGAACCAACTTCGGCGTACTAGAAGATACTCAACCTGGACAGCCTCAGCTCTTCACGCAAAGGCACCTGGTGAGACTGCTGCAGAATGCCAGAATTTCCTGGAAGGTGTATGCGGAG
Source organism: Terriglobales bacterium (assembly GCA_035999525.1). Taxonomy (GTDB): domain Bacteria; phylum Acidobacteriota; class Terriglobia; order Terriglobales; family Acidobacteriaceae; genus PALSA-188. Next base: position 160 of record DASYGR010000383.1, read on the forward strand.
CCAGATTTCGGCAGCGCGGTGTTCGATAACTGCCCGCTCGACTTTAGCTTTCTTGACGTTGAACACCTCGCCCAGGTGTATTTCAACGATGTGAATGACGGGCTGAACCCGGAGTCGGCGGAATGTATCGCACATGTCATGCCTTACTACAATCTGGCGACTGATCTGGCCGACCATACACAGGCTCGCTATAACATCATCATTCCGAATGTGTGCCACGACGGTCATGAGGGTGTCTCACCCTGCGACAGACAGGAGCCGGCCGATAATACAGCGCGCAGTGACGACTGGCTGCGGAAGAATGTACCGGTAATCCTTCAGTCGGACGCATATAAGAATAACGGCGCATTATTCATTATTTGGGATGAAGCAGAAGACAGCGATGAATTTTCCGATGGGCCGATAGGCATGTTTCTGCTATCACCGCTTGCCAAAGGCGGCGGTAAAGCGGCCTACAGCAACTTCATTCACTATACGCACAGCTCCACGCTCAAGACGATTCAGGAGATCTTCCGAGTGGGTCCACTGTTGGGAGACGCCGCCAACCCGAAGACAAATGATTTGAGCGACTTGTTCCAATGAGGTTGTTTTAAGAATGAACTTCGGCGTCCTGTAAAGGGACGCCGGGCTCCCCAGTAATTGCGGCGGGCATTGCGGCAGCATATCCGCCGCCGCATTCATGCGCAGTCAGGGCCGCGGCGCCGCTCATCCAGGAGTTCCAGCCGCTCCGGCAAACCGCAGTGGAGATTCTTCCGTTGAATATTCGCCGCCAATTTCCCGGTCAATCCGAAGTTGCAGCGGACGCCGCAGGTGGACCACGCGCTTTCCGCGAACGCTTCCTGAGTGGGAAATATACAGTTTGCCAGCGTACAAATAGCGCGATGCTCTGGATTCAGAACTGACTCTCCACCTGCGTGCTTGCTTGCAGTTGGAATGAAGGAGTCGAACCTAGGAGGACACGATGCTAGCACATTCTTTGACCTCAACCTTCCCGCCGCGAAATCGGCGGATTCAACTTACTCTGCTTCTTGCAGCGCTAGGCTACCTGCTCCTGCCAATTCCGGTCCGCGCGCAAGTGACCTTTAATGGCGTTAAGGGTAATCAGTTCGTTAATTTCGGCTCCGAAGCTGTAGCGTCTCGAAGTGCAACTATCTCGCTACCGTTCACGATCGCTTCCTCTGTGAGCACAACTGTTGGCAGTATTGGTGTGCTGACGACGGGAATTACTGGCCGAGACTTTGTCCAAATGACGGGCGCGACAACCTGCACGGCAGGGACGTATGGTGCTGCGGCGAATTGTGTTATCAACGTGGCGTTCAAACCATTGGCTCCAGGCTTGCGGCTGGGGGCGGTTGTTTTTTATTCGGGCAAGATCAGAACGAGCGCAGTACTGGCGAGCATTCCCATTTACGGCATCGGAGTGGGGCCGGAGCTGGCGTTTGGTCCGGGCGGCACAAAGAGCAATGTCGGAAGTGGTTTTATCAGTCCAGAGGGCGTTGCCGTGGATGCCGGCGGCAATGTTTTTGTCACCGATCTTGTTTTTCAAAGAGTTTTCAAAATAGCGCCGAATGGGACGAAGCGGGGTGTGGGCGGTGAACTGGCAGTTCCGCAAGCTGTGGCAGTGGATGGTGCAGGAAATGTGTATGTCGCAGATAGTGGCGCGGCCGCGATCATCAAAATAACGCCGGGCGGTCTGCAGACCACGGTTGGCAGCGGTTTCAGTTTCCCCAACGGCATCGCCTTGGACGGCCAGGGAAATCTATTTGTATCCGATCCATTCCTCGACGAGGTCGTCAAAGTCCCACCGACTGGTAAGCAGACCACGATAGGCAGTGGCTACAACACGCCCGCAGACGTTGCCGTGGATTCCGCGGGCAACGTGTACGTCGCCGATACCTTCAACCAGACGGTATTCAAAGTGACTCCCGGCGGTAAGCAAACAATGATCGGTAAAAACCTGGTTAGTCCATCTGCGGTCGCCGTGGATGCGGCAGGGGACGTTTACATAACTGATGGTGGCACTGAGAAGCTGTATAAAGTAACGCCGGGGGGGAGACAGATTACAGTGGCCAGCGGATTGAACGACCCCGACGGCGTAGCTGTCGACTGGGCCGGCAACATATATTTCGCCAATGCATACGACGAACGCGTGATAAAAATCGACCGCTCGAGTTCACCGTCACTGCACTTCGCCACGACACCGATGGGTTCGACGAGCAAAGACAGTCCGAGGACGGTCTTGGTTGATAACATTGGAAATAGCGCGCTGAAGTTCTCCGCACTCCGCTATCCCGCGAACTTCCCAATGGGTGAGGCCAGCAACAATTGCACAGCGAGTACGTCCGTGGCGTCCGCCAGCACTTGTGTGTTGGCCATCGACTTCAAGCCAGTAGCTTCGCTCGGTGGTAAACCCTCAATGAATTTAGTAGGCGCCGTGACGTTAACTACGAACACATTTACCTTTGCGAACACCAAAAAGGAAGTTACTGTCAGCGGCACGGAAACTGCAAAATAACTTTACAAGGCACAAGATAGTTGGCGCTGACGGGCCGAAGCTGACATGCTTTGGCCCGTTCTGCCAGCCACCCGCGAGTCACGATCCACTGGAGACAGCTGTGAAAAATATCTGGTTGATTGCTTCGATTACGGCTGGAGCGCTTGCCGCTGCACAACCATTGATCGGAGAGGGTCCTATAGTGTGGGTCCCTGCGAGCGCTCTGGTGAGGATTTATCCAACAGAGAAGCCCGGCAGCGGAACGGCCGTCGCCATATCTGCGGCGCGGGGCGAAGTCCAATCATTCCAGGTGGCGGTTCAGGGGCCTGCACACGGCTTGACCGGAGTGCGACTTTCCATTACAGATCTCGTGAACAGCAATGCGAAAGACGAGATCATTTCCCGCGAGAACCTCATCCTTTATCGGGAGAAATACATGACGGTGCTGCAGCACAGCCCCACGTACAACGGACCTCCCAATCTTCCGATCACAAACATTAATTCATTTCCTGACGTACTGATCCCGTTTATTGATCCCGCCACGAAAGAACCTCCGAGGGGCGGCAGCTTCGTTGCCGAGCCAGTGGACATTTCATCAGGGCACAATGTTGTGTTTTGGGTTGATCTCACCATACCCAGAGATGCTAAAGGCGCGTATTACAGTGGGAGCTATACCGTGAGCAGCGATGAAGGGTCACGTCGAGGAAAGATCATCGTTCACGTGTGGGACTTCACGATGCGTCCCGAGCCTTATCTCCTGTCCGCTTTCAACGGCGCGGGAACCTATCCGGCTGGATTGGAGGATGAACTCCTGCGAAACAAGTTAATGCCTGACTATGTGAACCCGAAAGCGGAACTCGGATTGATCAGGAAATATGGGGACTTTGCGACCGACACCCAATTTTTTGATGGCGTGTCATACGGATCCTGCGAGCCGTCCGCCCCGCCGACACTTGCCGCAGTTGACGTGGAGAAAGCCAAACAGGCGTCGGGCCTTTTTCTTTATGACGATTCAGCTGATCCGGAGAGCTCCTGTACAGATGAAGCTTTTTACAAATCAGTGATCGCCTGGGCGCAGGTGCTTCACAAGGCCGGCATAAAGAATCTGGTGACCCAGCAACCAGTACCTCAGCTCTACAACGACGGATTGGGAACAGGACGCTCGGCCGTCGATATCTGGACGATGCTTCCGCAAAATTACAATGATGCCGAAGCTGAAGTCCCGCCGGCGGTAACATTCGTCCTTAAAAAGGGAGATGCTGCCTGGTCGTACAACGATCTGGTTCAGGACGCCTATTCGCCGAAGTGGGAATTGGATTTTCTGCCAATTGATTACCGGATACAGCCCGGCTTTCTCAATCAGAGCCTGGGACTGACCGGAATTTTGTATTGGAGTGTGGACGACTGGTCTCCAGACCCATGGGAGAATCCGCAAGGCAATCAGAACCCGGATTATCCGGGCGAGGGGATATTGATTTATCCGGGCGCACCCGCCGGCCTGAAGGGAGTTGCTCCTTCAATGAGGCTCAAATACCTTCGCGACGGTGTTCAAGACTACGGCTATATTCAGATTCTTAAGGATTGTGGGCTAGAGAAATGGGCATTGGAAGAGAATCGCAAAGTGGCACGCGATTGGACAAACTGGACACGTGATGCATCGTTGCTGGAGTCGGTTCGGCTTGAATTGGGTGACAAGATTGCGGCATCCGGCTGCTCGCCCTAAAGGGAGGAGTCTGAGTTTTCAGGCCAAGCTTCGCATGAGGCCCGGAGATTTCGCTTCCAGGGGAATCGATCCCTGATGGGCTCGAAGCTGCAACCTTCGCATGAGCGCCGGGAGCCGCGACAGTCGCGGCCGCCCCAGCCATGCCGGTCCCCATCAGTTTTAGAAATTCCCTGCGAAATGAATTCACTCCTGCAATTCTCCCAGGGCGCATTTGTTTGGGGGCACATTTGTCATTTCGTTCTAGCGGCCGGTCAAAAGGAGGCCTTCACACCAAATTGCATGATCCGCGGCTGGGAAGTTCCATATGAACTTGGACCGCCGTAGGCCCCAGAGCCGAGTGTTCCTCCGATTTGACCGAAGCCGGGGCTATTCTGAACGTTGGCCGGTGCCCCGAAGTTCGGATGGTTGGTTACGTTGAAAAGATCGGCACGCAATTGGAGCGATAGCCTTTCGAATTTCGTGTTTTTAATCGCGGCGAGATCGGTATTGAAAAAGCCCGGGGCGCGCAGTGCGTTCTTTCCCGTGGTCCCAAATGTGCCGTATGCGTTCGGTGCGAAATCGGCAGGATTGAACCATTGGCCGATCACGCCCGGATGAGGACGGTGGCGGGTTAAGCTGTGCTTGATATTGGAGACATTTATCAAATTGGCGCGATCCGCTCCGATGGCGCTGAACGAATTATCAACTCCGCTCATGACAGTGAATGGATTGCCGCTCGGATACCAACTGGCAATTCCGCTTACCTCCCATCCGTTCAGAATCGCACTGGCTGCTCGGCCGAGATTAACGCGCGGCGTTTGGTAATCACCGTTGATTTTGAAGACCTTGCTCAGATCATCGTCCGATGGGCCGTAGTCGAAAGCCCGCCCACAAGTGCAACTGTTTGTGAAAAACGGAGTGTTCTTGTTGGGTGCATAGTCGTCCAGTGCCTTCGCCCATGCGAAGCTGCTCAGCAGAGAGAATCCGTTGTCGAAACGCCTTTCAACTGTGATCTGGAGTGCGTTGTAATTGCTGTTTACACCAGAGTTGATGAATCCGATCGATCCGTAGTTTGGATATACGCGCCGCTGCTGGGTGCTGTTCGCGTTTTCCAATGGAGTTTCATTCGGGTTGTAGATTGCCGGATTCAACTGCAGAAGCCCGCTTTCCTGATCGCCTGTCCCATAAAGGCGGTGAGCGGTGTTTCCCAGATAGGCGAGGCGCAGCAGCCAGTTCCGCCTAAAACCCTGCTCCAACGTAAGGTTGTAGGACAGAATCATCGGTAAGCGGAGATGTGGATCTTGCAATTGTGAGAACGAAATGGCTCCGGAAGGAAATGTTGCATCAGTTCCCGGGTTTCGCGGGCCAAAATCCTCTGGGAAGGGATTGGTGACTCCCGCGCTGCCATATGGATCGGCCAGGCTGACATTGTTAAGAGTGATGACGGGAGCGAAAGGAGGAACGCCGACAATCTGTTGATAGATCAAAGAATTTGGAGGCTCATAGTAATATCCCGCACCCCCTCGCAGGCTTCGCCTCCCGTCCGCTGACATCTGATACGCAAATCCGATCCTTGGACCGTAATTTGCATAGTCTGCGAACATTGCGGCATTCGGGCACCCCGGATCGTGGTTTTTTCCACCATAAATCAATCCCGGAGGCGCATTCGGATAGCGAACAGACTCCGCAGCGCCAGGTTGGAAGCATGCCACCCGGCCCAAACTATCTTTGGATGGAATCCATGGGTCCCAACGAAGTCCCATGCTGATCGTAAGCCGCGGATTCGCCTTCCAGTCGTCTTGAACGAAGACACTCCAATTGATTCCTGTGAAGTCGAGATACAGGCCTCCGCCCTGGATAAAGTTCGAGACCGCCCCCACTTCAAAGTCAGCCATGTTGTAGCCGGTTAGCGCGTTGTAGAACTGGAACGTTCCACCTTGCTGGAATGTGTTGCCCATGGGCTGGATGAGTCGGACCGCCTCGCCGCCAACCTGAATCACGTGGTTTCCTTTGGTGATTGTGGCAATTTCGCGTAGGGACTGGTCACCGCGCGTCCAAACTCCGTAGACTCCGCTGCCAAGACCGAAGGTGTCGGTGCCAATATTCAGCCCACCATTATTTCCACTTCCCCCATTTGGCGGTTCAGCAATGTTGACTCCTGCATCCGCCATCGTGAAAGGGGCCGAGGAATACGTGTGGCCATCAATTTTGGTGTAGCCGTAATAACTTCCCAAGACAACTCGCGGCGTTATGGTGTAGAGGTCCACTACACTAATATTATTGTCGACAAGGGTCTCCGCATTTCCTTGCATTTTCAGGTAGTTGGTGGGTGGGGGTAGAACGACTGGCTGCGTGTAGCTTTGGCGGAAATAATGGCCGCTCAGGTCATTGTGGGTAAAGGCATAGTCCACCTTTGCGAGATATTCGTTGGTATTTTGAACCGTCGGGAGGCCGTTGTAGTAGAGGTTGTCGTTCGGAAAGCCTGGTGGCCCTGGAATACCTAACTGTGTTCCGTTTGGAAGTGGGATACCCTTCAAGAGGTAGCTTGCGATAGGGCTGACCGGAATCTGGTTGCCCAGGTATGGTGCACCGGTTGTCGCGTTCACTAGCTGAATACAGGTACCGTACGGCTCACAAATAGGGGAACCTGGAAGCAGGTCGGAGAAGTCGCCAGATCGCTCGGCAGCGTTTGGCACGAAAGCGCCCTGTCCGTTGTTCGTGGAACTGAACCTCGTCCCCTGGTAGCTGCCGAAGTAAAACAACCTGCGCTTCAGAACCGGGCCTCCAATGTCTCCGCCGAATTGGTTCTGGTTCAGGGGGCTAACCGACTGCGCAAACCAATTCTTTGAGTTGAACGTGGAGTTCTGGAAGAATTCAAAAAGGTCTCCATGGATCGTATCGGTTCCGGACTTTAGCGTTATGTTCACAACGCCGCCGATCGCATCGCCATAAATGGCACTCATGTTATCGGTCATCACATTAAAATCTTGAATGGCGTCTGGGTTGGGAAACGGCAGGTTCGTGTTGATGTATGTGTCGTTGTAGTCTGCGCCATCCAGCTGGTAACTCACACCATTCGCGCCGGCGCCGTTGATTTTGGCATATTGTTCGCTTGGGAAAACACCCCCTTCGCAGTTTGCTGCGCAATAATTCGCCGTAACGTTTGCTGTTCCAGGGATGAGGAAGACCAACTGCTGGACATATCGGTTATTGAGCGGCAATCCGACGATGTCCTTCTGATCGATCAGCTGACTCAGGGTCGGGGAATCGGTTGTTACCATGTTGGCGTTAGCTGTGACGATGACCTTTTGGGAAACTGAGCCAACCTTAAGCTCAATCGGAACAGTAACTGTCTGGCCGGTAGCCAATGCCACGCCACTCTGGGTATAGCTACTGAAGCCGGGAGCCGTGGCGCTAATCTGGTATGTGCCAACCGGCAGAGAAGGAAAAAGATATTCGCCCGCGTCGCCTGACTTCGTAGTGAGTGTGTATGCCGTCCCCGCGTTAACAACAGTGACTGTCGCGTTCGCCACACCAAGTCCGGAAGGACCGAGCACTCGCCCCGTTAGACGGGCCGTGGTGAACTGAGCCAATGCCGGGCACGCCAGGGCGAAGACCACAGTCAATGCGAGACAGGCTGTACGGGTCGCTTCGCATATGTTCCGGTAGAGATCTTTCATTGCAGTCACCCTCCGAAAACCAGGCAAGCACACGCCCATCCCGCACTGTTGGTCTTCGCATCAACAGCGTTTTAAATCTGCGGGTGGAGATAGAGCAACGAGAAAACATGCGCTTTACAGATAATCATCCAGCCTATTGAACGAGCCACTGAGTACGACAGATGTTTGATTTGAAAGGCATTTGTAAAGTGAAAGTGTCGCTTTGCTGGTGCTTCGTGATGCTTGTGCGGCAGTCGATAGCCGTGGGCGGGCGCCAGGCACGCGGAGGCTCAAGCCAAAGTCCGACGGGCGCACCGAGACCCGAAAGCAGGAGGTATTGCTCAACGGTTAGTTGGCCAGCTTCTCGTCTGCGTCCCACAGTCAGACTGCCGCTCCCGATGTGAGCAGCCGTTGGGCAATCGCGCGTCCAATTCCCTGCGCGCCACCGGTGATGACGGCGCACCGGCCGCGCAATTCAACCTGATTCACCAGACTGTGCCTCGCCGGAGGTAGAATCGCGATCTCATTGTCCCGTTCGTCTTTGTCAGAACGATACTTTGACTGCAAGCTGGATGTCCCGCGGCCCGGAACTATTCGAAATCAGCCCGGCGGTGCTCGTACCGATCACTTCGCCGGGAGCGCCAAAATTGGTGTGGTTGAATGCGTTGAACAGCTCGCCCCGAAATTCCGCGGTTATATGATCATTGACAGCTGTCCGCTTTATGAAGGCCATATCCCAATTTTGCACTCCCGCCTGTGTCAGAATATTGCGGCTGGAGGTTCCGAATCGAGGCATCCCGCTGGCTAGCGCCTGCGCCAAATCGGCCGTTGTAAAGCAGTCGATATTGAACCATTCAGACACGGTTCGGGGACCGGTTCCTTTGCAAACGCGATCGGGCCGCGGCGAGTACGAATTTGTGTTGGAGTAGTCCTGCGATGAAGTCACCGTGAATGGCAGCCCACTGTGGGCAGTAATGATTGCGCTGACTTCCCATCCTCCGGCAAGCAGGTTCATATAACGACCCGTCGAAAGAAATCTTTGTCCTTTGCCGAACGGCAATTGGTAAATCGGACTTGCGACAAATGTGTGACTGACGTTTTCGTCAGAAATGCCATAATCGGCTCTTGGATCGTTATCGTTCTGAGGGCGCGTTTGATCGCCTACATTACCGCCCTGCAAGTCGAGATTTTTTGAAAAAGAGTAAGAAACCAAAGCTTCGATCCCATGGGACAGGCGTTTGTCAATCTTTCCGTATATCGACTCATAATTGGAGTATCCCTGATAGTCGTCATAATTCAGTGGTCCAAAATCTGGAAACGGCCGTCGAGATTGTAGATCGCCGACACCGGGTGACGGCTGGTTGTCATACTGATGCTCATAGTCGAGATGTAAGCCACGACTCCCGACGTAGGCTAGCTCCGCCCCCCAATCCTTTGCGAATTGGTATTGCAGGCTCAAGCTCCACTCATAGGCTTGAGACGTTCTATAGAACGGACTTGGCATCAGTTGTGCGGTTATCCCCGATAGAGAAACCAAAGGCGCATTGACGAACACTTGCTGCGTCTTGGTTGGAACTCCGTTCGTCAGTGGAGGGGGGCTTCCAAAGGGAGTTGTATAGTTGGGCGTTTGTGTCGACACGGGGTTGTTATTTGCAAACGATCCCAGCCGGTTTGTGTCCGGCACACTTGAAAAGATTCCCGCACCTGCGTGAATCACAAGCTTATCGAAGCGCCTTGGCTGCCATGACAAGCCGAGACGGGGAGCGAAAAAGCCAGGCCCTGGCCCATAGCTCACTTCGCGTACTTTGTTGCCGGTCAGTCCTTTTGCTTTTCGCATAGACGATGTCATGACCAGGCATTGTCCGGTTGCCGAAACAAAATATGCATCGGCGCACAGGGCATCGTTGGCGGCATCCGGCAATGCCGTCAGCAAGAGGGCATCGCCCGGCGACGAACTCTTTGAGAGCGGGAAAAATGCCGCCAGCTGGTTGTGGGTGTCCATAGGCTGGCGGTTGTATTCCCACCTTAACCCCGCTTGAACAGTGAGCCGTGGTGTGACTCGGAATTCATCTTGAGCAAACAGGCTGATCCAGCGTCCGCCTACAAGATTGGTGACAATTGCATTTTTGGTGAAATCTGCGGCCGACGGATATCCAGCTTCCAGATCCGCCAAATCCGATATTCCGCTGACGCCCGGTATTTCGCCCCCAAGGGAAGAATACTGGCCGTTGAAATAAAACACGCCGTTCACCTGGAACGGGTCGCTCACGCCTTTAGTTTGCCAGAAATCCCAGTTGATGCCGAGTGCGAGGGTGTGACGCCCCTTCACATTAGTGAAGGTATCTTCAAACTGTTCGATCGAATCCGGTGCCGCGACTGGAAAGTATCCCGGAAACCCATCGCCCCAGAGTGGAAAATTCTGGAAGGAAATATTTGGGTAGAGTTCAAATTGAGGCAAGACGTTTGTCAATCCAGCAATGCCGAAGTCGCCCAACGTCCCCTGCGGCCGCGGACATCCCTGGCACGTGTAGGTCAGATAGTCGCGTTGATATCCGATCCTCACGTCGTTGATTGCGGAGGAGCTAAGCGTACGTGTCCAGCCTCCCGCCAGATTTTGCCCTCGAAAATGTTGATACGCATTGAAGCTCGGCAGGGCGCTGGGAAACACAATGTTGGAATTGCCCAGCAGATATCGGACAAATATGCTGTCGACACTCGACAACGTGGCGTCCACTCGCCCATCAAATTGGTCGTTTTGCTGTTGCTGCGGAGTTTGATTGGTGTAATTGACGATTCCGGGTGTGTTCGGCGACGGGAAGAGCGCCAGCACTTTCTGGGCCACGGGATCGATGGCCGTGATTTTATTCCCCGGTATTGGCGTACCCGCCAAAATGGTGGTTTGCCCGGCGCCTGGATTTGCCGGGTCGGCAGGGCATGTGTAGTTGTACTCGGAGGCTGGATCGAATAACTGGCCGGAGTCGAAGTTCAGGGCTGGCGGTGCCGCCGATCCGCTAGATGCGCAGAGGTTTGTGGAGGTACCGGTCAGGAATGAGCTGAAGTCTCCAGTCTTTTCGGCGGCTGTCGGTACAACGCTCGGTTGAACTTCGCCCTGGGTCAGCCTCAGCCCTTCATAGCCTCCAAAGTAGAAGATTCTGTTCTTGACGATTGGGCCTCCAACCACGCCGCCAAACTGATTCCGCGTCAGCGCGGGTTTCCCCTGCGCAAAATAGCCTGTGGCATCCAGCGCGCTGTTTCTCACAAATTCCCACGCCGACCCGTGGATGCTATTTGTTCCCGACTGGGTAACTAGATTCATAACAGTCCCCGCCGCCAGACCAAAAGAAGCGTCATAGATATTGTTCTGAATCTTGAACTCCTGCACCATTTCAGGGGGCGGATCCAGGGCGAAACTGCTGTTATTCAATGCCCGTGAGATCATCCCATCAATCAGCAAAAGGTTGCCGCCGGACCCCCCTCCCGAGCCGCTGTAGCCGAAGTCGTTGAAACCGGATCCATTTGCCGGCCCGGTCGCCAGCGATCTCCCAGTTGTATTCACGGTGCCAGGCACCAGCAGGGCAAGCGAGCCGACTTCCCGCAGGTCTAGAGGCATGTCAAGAATTGCCTTTTGACTGACGGTGGTCCCAAGACTCGCATTCGTAGTGTCCACAAGAGTCGCGGCCGCTTGGACAGTAACGCTCTGCTTAGCAGTTCCAACTTTCAGAACGATGTCCGCCGTTATTTGCTGATAGACGCGGAGCGCGATGTTGGAAAGTTCTGTCGTATCAAAGCCAGCATGACGGGCGGACAAATTGTAAGTTCCGGCCGGCAAGGACAAAAAGCTGTAGTGGCCCGCGTCATCTGTGGTTGTGGTAGCGGCAACTCCTGTGCTTATGTTGACCGCCCCAACCACGGCAGCTGGCACAACGGCGCCAGATGCGTCCTTCACGGTTCCGGCAATTCTCCCTGTGTCCGCCTGACCCCACGTTGGAACTGGCGACATCGCGATCAAGAGAGCGCATATTATCCCGATGCTTAGCAGCACTGTGCAATTGCGCCATGCAGGCCTCACATCCAGTCTCTTCGCAGACGTTGGCAATGCGGGTGGCACACGGCTCGAAAGCGAACGCCTCCGCGCTCGGATCTCCTCGATCCGAAATCTGGATAATGGCGACCGGAGACAATGCTGCATATTCCCTCTACGGTGTGACAGAGCGGAACCGATGAGCCAAGGTATGTCCCGACCGCAATTGTAGTCGACAGAAAATGCTTATTCGGAGCACAAACCGTCCAAAGCATTGAACGCCCAGGATGGCCGCATTCAGGGGGAACCATTGGTTCTGGAACACTAAACGGAGTCCGCAGTGACAATTTGGTGGTCGCTGGGGTTCAGCGTCCGCCGTGGACCCCTCACAGAACACGCCAGGGTTACGCGTCAATTCCAGGAAAGGTGATGCACAGAGGCGACCCTTCAGCGCTTCGGGAGAATCGACGTCTGTGTGACCGACGCCGGCGGTCTGCCGGCGAAGCCCTTCGTTTGAAACGGCAATGGCCGAATGGGATCTCGCGTATCAATTGAATTTGCGCAGCATTGTCTCCTTTGCCCATGCGGTACCACCACGCATGCAAGAGTGCCCTTGGGGGAAGGATTGTGACCATTACCTCCCTGACCCTAAAAGCCTGTCCCGGAATTCGTTTCTTTCCAATTCGAACCGCGCCAGCATGCTCGGATTGGTTCGTTCGCTCGCCACACAGTTCGGTTCCCAACAACATAGCGATCAATGCGGGACCGGGCTATACCGCGACCAGGCGTACGAAAGAGTTGGCACAAACGTATGCCGGTCGAAGGGGCCTTAGCGAGCGGCCTTAGCGAGGCCGATTACGAAGCGCAAATTTTCGAAAGATATCCCACTTGGCCGGATCGCATCTCGCGTAGAACGGGTTCGATGCGGTGACGTAGCGTGGCAAATGCA
>DASYGR010000394.1:0-5043 GCA_035999525.1 Terriglobales bacterium
TTTCATCTTTTTTGGCTTGAGGACCCCACTCCTGCAGAATTGCAGGAAAGCTTCCGCCTCATTCGCCAGCACACAACCACTCCATTGGCGGTAGGAGAGGTTTTCAATACCATTTTCGATTGCCAGCAATTGATTCAAGAACAGCTGATTGATTACATTCGCACGACGGTGGTTCATGCCGGCGGGATTTCACACTTGAGAAAGATCGCGAATCTGGCGGAAATGTATCAGGTCCGCACAGGCGCGCACGGTGCAACCGATATGAGTCCGGTGTGCATGGCCGCTGCGCTTCATTTTGATTTAAGCGTTCACAATTTCGGAATTCAGGAATACATGCACCATTCCGCGGAAACCGACAAGGTGTTCCCACATTCCTATTCCTTCGAAGGCGGGTTGATGCATCCTGGAGAAGCTCCCGGTCTGGGAATTGATATCAACGAATCGCTGGCAGCGAAGTATCCATATCAGCGCGCTTATTTGCCGATCAACCGCAAGTTGGATGGGACGATGCACAGCTGGTGAGGTTGGGAGATTGCCTCGTTTGGAGGTTTTCATTTCACGCGAGATCCCTCGCAAGCTCGGGATGACGTCTTCGTTTTTAAAAATGACAGGAATGCTTTTTGGCCTGACGTCCAGCTAAACGCCAACCGGTTCAGTTTGTTTGGCGGAGGCCAGCTCCAGGCCCAGATATTCCTTCGCATTATCGAAGCAGATGTTGCGGATCATCGTGCCGAGAAGATGTTCATCGTTCGGCAGTTCCCCATTTTCTACATCGCGACCGATGAGGTTACAGAGCACGCGCCGAAAATATTCATGCCTCGGAAACGACATAAATGACCGCGAGTCGGTCAACATTCCGATGAATCGCGAGAGCAGTCCATTATTGGAAAGAGCATTCAGTTGCCACTCGATGGCTTCTTTCTGATCGAGATACCACCAGCCACTGCCGAATTGAATTTTCCCCGCGACGGAACCATCCTGGAAATTCCCCACTGCTGTGGCGAAAACATAATTGTCAGCGGGATTCACGTTATACACGATCATCTTTGGCAGCGCGTTTTCCTGCGAAAGATGATCGAGAAACTTGCAGAAGGCCTCGGCCTGCGGCCAATCGCCTACGCTGTCGAATCCGGTGTTTGCCCCGAGTTCCTGCGTGCGCCGGGTATTCACATTGCGAATCGCGCCCAGGTGCAATTGCTTCGTCCAACCTTTTTCGGCATCCATGCGCCCGGAAAACAGCATCATGAAAGAAGCAAATTGTTCATGCTCATCGCTGCTCGCGGCATTTCCTGCGCGCGCCTTCGCAAAAATAGCCGCGGCCTGGCTGTCAGTACAAGATGAAGCATGGCAATACGGCAAGCCGTGGTCAGAGAGCCTTCCCCCATTGGCGTGGAAGAAATCATGACGCTGTTTCAGGGCATCGAGAAAATTCTGGAAACTTGATACCGCGACATTGCTCGCCCGCTCCAAACGTTCCACCCATGCGTTGAATACGTTCGGCGTTTGCACCAACAACGCACCATCCGGACGAAACGTTGGATAAATCCGGAACTCCGCTCCCGACGCATTCACTACCCGGTGATACGAAAGGTCATCGCAAGGATCGTCCGTGGTGCAGGCTGCCTGAACGTTGAACTTGCGACAAATCCCTTGTGCCGATAGGTCACGCGTCCTCAACAATGAGTTTGCCTTGTCCCAAATGGCCTTAGCGTTGTTTTCGTTCAACAATTCGCTGATGCCGAAAAATCTTTTCAGTTCGAGATGAGTCCAGTGGTAAAGCGGATTGCGCAAGGTAAACGGAACCGTGCGAGCCCACGCAAGAAACTTTTCGTACGGCGGGGCATCCCCGGTGCAATAGCGTTCCGCGACTCCATTCGCACGCATCACGCGCCATTTATAGTGGTCGCCCTCCAGCCAGATTTCGAATAGATTCTGAAAGATTCGATCGGAAGCTATGTCCGCGGGAGGAAGGTGGGAATGAAAATCGAGAATTGGCTGATCGGCAGCGCAATCATGATAGAGCCGCTTTGCGATCTTCGAATGAAGCAGAAAATCATCGTGGATGAATTCCATGCGAGGCTCTATCGTCTGAATCGCCTGTCAGTTGTGAGCTTTTGGGGTGGGAGACGGGAATTGAACCCGCAACGTCCGGAGCCACAGTCCGGTGCTCTGCCAGTTGAGCTACTCCCACCGCAGGGTTTCGATTATAACAACTCGGCGGGACGGACGTTCGCTCTGCGAGCGAATAGACGGCCTGAATTAAATCAATATCTTGATGTCATCCTGAAGGACTCAAGTCCTGAAGGATCTCGCGCGTTGCGGCATCGTTGTGGCCTGAGAGCACGAATCCGCTATCTAACGAGTCCTTCGCAAGTGAAAGCTTAAGGACGAGTCCAACAATGAAATGATTGTGAGGGTTTATTTACCCGCGGCCCACGCCGACGTATTCGAATCCCAACGCGCGCAGTCGGACTGAATCCAGCAGGTTCTTCGTATCCACGATCAACGGACGTTTGAGGAGATTTTTGATGCGGCCGAAATCCAACGCGCGAAACTCTGGCCAGCCTGTACCCACTACCAGCGCGTCCATGCCTTCCGCAGCGGCGTATGCTGTCTCGCAATAATAAACAGTGCCATTCAGTTCCAGCCGCGCTTCAGGAATGGCAACCGGATCATAAGCGCGCACGCGCGCTCCCTTCGCAACCAGATTGCGAGCCAGTTGCATGGAGGACGATCCGGCCACGGAATTTGTATTGGGTTTGAACGCCAGCCCAAGGATTCCCACGTCTTTATTCTGCACTGATTCAATAAAGCCGGAAATCTTCTTTGCCAATCCCTCAGCCAGATTGCTATTTACCTCTCGCGCGGCGGACAGCACTTTCAGCGAGACTCCACTCTTCTGCGCCAATTTCGCCAGAGAATCCATATCGGACTCGGCGAACAGCCCACCCATGCCAGCTCCGGGCTGCAAGCAACGCGGCGCAATCTTCTTGTCAAGGCCGAGCGCGAGCGATAGATTGACGGCGTCCGCATTTACTTTCTCGCACAGCGTGGCGAGTTCATTGATAAACGAAATCTTCGTAGCCACAAAAGCCGTCGCCGACTCGCGCACCAACTCCGCGGTCTCATGATTTGTCACGATGACGGGAACTCCTCGCATCACCAGCGGATGGTATACCTGCTTGATGGCCAGCACAGCGTCGTTCGACGACGTGCCGAGAATAATGCGATCTGGCCAGTTGAAGTCCTCGACGGCGCATCCTGGAGTGAAAAACACAGGCTGCGAAACGATGGTGGCCTTCAGTCCAGCTTGCAATACCGCCTGCTCAATGGCCGACGCCGTTCCGACCGAAACCGGAGTTGTGATCGTGATAATCGGCGGCCTTATGGCGCAGCGCGTAATGCGTAAAACCAGATTCGAAAGTTCCTGCACCGTGTCTTCGGCGAGAAAAATGACTTGCGACTTGCGGGCGAAAGACTCGATGTCGGTCGAATACACCAGACGTCCGGAGCGCACGTTCCGCTTGATCACTTCATTTAGATTTTTTTCGTAAAACGGGATATTGCCCTGGGCCATCTCGACCAGCCGGGAGCTGTCTGGATGGCAGCAGGTCACAGGCGTGCCGAAATCGGCTAAACATGCCGAGATGACTGTGCCGAGATAGCCCGCGCCGTAAACGCCTATTTGCATTGATCCTCCCCGGGACGGACTCCCGGAGCCTGCCAGCAGAGGGCGATTTGCGCCTTTTGCGTAGCACGCCAACTTCTTATTTACGCTTGTGGTCTTTTATTGGCAATGCACGAGAGGGACATGTACTGCCAGAAGGGGAATACGCCCCAATGGGAATCTGGACAGCCGGAAAAACGAAGGAGTGCTTCTTTCTGTTCGATCTGTTCCTTTCGCTTCGATGGAGAGACGGGCGTCCCTCCACTATCGTTTCAGTAAAGGCCGGCCCAACGGAATCTCCGCCAAATCCACCCATTCGTTGGAAGCCTCTTCGCGGACGAAAGTCAGCTGATCCACCTGAATGCTGCGGCTACCCTCAAATTCCGACCAGCGCCGGCTCGCGATGCGATACGCTTCCTGGGCCTCATCCTCAGCACTCATTTTTACAATCGTTAAGTGAGGCAGGTATGGCCAGGGTTCTTCGAACGCCAGCACGCCGGTGTTAAGACGCCTGTGCAGTTCGGTCATGAGAAACGAGGCGTGAGCTACACGAATGAAGACGGTTGGCGTTACCGGTATAAAAGTCTCAACTTCTCCTAGAGACACTTCGAAGGGTTCGATGTAAAGGGACGCTTCTTCAATCAACGCCTGTGCCGAAGCCTCGTCCCCGTTCAGGCAGCGCGGCGGCAACAAACTAAGGTGTGCGGCCAAATGAGGGAGATTGGGATGGAGTTCCTGCCTGATGTTTTGGATGAATCCCCTGACTGGATCTTTAACGTAGGCCACCAGGCCATACCGCGAAGGGCGCATCATGCAAAATAGATTATATCGTGTCGAGATAAATGCGCCGTGGGGCGGCCTGCGAAAGCTCAGTTATAATCGGACCATACCAGAAGTCGGGGCGTAGCGCAGCCTGGTAGCGCACCTGCCTTGGGCGCAGGGGGTCGTAGGTTCAAATCCTATCGCCCCGACCAATTACGTCATTTCTTTTCAATTCACTCTGCTTGACGCTGCTTGCTTGAGTATGCGGTGCGGACGTCCTAAAGGTCGCCCCTTGGAAACCAAGGTCTCCTTGTATGTACCGCATATGGTACACTGTCTCAGTGGGCAAGAAACCCTAATCCCCGGCAGCCGTCGGTATCCCGCTTGAGGCGCTTGAACGACATGGCAAAAGGGTTCCGGCGATCTTCTATTGCACGGAGGCAGGCGGAGAGCCGGTGCGGGAGTGGCTGAGAGGTCTGTCACCCGAGGACCGGAAACGGATCGGGGAGGATGTCAAGACCGTGGAATTCGGTTGGCCCATCGGGATGCCTGTTTGCAAGCCGTTGGGTGACGGCATTTATGAAGTACGGACGACATTGGCCCAGAGCCGGATT
>DASYGR010000412.1:0-13516 GCA_035999525.1 Terriglobales bacterium
ATAATTGCCGAATGAGAGCACTTCGCCCCGAGTGCCAAGGGTGTGATCCGTCCTAAGTGATTGAATCCGAGGAGGTGGGAAGAATTCCGCAGTGGGAACGAGCACTTAAAAGGGCATTGCTCTACCAACTGAGCTACGCGCCCACGTTCATAAGAATCTAACACAATCGAAAGGTCTTATTGTGCGGTCCGCACATCACCGAACCAATCGGCGCCGTGACAAAGCACGATGCCGTCGCTGATATCCTGCCGTGCTAGCCATGCAAGATTCATTCACCACTTCGATGGCAGCCGTGAAGGCAATGTTTGATGTATAAATGGTAGGCCTTCGGAGGCGAATTTCGATCCGAGGAAATGAATGGTCCCAGCCATAAACGTTCCGAAGCCTGGATGTCGTCACTGTTGCACATTTCTTTTTGCCAGCCTCGGTTTACAGTTACACAAACGCAAACATTCCTGACTAAGGAGAACCATGCATCTTCGCATCCTGAGCTGCGCAAAATCGATTTTCGTAAGCGTTCTCGCCATACTGATCGCGACACAGTGCCCACTCGCCCAGCCGCAATCCCAACAAAAAGGTCCGGCCATGGACAAGCCGTGGATGGACAAATCGCTGTCGCCAGATCAGCGGGCCGATATGGTCATCAAAGAGATGACCCTCGACGAAAAGATCCAGCTTGTTCACGGCGCTGGATGGGGCGTGCTCAGGGGAGGGGAAGGAGTTCCGACAAGATCAAATTTAGGCGCCGGCTTCGTGGCCGGCATTGATCGCTTGGGAATTCCAGACATCAATCTTGCGGATTCCGCAGTCGGAATTCGAATGGCCGCTTTGCAAAGCCGCTATGCGACCCTGCTGCCTTCCGTTCTTGGCTTGGCAGCCACATGGGATACGCAAGCCGCATCTTTGTACGGCTCCGTAATCGGTAGAGAGTTGCGAGACCAGGGCTTCAACATGTCAATCGGCGGTGGCGTTGACCTGGCTCGTGAACCGCGCAACGGGCGCAATTTCGAATACGCCGGCGAAGATCCGATCCTGGCGGGAACTATGGTTGGTGAACTAGCTAAGGGAGTTCAGTCTCAGCAGGTAATGGGCGATATCAAGCACTACGCGCTCAACGATCAGGAGACAGGACGCAACATACTGAGCGCAAATATTGATAAACGCTCCATGCGGGAAACGGATCTATTGGCCTTCCAGATCGCGATTGGGATCGCACACCCTGCCGGCGTCATGTGCGCATATAACAAGATCAATGGCGATTACGCATGCGAAAACGACTACACGCTGAATCAGGTTCTAAAGAAAGATTTTGATTTTAAGGGTTTCGTGCTCTCCGATTGGGACGGAACACACAGCACCGTGAAGGCCGCTCTAGCAGGACTCGATCAGGAGGAACCTGGCGGCGGTTACTTCGGCGCGCCATTAAAAGCAGCCGTCGAAAATGGCGAGGTCCCGATGTCCCGCCTCGACGATATGGTTCATCGCATCCTGCGGAGCATGTTTGCCGCTGGCGTGATAGACAACCCGCCAGTCCGGCGAGTGGTGAACCCTTTTCGCGGACTCGAAGATTCTCAACACATCGCGGAAGAGAGCATCGTGCTGCTAAAGAATGCTGATAATCAGTTGCCACTCAACGCCGGGACGATAAAATCCATCGCCTTAATCGGATCGCATGCCGACGTTGGAATTCTTTCCGGTGGAGGCTCAGCTCAGGTGGATGCGCCGGGGGGGAATGCCATTGATCCCAAGTACGGACCTTCAGAGTGGGGCAAGCCCGTTTACTTCCCGTCGTCGCCTTTGAAATACATCCGCATGAAAGCTCCTAGGGCCAAGGTGGAGTACGACCCGGGGACCGATTCCGGCAAGGCAGCAAGCTTAGCCAAAGACTCCGATGTCGTAATTGTCTTCGTAAATCAATGGATGAGCGAAGGCAGCGATGCAGCCACGCTTTCCCTTCCGGATAATCAGGATGCGCTGGTTGACGCCGTCGTCGCGGCGAATTCACACACGATTGTCGTAATAGAAAGCGGCGGACCGGTAACAATGCCGTGGGCCGATAAAGTGACTGCCGTGCTCGAGTCCTGGTATCCGGGCATCGGTGGAGCGCAAGCCATCGCCAATATAATTTTTGGCGACGTCAATCCATCGGGCAAGCTCCCCATTACGTTCGCTAAGAGTGATGAGGACCTTCCTCATCCGAAAGTGCCAGGCATGGAATTGATGCCGCCTCCCGGTTCGCGGCGCCGCAGGGGAGAACAAATGAAGCCGTTCAACGTCAATTACACCGAAGGCTTGAAGGTCGGATACAAGTGGTTTGAGGCCGAGAATAGACAGCCTCTTTTTGCCTTCGGTCACGGACTCTCTTATACCACCTTCGAATATTCCAATCTGAAGGCCGACGCAAAGCATGTCAGTTTTACTCTGAAAAATGCCGGAGAACGTCCGGGCGCAGAAGTGGCACAGGTCTATCTCGAACTGCCTGCGAGTGCGGGGGAACCTTTTAAGCGCCTGGTGGCGTGGCAAAGAGTTGAACTCGCCCCCGGAGAATCGAAGGAGGTTGCTTCAGATCTGGACCCGCTTTACCTCTTGATCTTCGACGCGGACAAAGATGGATGGCAAATGGTGCCCGGAGAATACAAGGTCCTGGTGGGCGGCTCGTCGCAGAACACTCCGTTGAAGGCTACATTCGACCTCGGTTCGGGCCGCGGAATCGGAAGCGGTAATTGACCAGCGTACAAAACCTCAGACCGGGTCGAGCGCGATCACGCGGATAGGCATCTTTAGTTTGAGGCTGCGGGCTTCTGGCCGGCAATGAACGCTTCGACGTTGCTCTTGTCTATTAGCGCAGTTCCCGTGTCCACAAATACAGGAATCGGAGACGACGGATCTGTTTCCCAGTTCTGTTGCAACGATGTCGGCTTGTTGTGGTGAAGATCGTCCAGCATGGTTAAACCGACGTAGGACATCGTGTAAGGTTTCTGGGCTATAGTGGCCAAAATTACGCCCTTTTGTATCCATTCCAACGTTTCTGGGTCCGTGTCCATTGCGATTACAGTCTTGCCGGTGACCTTGTAGCGATCGAGAACATTTGCGACTTCCTTGCAAGACAGCGCCTCCAGACACACAAAACCATCCACTTTGTCCTTCTCCTTTCCGATAATCTGTGACGTACTGTCGAACGCAATTGTTGGTTCGCCCTTGACATCCACAATCTGCACAATCTTCATTTGTGGATTGGCAGAGAATGTGTCGCGATACCCGCGGAGGCGGTCGTCTAAATTACTTTGCCCTGGCATCGTAAAAACTACTATGTTGCCCTTGCCGTGCATGGCTTTGAGCGCGATTTTGCCACCCATTACGCCGACCTGATAATTGTTCGTCCCAATGAAAAACAAGCGCTTGCTGCCGGGAGAATCAGTGTCTAATGTGATGACCGGAATTCCCGCGGCGATGGCAGCGTCAATGTCCGGTTTCATTAACTCCGGATTGGCGGGCGAGACCAGGATTCCACTCGGATTCAACTTAGCGACTCGCTCAAACTCGAGTTGCTGAGCTTTCGGATCGTAAGTCTCCGGCCCAACAAACTCGGCCGGAACCTTCATTTTTGTCGCAGCTTGCGTGAATCCTGCCGCCGCTGCCTGCCAGTACGAAACCTTTGTATTTGAGGACACCAGGTAATATTTTTCATCGCCGCCGTGGCGAACGGTACAGCCCAACAGCGATACCAAAAAGACACCACCGATAACTAAATGGAAATACCTGCCCGGCTTTAGCATAAGGAACCTCCTCAGGTGATCATGTAAAAGTCTTTACACGAGATACCCGCCGCCCGGACTATTCGTAGCTCGCCGGATTGGTGGTTTCACCCAAACGCCGCACTAAATAACAGGGGGATTGTATGCTCCATCCTGGTCGCACTCAAGCACCCTTGTCTATTTTGAAACCGATCCAATGTAAGCAGAAAACAGTCAGCGAAACCGAAGGTAGAGAATCAACTTGTGATACGAGGAGAGGGCAATCGTCTGTTTTCGGCCGGTACGATCGCTGTCGAGCGCCGTAACACCAAGTTCGTGACAAGTTCCCATTCGGTGCCTCCCGCCGAACTCGATTTTCCTTCCACGCCCAGGATCAACGCCTTGAATGCATATTCCGCCAACAGCGTCTGAGACATTTGGACGGTCGTCAATGGGGGCGTCGTGAAGCTCGAAAGCCGGATATCATCGAAACCTACGACCGACAAATCGCGCGGAATGGCAATGCCGTATTCGTAAGCCTCTCGCATTACACCAATGGCGGTCATGTCATTCGAACAAACGACCGCTGTTGGCCGGTCAACAAGGCTAACTAGCTCCCTCAATGCCCGCATACCTCCTTCCATTGTGTGATCTCCCGTAGCCATCAATTCCGCGGGCAACTCCCTTCCAATCTCATGAATTGAGCTCTCAAATGCCGCCTTCCGGGCCATAGCGGATCTGAGATGTTGTGGTCCTCCAATAAAAGCGATTCTCACGTGCCCGAGCGCTGCCAGATGCTGCACGGCCTGCCGGATACCATGCTGGTAGTTGATGCGGATATTGCCCACTCCACGAACGTGCGGTCCGACGTCTACGAATACCAGAGGGAGTTTACGATAGCGGAGATCCTCGATGAGAGACTCTTCCATTCCAAAGGTCAGAATGGCGACACCATCCACTCTGCGTTCAATCATCCGGCGAACCGCCAGCTCCATGCGCTTGGGATCATGAATCGTCGAAGTCAGCAGGATTTCGTAATTATGCCGAACCGCGATATCTTCGAAGGACTGCACAATCTCTGGGAAAAAGGGATTTGTTATCTCGGAAACAATCAGACCAAAGATTCTGCTCTTTCCGGAAACCAGCGCCCGGGCCTGCGTATTTGGGTAATAGCCGAGTTTCTCAACCACCTTCCAGACCCGCTTGGCCAGTTGGGGGTCCACACTCGGAACGCGATTAATCACTCGCGAAACCGTCGCGGTTGACACCTTTGCATGCCTTGCGACTTCGCGCATATCCATAGGCTGAGAACCCAGTTGACGGATCGCTGCGGGCACCAACTACAACAGAACTTCGCGGAAGAAGTTCAGCCCTCAACGATCTGATACAAGCGATAGTTTTCGCTCATGATCGCAGAGAAGGGCCGAAGCACGAGGTTTCCCGCATCCGTCTGAACCAGCCAGTCCTGAGACGTTGGCGAAAACGACTTTGCTGCCAGCAACCGAGCTCGCGTCATGTGCACAGGAATTTCTCCCACGGCGAATAGCGCGATAGGACCACGCATCAAAGCAACGTTGTTCGGGTTCTGATCGTCCACAGCTTCCAAGGTAAGCGGCATGTCTAATTCCAGCTCCACCCGGTCCCCGTTTTTCCAAGTTCTTGCAAGGGTTAAAAATTTTCCAGCGGTAATTTCATTCGCCTCGGCTCGACCGTTCACTGACACTCGCGTCTTCGCACCCGCCCATGCTGGGATACGCAAATACACGCTGAAGGTCTCAGGACGATCGAGCTTGAATTCCAGTTGGGTGGTGTTGTCGGCCGGATATTGGGTGGTCTGCGTAAAGGAGCATTGAGTGCTGCCCTGTGACCATGAGACACGGGATGGCAAGAAAAGATTTACGTAAATGCCGTCCTGGCTCTTGTAATAAGAACTGATTCCGTAGTCTGCCGCCAGCTGCGGGAACGTCCCCGAGCAGCATGGCCACTTATCTTTGTAATGGACCTTCTTCGCGGAGTTGTTGTAGTCGGAGTAGTAGAAGCTGGTGCCGTCCGCAAGAATTGGAGTAGCGCCGCCGATCGTGTTATAGAGGACTCGTTCCATGCTGTCGCCATAGCGGGAGTCGCGCGTAACCCGCAACAAGTAACGCGAAATCTTGAAGTGACCGTAGGCGCCGCAAGGCGTCTCGAAGCTCGAATGGGTGAATCCCAAGCTCGCATCCAAACCACCAGTCCCTGGGACGACGAAAGCTTCATCCGGACCCCATCCACCTGTGGCATAGCTTTGATCCTGAACCATCTGGAAACCATTTCTCGCGGCGCGAAGATATTTCTCATCGCCCAGCACGAGATAAGACTGCATCGCTGAGCTCAGAGCATTGACGTGACTGTAGGCATGTTCCCCCGGAAGGACATTGCGGTTTTCAGAAAGAGGATCAAAATATTCTTTTTCAATGAAACGAATCGCGAGATCGCGATAGCGCGAATTTCCGCTGCGTTGATAGGCAAGAAATAAATTTTCCGGCAGCGTGTAGGTCTCATCGAAAGTAAAAGAAACATCCTTGTGAGGACGAGCCCGCTGCTCCGCGCGGCTCAGGGCCTTTTCGGGCAGATGTGGCATCACCGCTTGGGTGGCGCGCCAATGTACGTCCAGCGCATTTGGATCCTGGGCGAACTCGTGTGCATCAATGAGACCACAACTCGTTTTGTCGTAGGTGTACGCGGGAAGGCAGTAGTCCACATAAAACTTTCCTTCCGGGTCAACTGTTTGCGCGTACGCACGAACCAATCTGTTTACTTTTTCCTGTGTCGGTTTCGACCCGGTGATTGCATAAGCGCGAGCGAGTCCGGAAAGATATTGACCGAAGCTATGCCCCGGAATGAAGCCGTGAAAATTCTCCATGGGAGTGAAATCAGTGGCGTTGTCGTACCAGCCGCCCATGTCAGGGCCGGGTGCAGACATTCCGACGCGCTGGCGGAACGGCTTCAGCAGTGCGTCCTCATCGAGATGGAGAAATAAATCGTGGTTCTGATCGAACTGCTCTCGAAACGGCCCATCGAGTAACTGAACCTGGGAATACCCAAATACGGAAAGTGGCGGCGTGATCGCGACGGTCGCGGAATTATCGGCCCATGCGCGCGGGATCGAACGCGCCACCATCGCGGTGCCAGCAGCGGCTGCGCTGATTTTCAAGAACTGACGCCGGGGTATATTCTTCATGTTGTCCTCCCGAAACCGAATCTCTGTTGGCGACTATGACGGTCAAGTGCGATGACTATAACTCCATTAATGGATAATGTATACGGTAAACGATTGCGCAGATTCCATATACTGTCGAACTAGCGTGTTTGTCAAGCATTTCGGCCTCGGCCTGAAACTGTAATCGCAACCACCTTATGAAAGTTACGCGACGCGCTTTTGTCTATTTTTCTCTCGTGGCTTCGGCTGGCCGGATGCTGGGCCAGGGGGTGGCTTCTCGCAATGTTAAAGCGCAGGCCAAGTCGGCGCCCTCTGGACGTCCTTTTGACGCCCACTTTACCGATGTCGCCCGCGAAGCCGGCCTCACTTTACCCATAATCTACGGCGATGCGGATCACAAGGATTACATCCTCGAAGCGACCGGCTGCGGCTGCGCATTTTTTGACTACGACAACGATGGCTGGATGGACATTTTCGTGCTCAGTGGGACTCGCATTCCAGCGCCTCCTGCAGGAGCGACCAATCGTTTGTATAAAAATAATAGGGACGGCACCTTTACCGACGTAACCGAAAAAGCAGGCCTCCACGAGGTGGGATGGGCGGCCGGAGTATGCGTCGGCGATTACAACAATGACGGGTTTGAGGACTTATTCTGCACTTACTTCGGCCAGAATAAACTTTACAAGAACAATGGCGACGGCACTTTTACCGACGTCACCAAGGCTGCCGGTCTGTGGAACGATAAGCCGCGGTGGGGCGCGGGTTGCACTTTTCTGGATTACAATCGCGACGGCCATCTCGATCTATTTGTTTCCAACTATCTTCAATTTGACTTCGACCACATACCGAAACCCGGCGCTAATAGCAACTGTAATTGGAAAGGAATTCCGGTTGAATGTGGACCGCGCGGGCTGCCCCCTAGCTTTCATTCTCTCTACAGAAATAAAGGCGATGGAACCTTCACCGACGTTAGCCGTGAGGCGGGCATATCAGGCCTGCGCGAGAGCTACGGAATGACAGCGATCGCCGCTGATCTCGATGAAGATGGCTGGGCGGATATTTTTGTAGCTTGTGACTCAACGCCCAGCTTGCTTTTGATGAACAATCACGACGGGACCTTTCGGGAAGAGGGCGTGCTTCGAGGGGTTGCGCTCAGCGAAGATGGCCTGGAACAGGCCGGCATGGGTGTTGGAGTCGGAGATTATGATCTTGACGGTCATCTCGACTTGTTCAAGACCCATTTCGCGGACGATACCAATGGTCTTTACCACAACGATGGCAAAGGGAATTTCGAGGATGTTACACGTGCCGCACGGATCGGTGTCGAAACCAAATACATAGGCTGGGGAGCCGGGATCGTTGATCTCGACAACGACGGCTTCCCGGACATATTCCTCGCGACTGGTAATGTTTATCCTCAGGTCGAAAAGGTGCTCCCGCAATATCCAGCCAAGACTCCCAGGGTTGTGTTTCGCAATCTTGGCAATGGAACTTTCGAAGAATTGGGGAAAGAGGCCGGACCCGGCGTCACCGCAGTACACTCCAGCCGAGGGTGCGCGTTTGGAGACTTTGACAACGATGGTGATTTGGACATATTGATCGTGAACTTGAATGAACCGCCTTCGCTGTTACGCAACGATCTAAAGCGACCTCATCACTGGCTCAAGGTCAAACTGATAGGAACAAAGTCGAATCGCAGCGCGATTGGAGCCAGAGTTTTGGCGCACTACGGAAAGAAGACTCAAGCTCAGGCAGTTTTAAGTCAGTCGAGTTTTTACTCTGCAAATGACTCGCGGCTGCACTTCGGTTTGGGATCAGAGATACTTGTGGATCTCGAAATTCATTGGCCCAACGGACTGCACGAAAAATTGAAGGGAATTGCTGCCGACCAGTTGGTCGTGATTAAAGAGGAAATGGGAATACTGCCGGATAGTGGCTGGAGGAAGCGATAAATCCCCTGGGGCGTGCCTCGCGCCCAATTCCGCTTGGGTGCGCCTCGAATCTACCTTAAGCATGAGGTGACCCAGAAATGACATTTTTGGGCTTGACAGTCTCTCGCGGCGAATGTTACTGTCCTGCCCCTAACACAAATATACTATATGCGATCTTTGTAGCTAGAAAGTAAACGTTTGCTAAAGGAAGAAAAATACCCGACATCCGCACCGCAGTTCGAGGAGAAAACTATGACGACAAGAAAATTTGCGCCGTTTCGAGCCGTAGTTTTGGGCATCACTGTTCTGACTGCAAGCCTTTGCTATGCGCAGTTTAGCGGCGGCATTCAGGGAGCGGTGCAGGATCCTTCCGGGGCGATGGTCCAAAATGCTTCGGTTCAACTTCAAAATAACGGCACCCAGGTTACGCGTGAGGCTAAAACCGATGCGGATGGCAACTTCCGATTCGTGAGCCTCGAACCAGGCGCATACAAGGTCACGGTTTCGGCAGGTGGCTATACGAGTTCCGAGGTAAACATTACTCTCTTGACCGAACAAACCTTGAATGTGCCCGTCACACTCAAACTTGGGGCGGTCTCGGAATCTGTCACGGTTACCACCGAGGCTCCCGTGATTGATACTGCGGACAGCCGTACCCAGCTGACGCTTGAGAATCAGGCGGTCGCGCAGTTGCCCCTTCAAGGCCGCAACCTGGTAACTCTGGTGACGCTGGCCCCAGGGGTGTCAGGACTGGGAACGACGGGCTCCGGAAACGGCACACCGGGATCCGGCCCGGATAACTTTTCTACGGAAGAAGCGATTGATGCCAGCGCCAACGGCCAAGGATCGGATAACAACCAATATGTGATTGACGGCCTCGACGTGACCAGCGGAATTCGTCAGGGTGTCTTGAACCTGACCCCGACTCCAGATTCGATCCAGGAGACCAGTATTCAAGTGAACACTTTTTCAAGTGAGCACAGCCGAGCTGCTGGAGTCTTAACAGCTTTCACCACGAGATCTGGCACGGATCAGTTCCATGGCTCGGCAGCGGATTACTTCAACTATCAGGGGATGTTTGCTCATCAGCATTTTGCAGGTATTCCCTACAAGCCTTTTCACTCAAACGATTTTTCATTTGCGGTCGGAGGACCGGTCATTAAGCGCCATCTTTTCTTCTATTTTGCGGCCGAGCCGAGGCGCGGCTCCAACGGTGCCGGTGGAAACATCACCTTCGCAGCCCCAGAGTTCCTTAATTTTATTAAGGCAACTCCGGCGCTGGCAGGTACGGTAGGAACGCATATCCTCACGACTTACTTGCCTGTTGGTTTGTCAGGTGTCGGCATCAACCAAACGGCACAACAGATCCTTGGCACCAGCGCAAACGGCTGCAACACTGCCGCTACAAACTTTATTCCTTGCGCTTTGCCGATGACCGACATCGGCGCTTTCGGCGCTACGGCAATCCGTAACGGGACGCAGTATTTTGGTCGCCTGGACACGGACTTCAAGAATGACCGGGTCTACGTCAGTCTTTACCGGACTACGCTAACCAGCGGTGCGCCCTCCGCCTCGCCTCAATTCTCAAGCCTCAACCCCACATGGGAAGTAGCGGGGCAGGCAACATGGACTCACACCTTCTCACCGACCACGCTGAATGACGCCAGCGCCGGACAGAGCAGGGTAGAGGGTCAATTAGCTACTGGGGCCAAGGACTACACTGTCCCAAATATTAATGCGGGAATCAGCCAGCAGTTGGGTGCAGGCTTCGCTCAGGGAGACTTCATCCAGCACAACTATCATTGGCGCGACGTCCTGACGCACATTCAGGGGGCGCATACCTTGAAGTTCGGTTATGAAGGCTGGTACGGGGACGATGTAGAAAACTTCCAGGGACCTTGGGCAACGCCAACTTTCGGTTTCAACAATATTTTGAAGCTGGCGCAGGATGCACCCAACAATGAGAACGGAGTATTTTACAATCCGGCGACTGGAACCCAGCAATTGGCCAATTGGGACGCAGCTGCTCGGACCTTCGGGCTATTTGTTGAAGATACATGGAAGGCGAAAAGAAATTTGACGCTTACGTTGGGTCTGCGTTATGACGACAGTGGCAACCCATGGTCGAAAAATGCTTCGACGGTCTTCGGAAACTTTTACCTGGGTACCGGCACGACGCAGCAGCAGCAGGTTGCGAACGGCTACGCCAAAGGTACTCATAACGCGCTGCTTCATTCTGTCAACGACCTGTTCAGCCCGCGCGCCGGTTTCGCCTGGGACCCCACGGGGAATGGCGACTGGGTGGTGCGTGGTGGATTCGGCATTTATCAGAATTGGCTAACCTCGGCGAACGTGCAAGAGGAATTCCGCGGGAGCCCTCCCGGGGAGGTTGCACCGAACTTTGTAGCCGGAGGGACAGCGACAGCTCAAGCTCCAATTTTCCTTCAGGGGAACTCTAGCAAGCCGCCGTTTGGATTTACCTTCCCAACTTTTGTGGGAGGCCTCAACTCGCAAGGCGGAGTTGTCGGTGCTAGTTTCGGCATTGGTGGCATTAACCCGCTGTTGAAGTCTCCTGTCGCGGATGTCTGGTCTCTGGGAGTGGAGAAGAAGATTTTAAGCAACTTCGCCGCCAGCGTTGGCTATTCGGGCTCGCATTCCTACAACATTGTCGGTAACGGTGACGTTACTAATGGAGTGTCTTACGGAGTTAACATCAACGCATTTCCCAACGACTTGATCATAAACGAGAGTACCCAGCCAACTCGCCTCAATCATAGTTTCGGTTCTATTAGCTATGCCCTTAACGATCGGCATGGCAATTATGAAGGCGTGTACGTTGATTTCAAGGGACACTTTTCTCGAGGATATTTTGACGCGTCCTATACTCATTCCCAGTCTCGGGACGATGGAGGAGGTTATCCCACGGCCTTCGATCCGCAGACCTATTACGGACCGTCTCCCTGGGATGTGCCCAACCGCTTCTCGTTCAGCTTCAATTACTCACTCAAGGGCTTGAAAGGTGGGGTAGGGCCGCTCGGCGTCTTAACCGGCGGTTGGGGAATCAGCGGTGCAAGTATCTTCCAGTCGGGTGAACCATTCACAGTCAGGAATTCGAACTCGTATCAACCAGTGTGCGCAAATGCAGGCGCATGCCCGTCGGTGTCGAATCCGGCAATAGGTTATGGACCATCCAGCGGGGATTACAATGCCGATGGAGTTAATTTCGATTATCTGAATGCAGTCGCATACACCGAAAATACCTCTCGCAGCGCTTTTCTCAATGGAGCGATTCCTAAGAGCGACTTTACGGTTCCCACGTTCGGTTCGGGTTTGACCGGAAACGAAAAGACAGGCCAGTTCCGGCAGCCGAACTTCGCAGAGACGGATGCCAACTTCTATAAGGACACCCGTATTACCGAAAGGGTCAATTTCGAACTGAGGTTTGAGTTCTTTAACCTCTTCAACAGAGCAAACCTAATAAACATTGACAGCAACTTCCCGGATGGGAACTTCGGTAAAGCCACCGGGTCACACCTTCCCAGATACTGGCAAGTGGGAGGGAAGATTTCGTTTTGAGCCGCCCAAAACGGTCATAACGAGCCAGCCGGCCTGCTTCCTCCGGAGCGGGCCGGTTTTTATTGATAGAGCACTTGATCAAACCCAATCGTGCACGATTGTTCGCCGCGGTCGCATGGAATATAAAGGTGTGAGGAGAGACTGATCCGCAGATGCGAGGAATACATCTGATTCAAAATGTCGGCCTGCTTTTTGCCGCGCTCTTTTTTCTCCTTCTCTCCGGAATGCCGGCTCAAACGGCAGCGGACCGATACAGCCCGATAGTCGCGGCATTGCAGAGCAAAGAATTTGAAAAGGCGCTTGAACTCATTCGCCCCGCCCTCGAAGCGTCCCCGCGGAACGCACAATTGTGGGCGATGCAAGGCTCAGCGTATTCCGGCGAAGGACGCAAGAAAGAGGCTCTTGCTTCGTTTCTGCATGCACTGAAAATATCCCCGGAATATCTTCCCGCCCTTGAAGGCGCAGTCCAAATTGAGTTCGATGAAGGCAATCCCGGAGCGATTCCCCTTCTAAAGAGTGTGCTGCGGCTGCGGCCAAAGGATTTAACCAGTCATGGAATGTTAGCGGTGTTGGAATACCAACAGGGAAATTATGCAGTCGCGGTAGATCATTTTGAAAAGACTGGGACACTGTTCGACTCTCAGCCCAGCGCACTGCACGCATACGCGATCTGCCTGGTGAAGCTCAAAGAGTTCGAGCGCGCCGCAAAGATCTTCGAGCGCACGGTGGCTCTTAACCTTGACGACGAGCGGGAGCGCCATCTTTTGGCGGCTATCCAGATAATGGCCAATCAGCCGGCGGATGCTCTTGCTACTTTGCGGCCTCTCTTGCTGGTGGATAGTCCGGATGCTGGGAGTTTGGAACTGGCATCCCGAGCCTACGAACAGGCCAAGGATACATCGCAAGCAGTGAGCACTCTTCGGGGGGCGATTTTGCTCGATCCTCAGAATGTGAATCTCTACCTCGATTTCGCCAGCATTTGTTATGACCACGGATCGTTCCAGGTGGGAGTGGATGTTATAGACGATGGCTTAGGCTTGCAACCGAAGGCAGCACCGCTCTACTTTGCGCGCGGTGTT
>DASYGR010000424.1:0-3685 GCA_035999525.1 Terriglobales bacterium
CAAAGACGCGGCGGACCGCGGCGCATTTCAGACCAAAGTGGGCTCGGAGAACTATCCTCCCGACTTGGAAACTCTGGTGAATGGCGTGGACGTGCAAGGGAAAAAACTGAGGTTTTTGCGCAGAATTCCGATAGACCCAATGACCAATAAACCCGAATGGGGTCTACGGGCTATGCAAGATGATCCCGATTCCACTTCCTGGAGCGGAGACGACGTTTTCGACGTTTACACCAAGTCAGAGGATACCGGGCTTGACGGCACTCATTACAAGGACTGGTAATGGCAATATCTCGCAATAAACACCGCGGCTTCACGCTAATTGAGTTGATGATCGTCATCAGTATCATCCTCATCCTGATAGCGGTGGCTGTGCCAAATTATCGGGCTTCGGTGGTGCATGCGAGAGAATCCGTTTTGCGGCAGAATTTGTTTACATTGCGGTCGGTTATTTCGCAATATACTTTGGACAAAGAAAAAGCTCCGCAATCGCTGGATGATGTTGTGCAGGCTGGCTACATCAAACAAATACCCAATGATCCCATGACATCGAAACCCGACTGGACTGTTGAGCAGGAAGATTCCACCATCATGTCGGTGGACCAAGAGGACTCAGGGATTGATGACGTGCATAGTTCGTCAGAGGCCATCTCGAGCGACGGAACCGCGTACAACACCTGGTAGCTGGAGCCGCGCGATTAACCTGCATTCCGAAGATGAAGCTGTGGATTACCCCTCTGAGCGGCGCTGTGTTCGAGCGAATGCTTCACGAAGGCGGCATGAGCGCGGCTGCGAAAGTGCTGTTTGAGTTGCACAATTCCCACTCGCCGAAAAGCATCTTCGTCATCAATGGGTATGAAGCGGCAGCCTTTCCTGGGCTGAGCCGCCATTTCTGGTACCACGGACACCCCCGCGCCCGCTGCGACCATGGCCAAAATGGTTGCGAATTGTCCGCTTTCAAAGACTACGTTCGGCTCCAACCTCGCGCGGCCGCATGCCGACAGAGTATTTTCGCGAAAGCAATGACCGTCTTTCAGAAGAAGGAATGGGTCCCCTTCAATCTGCTTCAGTTTGACGGTCGCGTGCGAAGCCATCCGATGATTCCGCGGAACTACCAGATAAAGCTTCTCTCGCAGTAATTCCTGACAAATAAATTGACTGCCTGGGATCGGCAGCACAAGGAGTGCCAGATCAATGGTCCCATCATGGACATGGTCAAGAAGTTCAGAGGTCAGTTCTTCGACGACGCTGACGCGAATCTGAGGAAACTTCCGGCCAAATGTCGCCAGGCATTCCGGCAGAAAGTAAGGAGCCACGGTCGGAATGGATCCGACAATGAGTTTGCCCCTTTCGACTCCCGCCATCTCTTCGATTTCCTGCTTGGCATCCGCAACCTGGTGCAAAATCGCCTGCGCACGCGGCAGAAATGCTTCTCCAAACGAAGTTAGCCTTACTGATTTTCCAAGGCGATCAAACAATCGCGTGCCGAGTTCATCTTCTAGTTTGCGAATCTGCTGCGACAACGACGGTTGCGCCAAGTGTTCTTGTCGAGCAGCACGGGTAAACCCACCCGTCCTTACTACAGCGCAAAAATAACGCAGCTGATGGATTTCCATATCGTATTTCTCGCAAAGGATAAAACTATGAGCCTGATAGAAACTATATCTTAGACCTATTGGTGCTCCGGCGGTAATCTTCAAGGAGACTCATAAAACTTTGAGGAGGTAGTAATGCCAGAGAAAGGCAAGCAAGTTGTTCAATATGGCGACGTCACGCAGCGAGTGGGGGTTGAAGTAATCAGCGCCCGCGGCGTGGACGTTCCAAAGTTAATCAAGATGCTGGTCGCGAATGCCGCAGCGGAATTCGCCAGCACCTACTACTATTACACCATTCTTCGGATGCATCTCGCCGGGCACGAGGACTACAAAGAGATATGCGAGGACGCTCGCCTCGAAGATCGAGCGCATTGGGAACTCATCGTGCCCCGTATTTATGAGCTCGGAGGGGAGCTGCCTAACGATCTGAAAGAATTTCACGATCAGGCGGGATGCGCGGCCGCCAAGCTGCCGAATCCTCCGACGGCCGTCAACATTCTGACCCTGTTGTTGGAGTCGGAACGTTGCGCAATTCGCAGCTGGATCGCCATCTGCGATATGACGTTTGGAAAAGATCCCCGTACGTACGACATGGCCTCGAGGATTCTGAACGAGGAAATCGAACACGAAGCCTGGTTCATCGAACTGCTTGCCCATGAGCGGGATGGAAAATCCATTCCTTCCGGACATTTCCGGCGCGGCGAACCTGGTCATGCTCCATACAGCAAGAACGCCGCATTTTACAATCCATAGCCTCTATATATCCCGTTCCTGTTTGACCTCCGGTCAGGCAGGGACGGGAATTACGAATCCCTCATGCAAGCCGCATCGAATCTTTTTCCATTGTCGGCCCCTCGTTGGCCGTCGCATGGTTTAATCGAATAGATGACACGGCCCTCCAAGACTTTCGAGGTGCAACTTATGTTGCCCGAAGGCGAGCGAGCCGTTCAGGTCGGCTCCGACGAACATATTTGGGATGCGGCCTTCGCTCAGGGCGTCGTTTTGCCCGCATTATGTCACCAGGGGTGGTGCCTAACTTGCGCTGGCCGGCTCGAATCGGGTGAAAACACCGATCAATCGGATTCGGTCAGCTATTATCCCGAAGATCGCGAAGCTGGCTTTGTATTGCTGTGTACGGGGAAACCGCGGTCATCATTGCGTATTCTCACGCATCAGGCAACCGCGATGCGGAAACATCGCAAGCAAAAGCAGCTGCCGGCACCCTACGCGTAGGCAGCGAGCGCTTCGGTCAATGCCTGGAAGGATGGATTTTCCTCTTCTTTCCACAAGCAACTTTCATATCGCACAGCTTCTCCACAATCTCATGCAAGATTGCACTTGCGGATGATTCTGCATTCAAGCACAGTGCCGAAAGTGCAGTTTGAGATGTCTTGGGAAAAAGCTGATTGAGATGTGGCTGGCGGATTTGGCGGTTACTGAGGAAAATCGCCGCAAGTTTCTAAAATACGCTTTGGCGGATAGAGGAAATTTCGAAAGTTGTGGCCTCCTCAGAGGGTCCTCCTCCACGGCCATAACTACGACGCCGGGCTCGCAATGAAAGCACGTCACTATCCGGAAACGGAGTTTGGGAGACGTACTCAGTTGGAACACTGTTCTTGAGAGAGCGCGTGTTCCTAATAAGTACGGCGTCGCAAGTGACGTTTCCCTAAGACAACTCAAAGCTACGGCTCAGGTGGCTGGCCTGGGCCGTATTTATTGCTACGTCCATTCTGAGTGAAAGATGGAGGGCGGCGCCTTGCAAACGCTGAATGCATTCGCTTTTTGTTTGCCTTAAAAGACGTAATCGACTAAGCTGCAATCATGTCGAAAACAAAAATGTGTTTGTGCCCGGTTTTCCGAAGAAGCACTTCGAATCCACAGCCAGCGTAGGGTTATGATTCGCTCACCTCATCCAGCAATTCTTCGCAGTGCAAATTTTTTAGAACAAGAGCAACATGGCCACAAGCGAATACAGCCTTGCGCATACTTTACCGGCGAATGTTGAGGCGGAACGCTCCATACTAGGAGCAATTCTTCTCGACAACTTTTCCTACAACGAAGCGGCGGAACATCTTCGTCCTGAGGACTTTTCT
>DASYGR010000433.1:0-5524 GCA_035999525.1 Terriglobales bacterium
CGAAAGGCAATCCGCAGGGCCAGGTTCCACCTCGGAACGTTGAGTTGGAGCTGGATCGGTTCGGTCTGGGGCTGTGGGATCGTCTGAAGCTGTGCGTTCATTTGATACCTCCGTCAGCAAGCGGCTGGGAATAGGTCATTAACTATCATTGCGATGGAAGAACTCCAAGTTGTAACAACCCTCGCAGTTTTGCAACACCTTATGAAGTCTGTTGTGGATTTCAAGGACTCTCTGGATGATTTTCTGTTTATTCCAATCACGGCTGTGGAAGCAATTTAAACTCCTGGACCCAGTGGAAACCTCTTGAGACCAGCACAAAACTATTCCGGTCGATCAACTGAAGCTCCATATGAACCTGATGATTGTCCATCCGGCCATCCAGAATGAGCTGATCCCCGGCAGGCCGCTGAAATGTGAAGCTCGCCGTCCAGTTCTTGTCGGCCTTCTTCGTGAGGGCGAGAGTTCTCTCCGGGAGATTGACGGAGGCGCCATAAGGAACGAACGAATCGTTCGTGCGCTGAAAGACCATGAGGCCGGGGTAATCGAAGATGGCGCGCCGCCAACGGGTGGAGTCGGTGAGCAGCGGCGGGCGCGGTTGTTCGTCGATCGACATCTGCTTCACCTCCCAGATGCCATAGAGCGGCGGGAGTGGTCTGCCCCCGCCAAAGGTATTCCAGTAGCCCCGACATTGGAAGCCGTACGAGCCTACGAGCCACAGACCAAATATGATTTGCGCGGCAAGTGCGATCCGGTTGGCCCGGACGCCACGGAACAGTTGCGCTTCCGTAGAAAGCGACGTGGTTCGGCGCAGCAACAGGAATCTGACCAGGCGTGGAACGTCGGGGGCCAGGAGAAAACAGGAGAGCAGGATGAGGTTGAAGGCAAGCAGCTTTGCCGTCACATCGTACGTCATGGCCAGCATAAACACCAAGATCATGTCGGCGAGGCTGATCAGGGCGCCCAAGGTGGCCGTGCGAGGGACGATCAGCAGCAATCCGGCTGCGACCATGGCGCAGCCGGTGAAGATTTCATAAGCCGGGGCCGAGCCCACGGCGTTCACGAGAACCCCGTAGGGGGAGAACGTGCCGAAAGGCTGCACCAGCCTGGTCAATGAGGGATAACGCATCTGCAACATGAAAACTTTCGCCAAACCATAGGCAATCATCCGTCCGGCAAGCGCGAAGCGAATGAAAAGCCGAAACCACTTATGCAGCTCAGCGTAATTTTCCCGGTTGCGGTCGAGCAGTGACCAGACGACGGTTGCGGCAATGGCGATCACTAGCAGGCAGAAGGCCGTGACCCAACCGAACATGCCGTCGCCGCTGGCGCTATTGTCACCGAAGGACAAGGGCGCATTCACGTGGAAAATATGGGCGGCGGTCCAGATGATCACGGGGCGCAGCGGCCAGAGAGTGGCCGGATCGGGCAAGACGGTTGTAGTTCCCCCGGTAACGGTGAAGAGGCCGGGGAGGATTTCCGTCGCAAGACAATACAGCCCCAAATATACCATCCAGAATCGAAAGGCAACCCGGAGGGCCAGGTTCCACCTCGGAATGGTGGGCTGGATCGGTTCTGTCTGGGGTTGTGGGATCGTCTGGGGCTGTGGGATCGTCTGAAGCTGTGCATTCATTTGAGGCCTCCCTCAGAAAGCGGCTGGGAATAGGTCACTAACTATCATTGCGATGGAAGAACTCCAAGTTGTAACAACCCTCGCAGTTTTACAGCACCTTATGAACCTCTGTTGTGGGTTAAAGGATTCTGGGTGATTTCCAGAAACCGAATAAAAACCAAG
Source organism: Terriglobales bacterium (assembly GCA_035999525.1). GTDB lineage: Bacteria > Acidobacteriota > Terriglobia > Terriglobales > Acidobacteriaceae > PALSA-188. The sequence continues at coordinate 1,793 of DASYGR010000433.1, forward strand.
ATTAAGCAATCAAAGTATAGGGGTGCGCGACATAGAAGTGGGCGCTAGGCTGCCCGACGGGCCTCCCAGTAGTCTTCGAAGCGGCGATCGAGTAAACGCTTCTGATTGAACCTTCATCCCAGCCTTCTGCGGAGCCACGGCTTTGGGGTATAACTGCGCGCGACATTCCACAGATGCTGGCGTGCGTGACAGACGATTGGCACGGCTAACAATCCGCCTACAACAAGATTGCAATCGGTGTCAGTTGCATGGAACCTCCAGCCATTACTACACGCCTCTCAAGATAAGCGACCAAAGTATAGAGGCGCGTTCCCGCTAAGTTAAAGATGGCATTAAGATTTCCTGCCATTGATGGACCGGCCGTAAATCGGATGAGTTCATGCCTGGCGAAGGGCAATCATCGGGTTCACTTTCGTCGCGCGATATGCCGGGAAATAGCTGGCCAGCGCGGCCACTGCAAGTAAAAGCAGAGGCACGCTCAGAAACACAGCCGGATCATGGGGGCGAACACCATAGAGCAAACTTGTCATCATGGACGCAGTGGCTACAGCAATAACCATGCCGACCACAATTCCGAGGCCCGCCAGCACTATACCCTTTTGCAGGAACAGCTTCAGGACGCTGCCTCGCCCGGCCCCCAGGGCCATGCGGATACCGATCTCCTGCGATCGCTGGCCGACCATATAAGCCAACAAGCCGTAAATTCCGATGGAGGCCAGAAGCATCGCCAGTCCAGCAAATCCGCCCACCAGATTGGCAGAAAAACGGCGTGTAGCCAGCGACCGATCAAGGACATCGTTCATGGAAGAAATATTAAAAACAGGCAAGCCGGAATCAATGCCCTGGATTTCATGCCGAATCTGTGGCTCTAGCTGGTTCGCGGGCAGAGACGTCCGCAACACTAAGCTCATTCGCTTGCTCGAGTCTTGATAGGTCGAAACGTAGATGTGGGGAATGCCATCAACGTCGAGACCGTCACTCTTGATATCCTTAACAATACCCACGACGGTCGTCCATGGAGCGGTAGGGTCTTTTCCGAACCGCACTCGGCGGCCCAGCGGATCCTGGGTTGGCCAATACTTACGAGCGGTGCTTTCATCAATGACGGCCACCAACGGTTTGCCGTCTGCATCGTCCTCGGTGAATGAGCGGCCGCGTATGAACGTGGTTTGTAACACCTTAAAATAATCGGAGCTTATCTGAATTCTCTCGGCGCTCAGATCCTGCGAGGACTCGACAGGTCTATCTTCAATCGCAAAGCCTTCAGGCTTTACGCCACCAACCGCGCTGGGGTTGCTATTGGTGGTCGGTAGAGCTGAGGTGATTGCAGCGAGTTCCACTCCCGGCATTGCCTGCATGCGCCGCAGCAACTCACGAGCAAAGATGGCTCTGTGAGGAATATCGCGATACGGGTCCGTCTTTGGATCGTTGGGGTTCGGAAGCTGGATGTTTGCCGTGACAACCTGAGTTGGATTAAAGCCTGGATTTTGCTGCAAAAGGTCCCGCAGCGTACGCAGCAGCAAGCCGGCTCCGACCATCAGTATGAGGGCAAATGCTACTTCAGAGACGATCAGAATATCCCTCACTCGCCCGGTCTTGGTGCTGTAGCCGGTCCCTCGACCGCCTTCACGAATGGCCGAGGAGAGAGCGCCTTTTGCCGAATGAAGTGCTGGAGCAAGTCCAAACACTAAGCCCGTGAGAATGGAAATCAGCAGAGCGAACACCAGCACCACCCAATCGATTCGTACTTCGCTGAGCCGGGGAACGTTCGATGGCACAAAGCGCAGGATGAAACCCAGAGTACCCACTGCGGTTGCAATTCCCGCGACACCGCCCATGAGCGACAGCAGCATGGATTCGATCAGCATCTGGCGCACCAGACGGCCGCGGCTCGCCCCCATCGCTGACCGCACCGCCATCTCCTGTTGCCGCCCCGAAGCGCGCGCCAGGAGGAGATTGGCAATGTTCAACGAGACGATGAAAACGATCAGGATTACCGCACCCAGTAACACCAGCAGCATGGGCCGAGTTTTGCCCACCAAAGTTTCCTGCAAGGATTGAATCTCAACTGTCCATTTGGCCTGCGGCGGATAATCTGCGGGAAAGTCGTTGCGTAACTGGGCAGCCATGACAGTGAGCCGCCCTTGAGCTTGCTCCAGTGTCAGGCCAGGCTTAAGTCGTCCGATTGCAGCTCTGAAAAACCGGGTACCACGCAGTGGGGGAGGAAAGGGAACTCCGGTGAATCCAGCAGCGCCAAATACATCCACCTCGCCGGAAACCGTTGGTCCAGGATGGCGAAATCCGCGTGGCAGAACCCCGATAATTGTTAAGGGATCATTGTCGATCCTGAGGGTAGTGCCGATCACGTTCGGATCGGCGCCATAGGCGCGATGCCATAGGCCATCGCTGATCACAACCACTGAAGCGAAACCGGGCACGAAGTCCTGCGGACTAAACAACCGTCCAACTTGCGGGGTCGCGCCCAGCATGGAAAAGTAGCTGAAACTACCATTAACCGCCTCCAGACGCTCGGGCTGTTTGGCGCTGGTCAAATCCTCGCTACCCTCAAATATCGGGGACACATCTTCAAATACACCCGCTCGCGTCAGCAGGTCATCCAGTTCGGGTTTGGAAAACCTAACGTCCCGCAATCCCACACCGGGCTCGTTAAAGAAGATTCGTACCAAATGATCGGGATCGCGGTAGGGCAGAGAGCGCAGCAACACGGCGTTCACGATGCTGAAAATGGCCGTGTTGGCTCCCACGCCCAGAGCCAGCGTCAGGACAGCCACGATCGTGAATGTGGGCTTCTTGACCAGCATGCGCAAACCATAGCGAATATCCTGAAGTACAGTCTCCATGAAGGCGCTCCTGTCGTTATGATCACAGAATCTTATTGAGCGTTAACACGCCCTAATAACCTGAATGCTCAGAATGACCTTGCGAGTGGCCCTTCCGCCAGGCCGATGAATCTTAACATAAGATAACGCAAAACACTTCGTCCAGAAAGGATTCATTTTCACCGCGTGTGCTGACTTTCGATGTCTATCAACTCAACCGGGGGCTCATTTCCGGACTCACAGCCCGCGACTTGTTGTTCCTGTTCATCGATATATAACGCTGCAAGGTCTCGACGATGATACGTACATTAGGCCGCCTCAGTAAGGTGAAGTGGTCCCCAGGAACCGAATGGATCTGAATGCCTCCACCCGACCATTTTGTCCATAACTTGGAGAAACGCTCTGGCGTCTCGGACGCTCGAAAGTAAATCACCGATTGTTTACTGGTCTGGATGGAATAGTTATTCATGGCACGGAAGTTCCGGGCAAATATATCCAGTAAAGCGCTCATTTCGGCGTGGGCCGTCTTCGGGGCCAGCACACCATAGCTGGTCAGAGTTTCTTGCACCATCTTCCATTGGTCCTGCGGCGTCAATAGAAGGAATTGTTGCGCCAGGGGCCGCGGATCCTTACCGATCAATCTGCTCATATGCACAGCGAAACGGGCGAGCATGGATATCTCATCATCTCTGTCATCAGCTTCCAGATACCCGGAGGGAGGAGTGGTATCCATGAGCGCCAGCAGGCCTATAGTCTCACCTTCCTGTATCAACTGTTGCGCCATCTCCCAAGCTACTAGTCCTCCCATAGACCAGCCACTCAGTAGATAAGGGCCGACTGGCTGGATACTGCGAAGTTCCCGGTTGTACAGAGTAGCCATTTGCTCGATGCT
>DASYGR010000454.1:0-5459 GCA_035999525.1 Terriglobales bacterium
GTTCAATTCATACTTATGACAGCACCATGCTCGGTTCGTGGTATCACGAGTTCAGCCCGACAGCGCAAAACGAGGCTCGCATACAGTGGGACTACGAGAGCTTTAACGTGATTCCGAACGAGCCGGGCGAAGTAGGACTGCAAATCCCGGGCTTCGCGAACAATTTGGGAACGAACATATTCTTGCCGAGCCTGACCATCCTGCGCCGCTACGAATTCACGGACAACGTCACGATGATTCGCGGAAGCCACACGATGAAATTCGGCGGGACCGCACTGCTTCGTGGCAATCACTCGGAATCGCATACATTTTTCCCGGGGCGCTTTGTCTTTGGCGAGCTTCCCGGTGTTGCGCTCAGTCCATGCTTGGCTAACCCCAACGGTCCAGTCACGGGTAATCCTCAAACGGCCGGTTGCAACTTGCCCAGCGCGCTGAATCCTGCCGCGATTGATTCTCTCCAGGCGACTTCGCTCGGCGCTCCGCAGTTATACCAGCAGGGCTTCGGGAATCCCGCCTATCCGGGCTACACGCGTCCGTTGGCTTCCGCATACTGGCAAGACTCCTGGAAAGTGCGTTCGAATTTCACTTTGAATTATGGGCTGCGATATCAAGCAGACAAACAATTCCTGCCCTTAAACAGTGAGTATCGCGATTTCGCTCCGCGTATATCGTTCGCGTGGGACCCTTTCAACGATCATAAGACCGTGATTCGCGGAGGATACGGGATTTTCTACGGCCCGGTCGATGCTCAGATTCCTCAGGTGGACTTGAGCCTGGGGGTTCTGAACAAGGATTACAGCGCGGTTGAGAACCAGAACAATAAGCAACAGATTCCCGATCAGGTCAACAATGTAGTCAACACTTGCGGGATCGCATTTACTGGCTCGCCCTTCACAGGGAACGGCAGCAGTCCCTGCACGCGCTTCATTTCGATTTACATCGATCCACTGACGCCAACCGGCGTTCCCGGACTGCAAAACTCTGCGGTTGTTTTCCAGACGCTGTTTGCCACAGGGAAGATCCAGTGCACAGCTCCTTCCGCCGGAAACGCGGCGTGCATCACGCCCACTGACCTTGCTCCGCTCGGGATTCGTGTAGCGAACAACGGTGCGCTCTCGCCGCTTCAAGTGATTTTCAGCAATCCACCGAATTACAAGACGCCCTATTCGCAGCAAGCCTCGGTGGGCATCGAACGTGAGATCGGGAATGGGCTCTCCGTATCGATCAGCGGAATTTATTCTCATACTCAGAGGCTTCCTGTGGCGATTGACACGAATCTGCTCCCGGCACCGCTGAGCACCGTAACGCTCGCCAATGGCACGAATGTTTCTTATCGGAATTGGAACACGAGTCCCGCGACTGACCCGCTCGGTGGTGCCGAGGGACTACCATGTGCTCCGAATCCATTCGCTTGTTTTGTGAATCCGCTCATCGTGCAGAATAACCAGTACACCTCCGCGGCGTCCGCCCTTTACGAGGGTGGCATTGTGGAAGTCAAGAAACGCTTTGGCAATCACTACACGGTTTTTGGGAATTACACCTACAGCAAAGCGTACGACACTTCGACGGATTTCAATTCGGACTACGGCCCGCAGGACCCGACCAACTTGGGCCTCGACCGCGCTCTTTCTGAATTTGACGAGCGTCATAAGCTGGTGATTGCGGGAGTGTTCGACAGTCCTTGGAAGGAAAGCGTGCTGTCCGGCTTCCAGCTCTCTCCCATTTTTTCTTACCACAGCGGACATCCGTTCAATTTGCTGGCGGGTGGAGAAGTAAATGGCGACAATCACATCACAAATGAACGCCCGATTGGCGCTCCGCGCGATTCCGGTCTCGGGCCGAATTACATCGACTTCGACATGCGCCTGACGTGGCAGCACAAACTCGGCGAAAAGACGAACCTGCAACTCACCGCGGAGGGATTCAATCTGGCGAACCGCACAAACTTTGCCAGCGTGAACAACGAAGTTGGCCCATTTTTTGGCTTCACGCCGGGATTCACCACTTTTAACGTGCATGGGAACGCAGCGCTCTCGCCGAGCCAGCCGTTGGGGTTTACCTCGGCTCTTCCAAAGCGCGAGATCCAACTCGGTCTTCGGCTCAGCTTTTAACGACGCTCAATTCGTCAGAACCCGAAGTGAAAGCGACGGCAGTGAACCTTATCAATCACAAATTTGAACTGGCAGCTCGTCCCGTGGGCATGCCAAAACGAAGCGATTGGAATTACAAAGAAGAGCCGGTACGGGAATTGGGCGATGGGGAAGTGCTTGTAAAGATTCTCTACATTTCGCTGGATCCAGCCATGCGGGGTTGGATCAATGAAGGAAAGTCATATGTTCCGCCCGTGGGTATTGGCGAGGTGATGCGGGCTTTGGCGCTCGGCCGAGTTTTCGCGTCAAAGAATGCCAGTTTTGCTGTTGGAGATCACGTCTACGGCCCGTTGGGAGTGCAAGAATTCGCCATCACAGACGGCAGAGCCATCACGAAAGTGGATCCTCGAATAGCGCCCCTACCGGTTTACCTCAGCGTGCTGGGGATGCCGGGAATGACGGCCTATTTTGCGCTGCTGGAGGTAGGGAAGCCGCAGCCAGGGCAGACCGTAGTCGTGTCCGGCGCGGCTGGAGCTGTTGGTAGCGTCGTTGGACAGATAGCCAAAATTAAGAATTGCCGCGTGGTGGGCATCGCTGGCGGTGCGAAGAAATGCGGCTACGTTGTGAATGAATTGGGCTTCGACGCGGCCATTGATTACAAAGCAGAGGATCTCGCAAAGTCTTTGCAGAAGTATTGCCCGCGGGGCATTGACATTTATTTTGACAACGTCGGTGGCGACACACTCAATATTGCACTCGCCCAACTCGCGCGCGGCGCCCGCGTGGTCATCTGCGGTGCTATCTCGCAGTACAACAACACCACTCCGATCAAAGGGCCATCGAACTATCTTTCGTTGCTAATTAATCGCGCCAGCATGACCGGCTTTTTGGTTTCCGATTACCCCGCCCGATACGGCGAAGCCGCGCGTGAAATGGCTGGTTGGATGGCTCAAGGCAAACTCAAATCGCGCGAAGACATCGTCGAGGGCCTGGAGACGTTCCCAGAAACGCTACTCAAGCTTTTCACGGGCGAGAATTTTGGCAAGCTCATGATCAAAGTCTAGCGTCGAAATCGTCGTCCGCTGTCAATCCAGTGCGGGAAGGCCAACACGCCTCAACAGATCTTGGAAACCAGAATTGCTCCGCAAAGCGTCCATGCTCGGATCCAGATGAAGATAGATCAGCCAATGAGAGTGGTCCTCCCAGGATTTCTCCAAGTATTCAAGCGCTCGCTCGTTTTCTCCCAAGCCGATATGGATTCCAGCGAAGAAGTGAGGCGCGACATATTTTTGCTTTGCCAGTTCCGTCAGGTCATCGAGCACCTGCCGTGCTTCCTTTGTTTTTCCCGACTCTCCGTAAGTATGCGCCAGCGCGGCGCGCATCAGAGGACTACCGCCTGAGAGGTTCACTCCCTTCTCACCCGCGGTGATGGCTAATTCGTAGCGGCCGGTTTTCCGGTACAGAAGGCCGAGAATCCAGTGCGTGACGGGGTAGTTCGGATCCAATTCGACAGTTCGTAGGAGTTGTTCGATGGCTTCGTCGTACCGACGGGCCATGTAGAAGGCCCATCCGATGGCGACACTGATAATGAGAGACAGCGGATCTAGCTCCTGGCTGTTTTTCATCTTGGCGATAGCTTCTAACTGGTGGCCCATGGTCATCACATACTCGGCATGCCAATGATTGGCGGTTGGATAAGCGGGATTCAGTTCAAGGCTGCGTCTGAATTCTGTCTGAGCCTCTTGCCACTGCCAATCGTAAAGCCACAACGCGGCTGCCAGAGGCGTGTGGGCTTCGCCAAGTTCCGCGTCGAGCTGCAGGGCGGTCATCGCGGCTGCTTTGCCTTTAGGGAACGCGTCCTTCGGCGGCAGATAGCTGTTCCATCCCAAGAGCACGTACGATTCAGCCAAACCAGTGTAGGCGAGAGCGTAGCTGGGGTCCTTCTCGACCGCTTGCTGAAAGTAGCTGATCGCTTTGTAGAACCCTTCTTCCGTCCATCTATTCCAATGATGACGGCCTTGTAGGTAGAGCCTGTAAGCCTCGGCATCTTCTGTATCGCGCCTGATTAGCCGCTTTTTTTCAGCCCGCGTTAGCTGTAAACGCAATTTCCCCGATATCTCGTTGGAGATTTCGTCTTGGATCAGAAAGATGTCGCCAGGTTTGCGATCGAATTGCGCGCCCCACAATTGGGCGCCTGTTGCTACATCGACTAGCTCGGTCCCAATGCGCAAGAAGCCGCCGCTTTGCATCATTCTTCCAGTGAGCACGGCGCGCACATTGAGCTCGCGGCCCACGGCTTGAGGGTCAATCTCTCGGCCCTTGTACCGAAATACAGTGCTCTGCGCCATCACGCGCAGTCTTGGCACCGTCGCCAGGATATTGATAAGGCTGCCAGCGATGCCGTCACTGAGGTATTCGTTCTCAGGGTCGCGACTAACGTTCTCGAAAGGCAAAACCGCGAGCGAGCCAATGATCTTTGAGACTCGCCCTGGGCGGAGGGCCCTCGTTTGCGCCGTCGAAGTCCCAGATTTTCGCTCGCCGGTCGAGGATGAAGGACTTGTGGTTGATGTGACGACTGATTCCGCGTCTCCTTCCCGATCTATCAGGCCCGAATCTGTATCTCGTTTCAGTCGTTGAAGGTCAGCAAGCATGTCGGCTGCGTGCTGGTAACGGTGGCTCCTATCCTTGCGGAGAGCTTTGTCGATGATGCTTTCCAGCCTCTGCGGAATATCGAGATTGATACTTCGTACTGAAACAGGCGGCCGCGTCAAAACAGCCTCGATAATCATGCCGCCCGTGCCGCCTCCAAACGCCTGGCGCCCTGTTGCCATTTCATACAGCACGAGACCGAGCGAGAAGATGTCCGTGCGCGGGTCCAGATCGTCTCCGCGTACCTGCTCGGGTGACATGTAGGAAGGTGTGCCGCTTATGATTCCAACGATTGAACTGGAATCCGACGGTTGGCCGCCGAACGCCGGGTCCACTCCCGCGATGCCTTTGGGGATCAGCTTCGCAAGCCCAAAATCGAGAACTTTTGCTTGTCCGCGCTTTGTCACGAAAATATTCGCGGGTTTAATGTCGCGGTGAATAATTCCTTCGGCGTGCGCCGCATCCAGGGCTTCCGCTATTTGGATCCCAAGCTTCAGTATTTCTTCGAGAGGAAGCGCCTTCCCATGGATGCGACTGCGCAGAGTTTCGCCGTCGATGAACTCCATGGCGATGAACGCCCGGCCATCCTGCTCGCCGATGTCGTAGATCGTGCAAATGCCCGGATGGTTTAGGGCGGACGCGGCCCGCGCCTCGCGTCGGAACCGCTCGAGCGCCTGCGGTTGTTGTGCCAGTTCTTCAGGGAGGAGTTTCAGCGCTAAC
>DASYGR010000462.1:0-4503 GCA_035999525.1 Terriglobales bacterium
GATCCATCTTTGAGGATCAGGCGTTTGGCCAGTTGCTGAGCTGGACTTGACAGGGCAAACAACACAAGGCACAGCGTCCCCGAAAATCCCCAAAGGATGAAGGCCCGCCAATTTTGCGCACCATTTTTCGACACGGTTTTCATGCCTGGATTCCTCAGCAAAGGTTGCGCCGAACATTTAGATGCAGAGTTGCCCTATTTTGATAGATGAATGGCTCCGGCGGAACCTTCCGATTTTGACATTTGCTTCCACAAACTTTTCTGCCATAATTGATCGTGCACCCAGCCTGCACAAAATTCCAAACACAATTTGAAGTGAGGAAGCGATGTCGGCAAAGTACATCTTTGTGACGGGTGGCGTTGTGTCTTCTTTGGGTAAGGGGCTGGCGGCAGCTTCGATCGGCTGCTTGCTAGAAAGCCGCGGACTTAAGGTCAATCTGATGAAGTTTGACCCTTACCTGAACGTGGACCCGGGCACCATGTCCCCGTTTCAGCATGGAGAAGTTTTCGTCACCGACGATGGCGCCGAAACCGACCTTGACCTCGGACACTACGAACGTTTCACTCACGCCAAGCTTTCCCGCGACAACAACTGGACCACCGGACGAATCTACGAGCAGATTATCGCCAAAGAACGCCGTGGTGACTATCTCGGCAAGACGGTTCAGGTCATTCCTCACGTCACCAATGAAATCAAGGCAGCGATGAAGAAAGTCGCTCAGGATGTTGACGTCGCAATCGTTGAGATCGGTGGCACGGTCGGCGACATCGAGTCTCTTCCCTTTATGGAAGCAATCCGCCAAATGCGCCAGGAACTCGGGCGCAAGAGTACGTTGTTCATGCACGTTACGCTGGTCCCATTCATTGCCGCCGCGCAGGAGCTCAAAACTAAGCCCACCCAACATTCTGTAAAAGAATTGTTGAGCATCGGAATTCAACCCGATATTTTGTTGTGCCGCACCGATCGTTTTCTTTCCAAGGACATTAAGTCGAAGATCGCGCTTTTCTGCAACGTCGAGGAAGAGGCGGTGATCACCGCAAAAGATGTCGCCTCCATTTATGAAGTCCCGCTGGTCTTCTCCCGCGAAGGAGTGGACACGCTCGTCTTGCGGTATTTGCACCTGGAACCTAAAGATCGAGACCTGAAGGATTGGGAAGAAATCGTCCACCGCGTCTATAACCCCAAAGCCGAGGTCACGATCGGAATTGTCGGTAAATATGTCGAATATGAAGACTCGTACAAGTCACTTAAAGAAGCGCTGGTTCACGGCGCACTCGCGCACAATTTGAAATTGCAGGTGAATTGGATTGAAGCCGAGGGTCTGGAAGCGGGAGAACGCGCATGCGAAGAGCAGCTCGGGGGTTACGACGGCCTGCTAGTGCCGGGAGGATTTGGAAAACGCGGCATTGAAGGGATGCTGCATGCCATCCGCTATGCCCGCGAAAAGAAAGTTCCGTACTTCGGAATTTGTCTGGGAATGCAGACTGCCTGCATTGAGTTCGCCCGCAACGTCTGTGGTTTGGCAGACGCAAACTCGAGCGAATTCGACCCTGCTACCCCGCATCGCATCATCTACAAGTTGCGGGAATTGACCGGGGTCGAGGAACTTGGAGGCACCATGCGCCTGGGCGCATGGACCTGCAAGATTGAGCCAGAGACGTTGGCACGGAAGGTCTACGGGCAAGATGAAATCAGCGAGCGCCATCGTCATCGTTACGAGTTCAACCGCGAATATGAAGAGACGCTGACTGCGGCCGGATTGCGAATTTCCGGTTCAACTCCCGACGGTACTTATGTGGAGATGGTCGAATTGCCAGACCATCCTCATTTTATTGGCTGCCAGTTTCACCCTGAGTTCAAATCGAAGCCTCTGGAGCCGCATCCATTATTCAAGGCGTTCGTAGGTGCGGCGTATCAACATGGGCTAAAGCGCCGCGCAGATAGAGAATTCACGGCAGTCGAGATGTTTCATCGGCCTGTGAAAGTGGCAAACAGATAGAGCAGTTACCACCGAGACACTCAGGCACAGAGGAAATCTGATTTATAGAAAATGCAGCGCTTTTTTGTTGCTTTGTGTTGCGTCATTCTAATCTGTGCCTCCGTGCCTCTGTGGTTAAAAAATGACGAATACTTTCAAAGTCGGCGATGTCGCGATAGGCTCGGGAAATCTTTTCTTAATCGCGGGGCCATGCGTCATCGAGAGCGAAGAGCATGCCATCCGCATGGCCGAAATCATCAAGGGCGTCACGCGCGCTCTCAACGTTCCCTTCATTTTCAAGGCCTCCTACGACAAAGCGAATCGCACGTCCATCCGCAGCTTTCGCGGCCCCGGGCTGGTCGAAGGACTTCGCATCCTGAAGAAAATTAAGAACGAAGTAGGACTTCCAGTGCTCACCGATGTTCATCAGGCCGCGGATGTGGCGAGAGTCGCGGAAGTCGCCGACGTCATCCAAATCCCGGCATTTCTCTGCCGCCAAACGGATCTGATCATTGCCGCTGCGATGAGCGAGCGCGTTGTGAACATCAAGAAGGGACAATTCGTCTCTCCCTGGGACATGAAACAGGCGATCGAAAAATGTCGCACCGCGGGAAACGAAAAAGTATTTCTGACCGAACGAGGCTCAAGCTTTGGTTACAACAATCTTGTCGTGGATATGCGGTCACTGGCGATCATGCGGAAATTCGCGCCCGTTGTCTTCGATGCGACCCATTCGGTCCAGTTACCCTCGGCTACGGAGGGAAACGGCGACAAGCCCGCTACCAGCGGTGGCCAGCCTGAGTTTATCCCACTACTGGCCCGCGCGGCAGTTGCGGCAGGGATAGATGGAATATTCATGGAAGTTCACGACAATCCCAAAGAAGCGAAATCCGATGGCGCGAACGCTCTCGAATCCACGAAGCTGCGTGGCACCTTGAAAGAATTGCTGGCGGTGCAGGCTGCGCTTGCGGTCGCCCGTTTAGCACCGTAGGCTTCTGGTTGATCCGTGAGCTATTGATCTACGGCGTGATAATTCGTCCCTGTGCTTCCGTAGGTGACGCGATAGCTCCTTGCTTCTCCGGAAACTGTACGAAGAGAAAATCCAGGAATGCCCGGGACTTCGGACGCCCTGACGTTCTGCTGTAAGCGACGCGAAGAAGAAAAACCAGTCCGCGCAACACCTCGGAATCGCGGAGGCGCGAATATCCCGCATGCTTTTGCTCAGCGTCCCGATATTCTTTGATCATGTTCTGAATTTCCGCTGCAACCGCCTGCTGCGCCATCCCAGCTACGGGAGCCTCATAATGGATCCCGGAACTAACCAGCGTGTCATACGTCTTTGCCACCGCCGTCAGCGCCGCAATCAGGTCAGTATCTACAAGAGCCCGATCAAAGCGCGCGCCCTTTACCAGCGCGTAATTGAGTCCTAACAACAAGTGTTCGTGCTCATAAATAAACTGTTCTCCTATATCGATTTGCGGAAACAACGCAGCCTGATCCAAGTCCTGAAGAGAACGCGGCCTTTCATGCTGCCGGGCCTGCTGCAAATAGACGCACCCAGTGGGACAATCCAGCGTGGTCTCCCGATTTTCTCCGCAACATTGCGGACAAATGCGTCCATGTACCGCGGGGCAAAACCGTTTTTCTTTGCGTTTTTCGCAGATGGCGCAGCTCAAAGCCGGGATTCTCGAAGAGCATTATGACACGTGAAAGTCGTTCGCCCCCCGTCCGGACGTCTGCTCGGACCACACTATAACTGCCGTAGATCAGGGGTTTTTAACACCGACCCTGTGGATAACAGCGGTTTTTGTGGTTTTTTATGGTTCTAAGGGGAAAAAACCGCATGGAATATGGCTGAAAACACTTCTTTTCCACAAGAAGTGGGTATAAGATGCAGCCTCGCACGAAAATTAAATTCATGGGAGGATTCATGGCTTCAGGCATGACCAAGACTCAACTCGTTCGGCATTTGGCCGAGTCGCTCGAAACTAATAACAAGGCAGCCGCAGCTTTTCTCGAAACGTTAGCCGACACTGCGATCAAAGAAACGAAGAAAAACGGCATCTTCGTTGTGCCCGGCATCGGACGCCTGGTGAAGGCGCACCGCAAAGCTCGTGTGGGACGCAATCCGCAGACCGGCGAAGCCATTCAGATCAAAGCCAAGACCGTGGTGAAGTTCCGCGTGGCCAAGGCTGCGAAGGACGCAATCGCACCCAAGAAGGCATAGTTTTTTGCCGAGTATAGAGAAGGCCGGCTTAAGGGCCGGCCTTTGTTATTTCGCGCGCGCTGAAGAATTCGGCCAAAAAGAATTGCCAACGGACCGCCGCGGATGTTCATCCCACCCTGGTTTCGCGCGAGGTTCGACATTCCTCGCAAGGACAAACATCCCGCAAGAAGCGCCATGAATAAATTCCCAATTCATGCCCGTCATTCCAGTGAAATTTAATCGCGTATTTGCCCACCGCGTCGGCCGCCAGCGGCTTCGCTACTGCCTTGAACATTGGCAACGCGGCGGTTTCCTTTTG
>DASYGR010000463.1:0-5884 GCA_035999525.1 Terriglobales bacterium
AAATTCGACCAGCTCGCGATCAAGAAACGGAACCCGAACCTCAACCGAAGACGCCATACTCATTTTGTCGTTGTAAGTCAGGTTAAGACTGGCCATAAATATTTTGCTGTCAACATAGAGCATCTGATTCAGGAAGTCAGAATCCCGTACGCTGTCGAAAGCGGCGCGGTGAGAGACAGCTACGTCGGACTCTGATAGCTCATCACCGAGGTCGGGCGTGTAAAGTTCGCGTTTCTGCTGTGCATCTAAATAAGTGCAGTTCATGATAAAGCGTTCTACAGACGGCAAAGACCCGCTCCGTACCATTTTCCTGGCCATCCGAACTGCGCCCTTCATCTGGCTGCCCCGCAAAGACGGCAAACCATTGACGCTCAACGCAATGATGCGGCGCAAAACAGCGGGCGTATCACGATAAGCCTCACCCCAGTAGTGGGCGGAATGTTTGCGATATCCAGCGAACAGCTCATCGCCCCCAACTCCCGAAAGCAGGACTGTGGCCTTCTCGCGAGCCTCGCGGCACACCAGGTACGCTGTGATGATCGCTGGATCGGCTGTGGGTTCATCCATGTGCCACACAAGACGCGGCAACAATTCCGCGACGTCTGGCTCAACTACGATGCGATGATTTTGGACTCCTAATCGCGCCGCAGTTCTAGTCGCGACGTTTGGATCATCCAGCGCGTTTTCACCCACCCGGTACTCGGCAGGAAAAGTAATAGTGTATGTGTCAACAGGCCGGTTCGCACCTTCAGCCATCATGGCCACGATGCTTGAAGAATCCAGGCCAGCACTCAGAAATGCGCCCACGGGAACGTCACTGATCATTTGCGATTTAACCGAGTGGCGAAATCGCTCCCGGATTTCATCCGCTAGATAACGCTCCGAACGCGGGTAATGATGCCCGGTACGTGGGAATGTCAGATCCCAATATTGGGATATCTTCAGCTCCCCATCGCGAAATATCGCCGAGTGCCCCGCAGGCAGCTTTTTAATTCCGCGAAACATCGTTTTTGGATCTGGAACCCACAAGAAAGTTAAGTACTGGTGAAGGGCATCATGATCCATCTCTGCGTCAATACCAGGAACTTGCAGCAATGCTTTGATCTCGGAGGCGAAAGCGAGACTTCGTCCCTGATGGGCGTAGTAAAACGGCTTGATTCCGAAATGATCTCGCGCCAAAAACGTCGTCGGCACGCCCGAACGTAGATCGCAAATTGCGAATGCGAACATTCCGTTCAAGCGCTTAACGCAATCGGGTCCCTCATCTTGATAGAGTCGAAGAACCACTTCCGTGTCGGTATTAGAGAAGAACTGATGTCCGTTGCCTTCGAGATCCCGACGCAGTTCGGCAAAGTTATAAATCTCGCCGTTGTATGTGATCCAAAGGCTGCGGTCTTCATTGGACATAGGCATGTGGCCGCTCGCGGAAAGGTCGAGGATGGCGAGGCGACGGCTGCCCAACCCAACATATGAGCCGTCTCCCAGGCGCTTATCCCATATTCCGGAATCGTCGGGTCCGCGATGCGCCTGAATCATCGTCATTCGATTCAGGGCTTCCCGGTCACCGCAATTCATTAATCCGCTGATTCCACACATAGAATCCTTGCCCAGTGCAGGATTCAACATCTTATCCTGAATCCGGTCAGGCAAGCCTCAAAATGACGCCGTGACAGGCCCGGTGATTTTCGGTACAAGGAAACACCGAAGTTTTAGTGTAAAGTTGCAGAAGGGTGTGGCGGGTTCGTCTAGGGGTCTAGGACACGGCCCTCTCAAGGCCGGTACACGGGTTCAAATCCCGTACCCGCTACCAAACACACGGGCCATCCCCAGAGCGCCTAATTCCCTTAGGGGCTTCACTTTTCCGCGAAAACTATTAAGATGCTTACGCTCCCCTAGGAGCCCCTGAGCGCGTCATGGAGAATCCCGCTTCCAAGAAGTCCGTAGGCCGTTATGAAGTTAGGGAAGTCCTTGGCCAGGGCGGCATGGGCCTGGTTTACCGCGCCTATGATCCCGTCGTCCGGCGTGAAGTTGCTCTTAAAACAATTCTCGATATTCCCGATCCCGCTTCCGTTCAACTGTTCTACAAGGAATGTGATGTGCTCGCCTCCATGAGCCATCCGAATATCGTTGAGATTTTCGACATCGGAGAATTCGAAGACGAAGGCAAGAAAAAACCTTACTTCGTCATGCCGTTGCTGCCCGGAACGACGCTTGACAGCCTGATGCGCAAGTCCAGTCACCGGTTAACTGTCGAGCGCACCATCGAAATTATTTCTCAAAGCTGCCGCGGCCTTCAGGCGGCTCACGAACGAGGCCTGGTTCATCGCGACTTGAAGCCGAGCAACATTTTCGTGATGGAAGATGATTCAGTAAAGATTATTGATTTCGGAGTCGCTCACCTTGCCGACACGCACACGACCCGGGCACAGAAGGGGACGCTTCTTTATATGTCTCCTGAGCAGATTCAACTCAAGCCCCTGACGGCGGCTTCTGACATTTTTTCGCTGAGCGTGGTGTGCTACGAAGCGCTTGCCGGCCGCCATCCCTTCCAGCGCGCGAGAGTGGACGAGGTTGTCGAATCTATTTTGCACGAGATACCACCACCGGCCTCGGAGTTGAACTCGATGGTCAGTCAGCCCGTCAGCCGCGTGCTGCACAAGGGGATGGCCAAGCAGTCATGGCATCGCTTCGCCAGCGCACGCGATTTTGGCGAAACCCTCAACAAGGCGATGCGGAATGAGCCAATTGAGTTTTTTGATCCGGAGCGCACGCGGCCACGGCTTCAGCGTGCCACCAAGGCCTTGGAGGACGGGGACTTCCAATTCGCAGGTGAAATTCTTGGTGAGTTGGAAGCCGAGGGTCACATGGATACTTCCATCGGCTCGCTGCGTCGCCAGTTAGATGGAGCCGTCCGTCGAAAGACGATCTCTCAACTCCTGGATGCCGCCAAGGCGCGATTCGAAGATGACGAAGACCCGCTGGCCCTGCAAAAGTTGCAGGAAGTTCTTCAGATGGAGCCCGACAACTCTACTGCTCTGACGCTAAAGAGCAAGATCGAAAACCGGCGTAGTGAGCGTCAGGTTGACAACTGGTACCGGCTGGCACGCCAGCACATTGACAATCACGCCTACGCGCACGCGCGAGAAGCTTTGCAGAATGTGTTGCAACTGCTGCCCAAGGAATCTCGAGCTTTGCAATTACTTGGAGAAGTTGACCGCCAGGAGCAGGAGTACAACAAGCTTCGCCAGGAAAAGGAGCAGATTCACCGCGCCGCCATGGATGCATGGCAAAAGGGCGACGTGAGCAGTGCCCTGACTAAGATGGCGGTGGTTCTCGAACTGGACCGCCGCGCTCCCGACTCCATGAGCAGGGAGAGTGGCGCCACGTACCAGAGTTTTTACAATGAAGTGCGTTCCGAACACGATGCCATGAACACCGCGTATGCCGAGGTTCGACAGAATCTTGCGGAACATAATTTCAGCAAGGCAAAAACTGTGTGCGCGGCATATCTCGCGAAGTATTCGAGTAACGCGATTTTCCAGGCGCTGAAATACGACATTGAAGAGCAGCAACGCCAGGAGTTATCTGCCTTCATCGCCACCATGGATCGCCAGGTAGAAGCCGAGCCCGATCTCGAAAAACGGGTACACATTCTGCGCGAGGCGCTGGACCAGTATCCCGGCGAACATCACTTCGAAAGCGCGCTGCGCCTGGTGCAGGATAAACGCGACCTGGTGAATTCGATCGTCGCCCGCGCGCATCTCCATGAGGGGCAGGGGGCCTTTGGCGATGCGCTGAATGATTGGGAGATTCTGCGCACGATCTACAGTCAATATCCGGGATTGAAGTTCGAAGTTGAACGTCTCCAGAAAAGACGCGAGCAGCAGATACGTGGCGAAGCCAAAACCCGCCTCATAGAACAGGTTGACGAGTCTCTGCACTCGAGCGACTACAGCCGCGCGCTGGATCTGCTGCAGAGCGGGGTGGGTGAGTTCCCCAACGACCCCGAACTGGAACAGCTAGGAAAACTCGCACAGGATGGCGTGCAGCGCAAAACCGAAGCGCATCGCTTGATGTCTGAAGGGCAGAATCTCTGCGGACAGGGCAATGCCGCGGATGGAATCGGACTCTTGCGGCAGGCTTATCGGTTGGATGAGAACGACTCCATCGCCCGTGCGGTTTTGGCAAATGCCCTGGTCGAGCAAGCCCACGCGCTGGTCGAGGCCGATTGGAAGGAAGCCGAGAAACTGTCCAAAGAAGCTCTGGACCTTAACCCTGGCCACCCGATGGCCAAAACTATCCGCACCCTGATTCTGGACCAGAAGCGCGAAGCATTCGTAGACGAATCTGTTTCCCAGGCCCGCAAGTTGCAAGCCTCGGGCGACTTGGCAGGCGCGTCATCGCGCATCGCGGAAGGATTGGCGGCTTACCCTCGCGAGCCAAGACTGATTCAGATTCAGGAGACATTGCAACGCGAATTAGACACGCAGAGAAAGCAGACGCGCCGCCGTGATCTCGATGAGTTGAGACGTATGGAGAGCGAAGCAGAAGCAGTTCCCGATGATCCAACCAAGCGTGCGATCGCTGAACGCGCTCAATCCCTGGCGGAAAAATATTCAGGCGACGATGAAATTGTCTCCACTGCCAGCGGTCTGCTTCAGCGTTTGAATTTGCCGGGAGTTGCCATAAAACATCCCAGCCGCGTTTCTTCCCCGGTCAGCGCAACGTTGACCTTTGACGGCTCGGCGACCATGGATGTTCCGCCGCCAGCGGCCCCTCCCGTCACTCCGGCATTCACTCCCACCGCGACTCCGCCGGCCAAGGAAACAATTGTTAAACCAAAACCCGCAACCAAACTCTCAATGCCCCGCATGCCCGCGTGGCTAGACATTGACAAAGATAAATTGCGGGGAATTAAAGATAAATTGCGGGCACTCAAACTTCCGCCGGCTCTGAACAATCAAAAGGTATGGCTCGGCGGTGCGGGCGCGCTCCTTCTGCTGTTAATTATTTTGCTATTCGTGCGAAGCCACAACCATCCAGTAAGTACACCGCCAGTTGAGGCAACGCAAGCTCCGGCAAATCCGGTCGAGGTTCCCTCAACCCCGCAGCCGACGCCAGTTTCAGCACCGCCGCCTGAGTCACCGGCCATTAAGCTATTCTCGGATACCGCCAGCGGAAAAGTGTTTTTTGACGATCAATCCGCTGCGGAACTCAGTGATGCGCAATGGACATTAGACAGAGTACCGGCCGGCGATCACACCGTTAAGTTTGAGGGCCCTCACAGAGAAAGGGCTTCGTTCACCTTCTCGACGAATCCCAACGCACCCCCGGCCATAAAAGGGCCGATCGCTGCCAAGGACATTCTCGCCGTGGTCGTCACCAGTCTGGGCGACCAACTGCAAGTGCGCTCCAGCGACCGCGATACCAAGCTCACTATGGATGGGCAACAACCTCTGAGTGTCCCTGAAGATGGCGTCACTATTCCATCTGTGCAGGCTGGCACGCATCAATTGACACTGACTCGTGGCAACGAACAATACAAGGTAAACATTGACGTCACGCCACAACCCGCGCTGGTCGCGTTCCTTGAGTCGGGGCAGAACGTCGGCACGATGACGGTTGTCACCGGGCAGGACAAAGCCAAAGTAACTCTGAACGGAAAGCCGCAATCGCAGATGACCCGAGGCGGCCAGCTGACGATTTCGAATCTTGATCCGAAAGAATATGTTGTTCAAGTTTCCAAGAATGGATTCAACGATCCCCCCGAACAGAAGATACGGATTCGCAAGGGTGAGCAAGGCAAACTGATTTTTAATCTACAGCCGCTTCCCCATCTCGCCACGCTTTCCATTCAGGGCGCGCCCGCCGGAGCAGCGGTCTT
>DASYGR010000183.1:0-8038 GCA_035999525.1 Terriglobales bacterium
GCGCTCACTGGTATTTGTGACAGTTGCCGGCTCGCCTTGGCGAAAGCTAGATTTGTCCCGCGTGGAGATCATCCTGATTGTTATGCGTATCCGGAAGCTACTATCGCTGGCGGTCAACCGGGGCATTGTTGTCAACGACCAGCGCTCTGCCGCAAAGCCCAGGCCGCCCTTCGGACAGTAGTCGTCCAAAGCTCGGCCTTGTTCTGGAGGGCGGCGGTGCACTAGACATTTCCTCTCCATGCTCTCACTTCGATTGTTTATGGGAACACACTTACTCCACTCGAGATGACATAGAGAAAGTCGGCCGGGGCCAATTTGCGTTATCCAGAGATGGTCGATTTGAGTATCGCAACTAGGAGTTTTGTCAGTAGGCGGCTACCTCTCTTAAGCCGTAGCTTGAGGCAACGGCTGCCCGTTTCATGTAGCGGATGAATGGAACCCGTGAGTCGCCCGCGTTTTATATCACAGCCTCAGATTGCTGTAGGAAGGGTGAACGGCTTGACGAGACAGGCTCCTCGCTTGCTCTTGACTGGAGGGTTGTTCGTCTATTCTGCATCGCTATGCGCGCAGGACTCCCCTGCTCCGAAGCCTCAGGGATCCGCGCCGACTGCCGCTGCAAATGAGACCGAGACCGCGGCCCTCGCCAAAGCCACGCAGAATCCCCTCGCCAGCCTCATCAGCGTGCCTTTTCAAAACAACACGATCTTCGGCACGATGCCATGTGCGTAAGGCCTTTTGAAGGCCTGCAAAATGTTCGCCTGACCCCTTGTAGTTTTGCCAGTATCGCCTACCCGGTCCAAGGCTAATTATCGTAGTGGCCCGAAAAAAGACGGCAGCCCATTCCAGCAGGGTTCTTACGCCGACGTAACTGGAAGAGAGAGATTGAGAAATCCTATGAAAACCACGTTTCGTATGAAATCCGCTCTCACTATACCCACCACCCTGGCGGCGTTGGTGATAGTCCTGGCTTACAGCGTGGTGGCAGAAAAAACGAATGCTCGACAATACTCTTAGTCCGCGAGTCTTAGGTGCCGAGACGAAAGCTTTAGCACATGTTACTGGGAGCGCCTGAGCATCTGCTTGCCGGGGGAGGGCGACAATGAGAAGGATACGTATTTTGCTGGCTGACGATCACACTATGATTTGCGCAGGCCTAGCGAGATTGCTAGAACCCCACTACGAAATAGTAGGAAGCGTTGAAGATGGGTACGCGCTGTTGAAAGCGGCCTATCAGCTCAAACCAGACGTGGTGCTCGTGGACATTGGAATGCCCTTGCTCAATGGTTTGGATGCCGCGCGAGAATTAATAAAAACAATGCCCTCTATAAAGTTGATTTTTCTTACGATGGAGTCGGATTCCTACATCGCCGCCGAAGCGCTCCGCGCCGGCGCGTCGGCCTATCTGCTCAAAACGTCTCGGCCCACCGAATTATTGCAGGCGATTCATGACGCCGCGAGAGGAATCCCATACGTAACGCCGCAGATCGGTCGCGCCATGGAAGCCAGCTTCATCCGGAACCCGAAGGTGCTACATGAGCCGAAGCAGCTCACCAGTCGTCAACGTCAGGTCTTGCAAATGCTGGCCGAGGGCAGATCTATGAAGGAGATCGCATACATCCTGGAGATTGCCCACCGCACGGTTCGGTTTCACAAATATCAGATCATGGTGGAGTTGGGCATCACGACCAACTCAGACCTCGTCAAATACGCCATGCGGCACGGCATGGTCTCGGCCTGAGGGCCCACTTCCAAATTGCTTGACTAGGCGGACACTGTCGCAAATGACAGTAGGCAAGATATGCGCGCGGCGAGAACCTTCTGGAGTGAGCGCTCAACGGTACTGTCACCGAAGGAACTCTCCGTGCAAAAGCTTCGCGTGGTGCTGGCCGATGATCATCCAGAGATGATCGCAAGAATTATCAGAATACTCGATGACGAGTTCGAGATCATCGATGTGGTGGAGAATGGCGATAATGCCGTTGGTGCCGTTTTGGCGTTGGATCCCGACATTTTTTTGACCGATATTTCGATGCCTCGCCGAAACGGGTTTCAAGCTGCAAGAATTATCCAAGAGGCGAAGTGCCGAGCCAAGATCATATTTTTAACCATTCATGAAGATCGGGACCTCATTGCTGCGGCGTTTTCTGCCGGGGCCGCTGGTTACGTCGTCAAGCGCTGCATGTCGACCGACTTGGTTTCGGCGATTCACATGGCACTCAAGGGCCGCGTTTTTGTGTCTGATTTTGCGAGGTAGTCTGTACTCCGCGCCTCGCAATCGACGCGCGAGAAAGCACAGAAGGAGTTCCGCATCCCGGATCCCGGAAATGCGTCTAGCCCATATCCTCGCGTCGCTGATGGTAGTCACCACATCTTCACTGAACGTGCTTTGGGCGCAAGACCTCTCTCCCCGCGCGTACGTCATCACCCCGCAGCATTCCAATGCGGTTACACTGACGTACTCTTTTTATAATGGCGGCGTTCAACTCGAGGGCGCGGCTCCAATCACAAACGCAACAGGAACATATAATGTGTCAGTCCTGACGTATTACCATGCCTTCGGGATTTGGGGCCGGTCCGCCAACGCGAATGCATCTCTTCCATACGCGGTAGGCAACTTCCAGGGCAATGTAGTTGGTGTGAAACAAGAGATCTACCGTTCTGGTCTTCTCGATTTTACGGCTCGCGTCTCGGTTAACCTCCGGGGCGGACCGGCCATGCCCGCCCAGGAGATGAAGAAATGGAAACAAAAGACATTGCTGGGCGTCAGCTTGAAGGTGCTGGCTCCCACGGGCCAATATGACTCAACCAAGCTGGTGAACTGGGGCACCAACCGCTGGGCCTTCAAACCTGAGTTTGGCTATTCCAAACGACGGCGCAATTTGCTACTCGATTTGTACGCTGGCGTGTGGTTCTATACCTCAAATCCCCGATTTTATTCACCACCGGTTCCTAAGCCACAGACCCAGCAGCCCATCGGCTCCTTTGAAGGCCACCTGAGTTACGATGTGAGACCACGGCTGTGGTTCTCGCTGGACGGAAATGTTTGGTTCGGCGGCGTTACCAGTTTGAGCGGCATAGCGAATCCGGCGACGCGCCAAACGAGCTCTCGTATAGGCGCCACAGCTTCTTTCCCACTGACCAAAACGCAGTCTGTGAAGGTCAGTTACAACGATGGTGCATACATCCGATTTGGTGGAAATTATCAAAGCGTCTCGGTTGCGTGGCAGTACTCCTGGTTAGGCCGCCCACGATAGCAACTTGGTTGATAGAGCTGGTTAAGCACAGATTCAATCAAGCGTAGGCAGCGGACGTCAAAACTCATGCAAGTGTACGTTTCCAATATGTGGAGTCACTGCTACTTCTTGCTACCGTTGTGATGCCTGTTTCGGGTAGCGCTCCCTCACCCGCTATGGCGTAGCAGCCTTTTGCGTTGGCTTGGGGATCCGAAATGTGTAAACAAATCCAAATACGATGGTGTCCCCTTGCGGGTGAGCATTAGCCTTGTATTCATTTTCCCACTTAAAGAATACATTCCAGTCTCTTGCGAGATCGATGTAATTGGCCTGCACACCGGCGGCATGGGTGTAATAAAAGGGAATCAGCAGCTCAACTGCATTTACGGTTCTGTTGTTGCTGGTGCTGCGAGAGACTTGTGCCTGGTCGTACCCGATCAGGCCGAGCTGAGCCACTTTGGTTATATGCGTTGTTTTCAAGAATGGCTTATTCAATGGAATAGCCTGCCCTAAGCCCCACTCATCGGTAAATGCCGCACCGGGAGTTACCTGGACATTTACGGGAAGAGTGCCCATAGCGGTGGTAATGTCACTGCTACGGGTCGTTTTCGAGCCGTGAATTTCCCAGTTTCCCATGAAGTTAGCGGTGGTGCCCATGTTTTTCGTCAGGTAAAAAGTGCCGCCGCCGGAAAAGTCATTTCCCCAGTAACCAGAGCCGATATTATTCGACGCGCCGGGGCTGTAGCGGCCGGTCGGTGCCACAAACGCATATACGGCCCAGACATCCGCTCGCGGCAGGTGCCAGCCGAGTGTCACCGGCTGGAACCAGGTGTCAGCAAGACCAAAGTCTCCGGTTCCTGCGGTGATACCGTTGCGCACGAGTGGGAGCGTGAGAGCCCCCGAGGCGATTATGGGGAATGTGATCATGGGTGCAAACTTGGCTCCAAAAACCTTGGACTTGGGAACATAAAAAAAGATGTTCTCGATCGCCCAGATGTTCAACGTACCCTTGACCGGGACTGGGTTGCCGTTTGCGAGGTTCAATTGACCCGCGTTGTAATTCAGGTTGAGGTCCACGTAAGTGAATCCGGGGTCGGGAAGAACGCCAGCGTTAAGCCCATATTGGCCGGGCTGATACTGCCCATGCTGCTGACCCCTGAGTGTCCAGCCGCCAGATAAAACGAGCCACGTAAGAACCGTAATCGCACGCCCTGCATGAGTCGTTCGCGCCATTGTGAGGTTTCTCCACTTTCTCCGAGCACGTGACTCTCACCGAAACCATGTTTCGATGTTGGTCTCGCTTGAATCATGGACCTAGGTCCACCCCGCCCGGAACTGGCAAAAGTATCAGTTATCGCGAAAATAGCATCTAGGAGTCTCTCTCTATCGGCCCTGCCAAATAACCTATCCGCGCTGACGGATGGCTACGATCGGAAGCCTGCGATTCCGCGTGAAGACAAAGTGATGGATTACGAATCACCTAGGCTCATGAGTGTTGGTCGATACGGGTTTATGTATTTGATTTGACAAGTAGATATTCAACGTTAGCCCCACGCCGTGCAACTGCGTATTGGGACTCTTGCCCGTATTGTTTTGGTGCTCATAGTACACCTTGAGATGAACATGTTTGCCAATGGGGAGAAGAGACCCGGCATAGAGTTCGGTCGTGCTCCACTTCGCGTACTGGCTTTCGTAATAACACTCAGCGCTCGCGTACGGTATGAGGTGATAGGAGTGAATGGTCACTGTACGTTCGATTGACAACATGTTGCGATATCGCCACTTAAACCTCCCGTCACTCCAATCAAGATCTGCCCGATTTCTGTCTGTCAATAACACCTGCGCCTTCATAGGGAAATGTGAGGTCGCCGCGATTGGAATACGATTTGTCGCTTTCGAAGAGGGGGATGCGAGATAGCGATATCCACCTGTCAGCACAAGTGGCCTTGCCTTGGCATCGTCAAGATCAAATGCCGTGATTTCCTTGAGTTTGAGCAGAGGCCTTACGTAGAGATCGATACTGGGGCCTATTTCGGCCTGAGTGGAGTCCCCACCCTCTCTTGTATCTTTCGCCTGCACGTTGACCCGCAAATCCGCTTTTAACTTATAGTATGCATCGACTTCAGGAAGAAACTGTACCTCTTGATCGCTTTGCGAAACGCCTGGTCTGCACATGAGCACAAGAAGTATGGCAGTGAATGAGCTGGCTCGGAGAACCCTCCGCGTCGCGGGGTTTTTCTTATAAGTCATCATCCGGGACCATTGCTGCCATGCCATCGAACTCTACGGGGCCTGTGGAGGCCCTTTCTCCTTGTCGGAAGAATCCATGCTGACATGCTCAGGTGGAGAGCTTCAGCTAGCAAAGAGTATCCGGGTTTTGGCCATCAGTGTAATTGGCATTATTACTAGTGCAGAACGGCCAAGGCTCGTGGGCAGCGGAGAGCCGGAATGAAAACCTCAAACCCGCTGGCGGTTCTACTGCATTCATCGCCCGGCTCCGAGATCTGTAACCGGCTTGGGATATGGCTCTGCAACTTCAAATATCGGACCATCGCAATGCAGTGTCAGATGGGTCGCGAGGGGACGTAGAGGCCACCGTTGGACTAAGCGCTCGCGCCGCCGCTTTGGCCCCTCAATCGCCTTACCGCATACTGTCGCATGTGCCAGTTTCGCGGGGATCGTGCCAACCGTTAGGCTCCTCACATGCTAGTGACGGGGGGTGGAGTGTGCGCTATATCTGGAGCCTATGTAAATGCGTTCTACTTGGGTGGATATTAGAGGCTTTCCTGTGCCCGGCCGGAATGGCGCAGGAGCAGCCGCCGACGGCCGACGCGCAAATTCACGCATCCATCAGCCAAGATCAAGCGCCGCCCACTGCGGCGCCCGTTCCTCCATCGAATACGAATAATGACAAGTGGCGTTTCCAGAGCTTGGCATATCTGTGGTTTCCTGGAATTCATGGGACCGTCGGGGAACGCGGTTACGACACGAGCGTCCACGTCAGTGCAAGCGATATTTTGTCGAATTCTAATATCGGCCTCATGGGGAACTTCGAAGCGGACCACAACCGCTGGGGGCTTCCATTCGACTATGTTTGGGTCAAGCTCGCCGACGATAAGGCCCTTACCAATTTCCCTGATTCGCCGGCGAAAGCTACGATCAAAGAGGGCATTTTTACTCCGAAAGTGACATACCTCATCATGAATGGTGAAAAGGTCCAGATACGGGCTACCGCAGGCCTGCGCGTCTGGCATTTAGGCCAGAATCTCGAACTTTCGCCTCCGAATTCGTCCAGCGTCAGCATCGGGTCATCGCAGAACTGGGCTGACTTCGTCGCCGGCGGTAACTTCGTGGTCCCTCTTTCCCCAAAGATATTCGTCATGGTGCTTGGAGACGCTGGTGGAGGCGGAGCGAATGTGGATTACGAAATCGCAAGTTTCGCCAACCTTCAGATAAAGCCGAAGTGGGGAATTGGCGCGGGTTTTCGGTATGTGGATGTCAACTACCGTAATAGCAATACATTTATCTTTGATACGGCACAGAGCGGGATTGTATTAACGCTACTCTATAAATTCGGCAAGCAGCCAGGCCAGTGATTCATCTGCACTATGGAACACCGCAAAGCGACCTACGCCGCTGGCCATCAGCGCCTGATCAGTGGTACGCCGGCCGAGTTTACCCAGATCGTGATCTTAATCGATATGCATCTGATTTGACCCGCAATTGCATAGGCGCCAATCGAGTGGTGCACGCACAACTCGTAATCGTTAGGTACCTGCGACTGTGGCCGAGTCGTTTGTCCCTGTTGGCAGCGCACCTGTTGTCTATGTCTAACCAATCAACCGAACGATGGACGCGAATCCTTGTGGCAAGACGCCTGCAGGTAGCGTAGGGTTGCACAGTATGAAACACCGCGCCAAAGGATCGTATGCGGGGCCGCCACTGAAGAACCGCCGAGGAGCGAGCGTGAGTGAGCATCCAGATGCGCGTGTTAAGCCTGTGATCACGGTGCCCCCGGTGAGTCCACAAAAGCAGCGTCGGGACGGGAAGATCCGCGTTCTGATCGCCGACGACCATCCCGTCGTTCGTGAAGGCTTGAGTGCATTCATCAATCGCAGCCGGGACATGAAGGTGATCGGTGAGGCGGCGGACGGCCATCAGGCTGTGCAACTATTTTTCCGATATTGCCCGGACGTGCTACTGCTGGACCTACGCATACCGATACTCAACGGCCTCGAAGTGCTCCATTCCATTCTGCTGCGAGACCCCACGGCCAAGATCATCATCGTCAGCACCTATAACCTTCACGAAGATGTCTATCAAGCTCTCAAGGCAGGCGCCAAAGCTTATCTTCTAAAGGACGCACCGCGCGAAGAATTGTTGGCGTCCATCCGATCTGTTCATATGGGCCAGATCAAACTGTCAGCGAAGGCTGCGATCGGACTCGCGACTGCATTCAACCAAAGTCGGCTTACGAAGCGCGAAACGGAGATCGTGCGAACGATGGCGGCCGGAAAAAGCAATAAGGAAATCGCTGCGGCATTGGGATCTACTGAGGGAACCGTGAAGGTCCACGTGGGACATATTCTCAAGAAGCTAGCTGTCACTGGGCGTAGTGAGGCGATTCGGACCGCTCTGGAGCGCGGAATTGTGCACCTGACTTCCGACTGAAAAGATCGGATTGATTCCCGCGGCGAAGAGAATCGGCCGAATGCTCGACTTTCGGTGCGCGCCGAATCTGCTCTATCACTTATGGCATATGCCGCTCCATCTCTCTTGAGATATTGCTCTTTACAATACTTCTG
>DASYGR010000316.1:0-13619 GCA_035999525.1 Terriglobales bacterium
CTCGCCTATTAGTCATTCGCGGCATTGACCAGATTGAATTGGTCGAACGGTATCTTTCGCCCTCTATCGCACATCTGCACTCACCCTATCTAATGGCCGGCATGAAAATTGCCGTGGATCGGATCTCCGCGGCCATCGAGCAAAAAGAAGGAATTCTGATTTATGGCGATTACGACGTGGATGGCACAACCGCGATCGTGATAATAAAAACTGCGATTGAGCTCTGCGGCGGGACGCCTGATTTTCATGTTCCGCACCGCATCCGCGAAGGGTATGACCTGCGCCGCGATGTGATCGAACAGGCCGCCGCGTCCGGCATTCGGTTAATCATCAGCGTGGATTCTGGCATTCGGGCTTTCGCCGCTGCGGATACTGCCCGCAGGCTCGGGGTTGATCTGATCGTCACCGACCACCACCTTCCGGGCAAGGATGGAATGCCTCATGCGCTCGCCATCCTGAATCCCAATCAGACCGGATGCGAATACCCATGCAAATCGCTCTGTGGCGCCGGCGTCGCTTTCAAGCTGGCTCAGGCACTGATGGAGCGGCTACTGCCGGAAAAGGATCAAGCGCGATTGTTAACCTCATTTATGAAGATCGTGGCCATCGCGACCATCGCGGATGCGGTGCCACTCACCGGCGAAAACAGAATAGTCGCGAAACTTGGATTGAACGTTTTGCGATCGGCGGTCAATCCAGGGTTGAAAGCTCTGTTGGAAGTTGCGGAGCTGAGCGGACGTCCGCTGACATCAGGCGAGGTGGCCTTCCGAATTGCTCCGCGCATTAATGCAGCTGGCCGAATGGACGTTGCCCGTGATGTTATCGAACTGTTTAGCGTTAAGGATTCAGTTCGCGCCCGCGAAATCGCTTCCAAACTGAATCAACTCAACGGGGAGCGCCAGGAAGAAGAACGCCGGATTCTGGCGGCGATCGAGGAGCGGTGCGAGCGCGAGCCAGCCCTGCAAGAAGCCTTCTGCATGGTGATAGATGGAGAGGGCTGGCATCGGGGAGTGATCGGAATCACCGCTACCCGGGTCGTCGAACGCTATGGCCGTCCGACGCTGATTATTTCGCGAGATGGAGATCAGGCGCATGGCTCGGGCCGCTCGATTCCGGCATTTCATCTACTCAACGCTTTGGAATCTTGCGGACATTTATTTTCGCGTTACGGAGGACACGCCCACGCAGTCGGATTTTCATTGCCGGCGGCTAGCGTTCTCGAGCTAAGCCTTCATTTGGACGGATACGCCCGCGAACGTCTTACCCTCAGTGATTTTGATCCGGTTCTGAAGGTGGATGCGGAGCTTCCCCTCGATTCCGTAACGCCAGAGTTGTACCAGGCTTTGCTGCGAATGGAACCGTTTGGCATGGGAAATCCGGAGCCAGTCTTTATGGATCGTGGTGTACGATTGATGGCACCTGCCCAGGTGATGAAAGACAAACATGTGAAATTGAGAGTGGCTGCCGCTTTGGCGGAAGCTTCCACGGATCCGAATTGTCATCCTGATGCCGCAGCTACACCTAGGGAAAGCAAGAAGTGGAGAAGGGCGATCACCTACAACGCGCTGGGATGGCATATGGCACAACGATTCCACGACTCGAAGCTACTTCCGGGAGACACTCTCGACATTGCATTTACCGTGGGGCAAAACGAGCATCCAGATTTCGGAGGGTTGGAATTGTCATTGCGGGACTTCAAGCTGGCGCCGGAACTGGAATCTAAAATAAAAGTCGTGGCCGCCTCGGAATGAATTCCATTCGTTGGAATTCTGCATCAGTTGCCAGTTGGAATAATTCCTGCGTTCTCCACCATCAAGATAACGGTTCGTTCCGGCGCTCGGGTGCGGTGCATAATCCCCTTCGAAACCACGAACCCTTGTCGTGGCGAGAGCGCAACGATTCGGTCTTCAAGATCAATGAATAGCTCTCCTTCCACGACGTAGAAGAACTCGTCGTCGTTTTCGTGCTGATGCCAGTGATATTCCCCTTGTATGACTCCGAGACGCACGACGGAGTCATTTACTTTACAAAGCGTCTGGTTATACCACTTGTGCAAACACGTTTCGGATAACCACTTTTCGTCAATCACTTGGCCGTGTTGATAATAGATGTCCAGCCGCGTTTCGTATGGATAAGGCTTGGGCTCGTTCATAAGCACCTCGGACGCACTTTATTGGCGAGTTTACATGACAGCTATTGCAATTGGTGAATACGGAAGGGGCAAATAAATAAGCGGTTCAGAACTCGAAGTAGCCGCCGCCGTTAATGGGACGCGGCGATCCCTCAGTTCCGGTGGCTGGCAGCAATCCTACAATTCCACGCAAAGTTTCCCACGCTGCGTCGTTCAACGCCGGGTCGGCGGAGACCAATTCGCGAATCATCTTCCACGCAGCGACGTTAAGCGCGCCTTCGGGAGGAGGGCCCATCGCGAGTGAAACTGAGCACTGCGGGCAGAAACAAATCCGCTGAGCCATGGATTTTTGTCGCGGCCTTATTCCCACAGTCTGGGCGAACATATACAAAGCCACGGACTTGTGTCCCGGCTCAAGTTCACGGTTACAACGAAGGCAATAGAGAAATTCCAAAGGTCCCCGGTGTTTTCGATGCAGTTGCGAACGTGTCGCCCACGCCGCATCTTCACAGAAATAATGTCGCTACCATCTAATTGTCGCAAGTACGTAGAAAGATTCCGGCGCAAAAGTTCAATCGCGAGTTACCTCCCATTCGTATGTCTCGTTTAGGGGTGAAACAATGTCGCCGAGAATCTTGATCTTATCTTTCATGGACCCGAGCCAATCAGCGGATGTTTTTGCCGAAGCAGGTATGACCTCTGCCACGGGCTTGCCGAACCTCATGATGCGTAGCGGTGCACAGGATATATCTACGCCAAAGACCATGAACCAAGCTGTGCTCTAGCCAAAGCGGATTGCGTCATGCAATCTGCTGCTATGGGAACGGATGCCATAAGCATTGCAGTGCGTCGCAGCGAAGGATGGACGAGCACCTCGCAGCCATCCACAAAATTTCACGCGCTGGAGCAGCTATCCAAACTCCGGGAGTGCGAACAGGTAGCGGCAGTCTGTTTTAGAATTCGGGGTGGTGCCATCGAATTCTTATTAGTGCGCACTCGCGGTGGACGCTGGATTTTTCCCAAGGGCAAGGCCGAGCCGGGATTGACTCACGCTCAAGCCGCGGCCCTCGAAGCATTCGAAGAAGCGGGTGTGCATGGCCGCATGGAGGAAGCTTGCTTTATTCGTTATACAAGGCACAAGCAAGGCGGGCGTAACTCTTCAGCGAGATCTGCTAGAAATCAGATTGCGGTAAATGCACATCTTTGCGAAGTTCTTCGGGTCGAACCTCCGCAGGAACGCGATCGAAATCCCACCTGGTTTTCGTACGAGAAAACAAAGAAGCGTTTGCTGGAGGGGCGGTCGCCCG
The DNA here is from genome assembly GCA_035999525.1 of Terriglobales bacterium. Classification (GTDB taxonomy): domain Bacteria; phylum Acidobacteriota; class Terriglobia; order Terriglobales; family Acidobacteriaceae; genus PALSA-188. The sequence continues at coordinate 3,439 of DASYGR010000316.1, forward strand.
ATTATGGCGCGGAAATCACGAGCGTGATTGACCATGCCGTGTCGCGTATACGCGGACGCAGGAGTGCTGTTCGGGGCACTATCCAAAAAGTGCGGTTCATTGACGCTCGCTGAAGAAAAGCGCGGACGACGAAGGCCGAGGAAGCATCACCACAGATGATAGAAGCCATCCAGTCGCGCTACTTCTACCTCTGCTCCGAATAGTTCGCCCAGGCGCTGACCTACAAGCATTTCCTCCTTCGGTCCGTCAGCAACAATTTTGCCGCTTCGCATCAGCACCACCCGGTCAATCTCGGGAACGATGTCTGAGAGATCATGCGTGACCATAAGAATGCCGATACCTGAGTTAGCCAGCAAGCTCATCGTTTGCCGCAAGCTTCTTCGTGCAACGACGTCGAGCGAATTACTGGGTTCGTCGAACAATAGTGCGCGGGGCCGGTGCACCAGGGCTCGTGCGACTAAAATCCGTTTCGCTTCACCGGAAGACATTTCACGCACTGGCCTGTCGGCAAGGTGGCAAACTTGTAATTGAGCCAGCGTTGCGTGCGCCAAATCTCTCTGCTGGCTCTTCACGTGGTGATTGCTGTAGATGGCGACGCTGCTAAAAAATCCCGACAAGACTACGTCCAATCCCGTGGCATCTCCGGTCACAGCCGACATGAGGTCGTTTGACACGACGCCAAGCATCGAGCGAAGCTCGAAAACACTCCAGCGCTCGCGCCCGAGAATGCTCATGGACGAACCCTCGCGAACGACTGGATAACATTCCCGCGTAATCGTCTTAACAAGAGTGGATTTTCCGCATCCATTGGGGCCGAGAATCGCGATCCGTTCTTCTGCCCCGACCACGAGCGAGAAATCATCGAGTACGACCCGGTCCCCTCGCATGACGCAAACATTTTGCAGATTCAGAAGATCCGGCGTTTGAGAGGTCATCGTTTCCAGTGTAGATTATGATGCCAAAGCATTGAAGTTTCAGGAATAACGGAGTCCCCGGCGTCCCAGCGTAGTTTTGTGGCACAGTAAAGTGAATGGCAACGTCTCCCCTAACAAATCCTGGCCATGCTGCCTTCGCTTATCCGGATTTTCTGCGTTACCAGATCGCCCGCTTTTGCATTGTCACATCGCTGGAAATGTTGTCGGTTGCGGTTGGATGGCAAGTTTACGACATCACCCACCGCGCTCTCGATCTTGGCTTGGTAGGCCTGGCGCAATTCTTGCCGGGGATTTTTTTATTTCTGGTGTCCGGGCACACCGCGGATCGTTTTGACCGTCGCAAGCTGCTGATTGTTTGCTATTCAGGCTTCGCGCTGTGCTCGGCTTTGCTCCTAGCCGTGTCCTCTTTGCGAGCTGTCTATCCGATTTATGCCGTGTTACTGCTTCTAGGTGTTGTGCGGTCTTTCAATGGACCGGTCTCGCGCTCACTCCTGCCGCAATTAGTGTCGGAGCAGCATTTTCCTAACGCGGTTGCATGGAATTCGAGCATATTCCAGACGGCAACCATCCTGGGACCTGCTTTGGGCGGGCTTGTGTACGCTTTTTTTCGTGGCGCGTCGGCCGTATACGTAACTTCATTTTTGGTCTCCATCGCGGCGGTTCTCTCTACATTGCGGATAAAAGTAAGAATGAAATCGCGGCCTCCTGAACTAGTCAATTGGACCACCGTACTCGCTGGCTTCCGTTATATCTGGCATCAGAAAATCATTCTGGGCTCAATTTCGTTGGATATGTTCGCGGTCTTGCTCGGCGGATCGGTTGCACTGCTGCCAGTCTATGCACGGGAAATTCTTCACACCGGGCCCTGGGGCCTGGGGCTGTTGCGCAGTGCTCCTGGTGTGGGCGCAACTGTAATGGCGGTTCTTCTCGCGCATCGGCCTTTGCGAAAGCACGTCGGCGCCACGATGTTGTGGTGCGTAGCTGGGTTCGGTGTTTTCACTATTATTTTTGCGGTGTCGCGCAGCATCGTACTTTCCATGGTTGCGCTGCTTTTTGTGGGCGCGACAGATATGGTGAGCGTGGTTATACGCGGCACCCTGGTTCAGCTTGGGACTCCGGACAGCATGCGCGGCCGCGTCAATGCAGTGGACATGCTCTTCATTGGCGTATCGAACGAGTTCGGAGAATTTGAATCGGGCCTGACCGCCCATTGGTTTGGCACGGTTCCTGCGGTCGTCCTTGGTGGGATTGGTACTCTTATCGTGATTGTGATCTGGGCGGGCATATTTCCCGAACTGAGGAAGGCGGATCGAATCACCGGCGTTCAATCTTAAGAATACGCTGCATTAATTACTGACTGTATTTTTTCACTTCGTAGCGATCTCCCAAAAACTTGACTTCTCCTTTTTTGAAATCGAGTGACCAAAAGCCTCTGTGGTTGACGCATGAAGGCGGCGTTCCGGGCTCAAAAGTAGGGTCCGAGACTAAACGAACCACTTTCAGCAGAACAAGGCCGTCCGAAGTAAACCCTTCGATGGAGGCATTTGCCCCACAGTCTCTTCCAAAATGCTCTTTGAACAAACGGTATAGGTCCGGCTGGTAAACGAGCCAGGAGTCAGCATCATAGATTAACGGTGTGTGCTCCGCCCCCTCGCCCTCGTATTGGTAAGTAATTAAATCAACGAGAAAGTACTGAGCCGAAGGGGACCAATCAATCGCATTCATCCCATTGCCAGGCCGCTCCGGCGTGGGCGATTGCATGAATGCTAGATCGAAGACTCCTTTGGAAGTCGAGACAAATAATTCAGAACGGCTAGCGCACGGAGTTTCGGGAATTCTCCCCGCCATTCGCCTTGGTTGTGAGGCGGTAGTTTCGACGTAGGCACGATTTAAGCCGTTCCGTGCGGTTAAGACTGCGCTTCGAGGCGAACTAACGCAGTAGTTATTTGCGTTATTCTGTGCAAGAGCGCAAGGGTGCAGCAACGTGGCCAAAACCACCGCAAAGACCAAATTAGCAAAAACCTCGCCCCTATCCGCAATTCGCATTCCGCGCCCCTTACTGATTATCCAGCCCGTCCGAGTCATCATAGAACCCGGAAGCGTCGAAATGGCTGTTGTCGCACCCCGTGATCGTGAAATTCACGATCTGCCCTGCCTGCTTCCGCGACATGTTAACATGAGGCGCATCCGTGCATCCTGACATATCAACCGTGCCCACCTGGTCGCCGGCGTTTACTGGCTGATGCTCGGCTAACCCGGAAGAGCCGTGACATGGACAAGACGTGTGCGGTTTCCGCTTCCATCCGTTATCTCGATGTAATTTGCGTGATACCCTTGACCAGCGCACTGGGTTACTGGTTGGTTGATATGAGGATATCCACTCTGAATGTGGACCGTGCCGCCTTCGGGAGCGTATACCGGCGCGCCAACCTGGATGTCATGTGTAGTATTGCGAATATCTTGGGCTGCGTGGATTGCTCCGGTCGTCTTGTTGATGATCGCGTCAAACGGCGTGCGGACCTGGCAGTTGGGGCTAATGGGCGGGTTCGGGTACGTGTGCGAGCTTGGCGTGAGACCGTTGCCGCTGCCTATTACACCGATCTGGCTACAGGTTACCTCCCACTCGGCCAAAGGTGAGGCACCTCCTCCGGGTGGAATCGACACAACGGTAGTCGTTTGATAGGACATGTAAGAAAAAGGGTTAGAGCCGGGACCCGTTGTCCAACCGCCAACGCCATTAACCACATTTTCAATCGAAGGAGTATGGGTTGCACCAGCGCACCCCGGAATCGGGCACGACCAGCATGTGTAGTAAGGAGGATATGGCGAACCCTGGCAGCAAGTCGTGTTACACGACCCGTAGGTTGTGCCCTCAACGACGACCGTCTGATAAAAATTGTTGCTCGAATCCGACGAATAAGTGACGTAACCGTCATATTGGGGATTCATTTGGCCCCAGCAATATCCCGCGAGACAAATCACCAACGAAGCCAGAATTAATTTTCTCATACTGCTCCTCCTCCAGAACGAAAATGAACCGCTTCACTGCGTCGGCTGAATCCTCATCTTTCGCTTCTCGCCCTGAACAAAGCATCCAGCTTGAGCATACCGACTGGGCTGATGGCCAGTTTCAGCTGATTCCGCGTGGTTTGCACCAAAGCATCGCGTTGCCTCAGGAAGCCGCTATAATCCGGCGCTTCTCCCTGGAGAATCGCTACGTCCGCTGTGCCGTTATAGTTCTTTATGAGGTCGTCGTATTGCTGTTTGAACGTCCTCAGGGCGTCCGCGAGCGATTGCCCGTCGTTATCCTTGAGTTGGATTCTTGCGAGGTGTGATTTGTGGCGTGCCACCTCTTCCGGCGCCGGGTTTGCCCCTTCCGCAACCGACACGAAAAACAAGCGGTAAGCGGTCGAATCCGGAATGAGCTCCGGGTTCAGGGAACCGTCAATCACGGGTACACTTGCCGCAGCATGCATATTCTCGGGCATGCTGATGTCTGGAGGGAGCATCTGTGCAAACGCGCCCACCTCAAATGCGAGTAGGAGGCTTGTCAGTAAGAGAAGGCGTTTCATAGCCGTACTCCTTGGTCTTTAGATTTGAAGAAACCTAGTATCTGGAAGTTACAACCCGGGGTCTGAGGCTCGTGGAAACGTACTTGTGAATGGCCTCGGCTGGGACCGTATCACGCGGCCTCCCCCCGCACGCAAGGAAATAATGAAGGGGCCTGTGCAAATCGCGAGAAGTCCCGTTCGGGCCGGGCGCTCCATCACATGATCGCGGGCAACGTCGTGCATCGCGCTTGAATTTCTTCCAATAAGCCCGCGCATATCAGCATCAAGTAAACTCAAGGAGTGCCTCTGAACATCCCACGTTTGCGGCGATGGCTTGCTGCCTGTACGGCCTTACTGATCTGTTTGGTAGCCGCATTTTATTTCTACGCTCGCCACAAGGTGCAGAACAGCTTGAAACAAATCCCAGAGAAAATTGACGTCGAAATTCAGCAAAGCGCTAAAGGTTTTACCATTTCCAAATCCTTCGAGGGTCATACGCTTTTCAAGATTGAAGCAAGCAAGGCGGTGCAGTTTAAGCAAGGGGGAAGGGGAGAGTTACATGATGTGGAAATCACGGTGTACGGCCGTGATTCAGGGCGGTTTGACCGGATCACCGGTAAAGACTTCGGATACGATTCCCTGACAGGTGACGTGACTGGAAAAGGTGAGGTGCAAATTGATCTTGAAGCCAATCCCGAAGGGTTGGGCAAGCCGGATCAATTAGTTCCAGACAAGCTGAAAAATCCTGTCCACATTAAAACCGCTGACTTAGTTTTTAATCAAAAAACTGGAGATGCTCACGCCGATGGGGAGGTTGATTTCGAGGTTCCCCAGGCGCATGGTTCCGCGACGGGTCTGAACTATATCGCTCGCAGCAGCGTGCTCACGCTAAATTCGCAAGTCAGAGTGACACTGAGCGGTCTATCTCCAATCTCAATCACGGCTGGGAAACTAACCCTGAGCCGTAATCCGCGCACGCTTGCGTTGGAGCATCCGCAGGTGACGGAAAGTTCCGAGCATTCCCAGGCTGACAAAGCGACCGTGTATTTGACGCAGGACAACAAATTAGAGCGCGTCTTTGCTCAGGGCCGCGTGCTCATCGAATCCGACAGGCCGGATGGAGGAAAGATCACTGCGGGAAAACTGGAACTTTCGGCCGGGGCAGGGAACAGTCTTCGCGATGCCACTCTGTCGGGGAACGTACGTTACGACAGTTTCGGGGACGACGGCATTCAAGCCACGGCGGGTCGCACCGTCATCAGATTCGCATCACAGAGCCACATAAAGAACGTCCACGCAGACCAGGGTGTGAGTTTGATTCAACCTTCGACGAAGAAAAATAAGCAAGGTTTCGAACTCTCCGCGCCAGGAATGGATTTTTCGCTGGCCAAGGGCCGGCTCATGCAGAGTGCCGAGACATCGGGCCCGCCGCAGCTCACTCTCACATCCGGCAATGAAAAGACGTTCGACTCGACTATCATCACCGCTGAAAAATTCGAGGCCAGATTCGATGGTGAAGGAAGGCTCGCCTCAGTTCATGGTGGGCAGGACTCGCGCATTGTGAGCAAATCTCACGGTAAGCCTGATCGCGTGAGCACAAGCCAGACGATTGATGCTGATTTCGTGCGCGGAAAAGGGATTGTAGCGCTGCTCCAAAAGGGAAACTTTGCCTACACCGATGGCAAGATTCGCGCGTGGGCTGACGGCGCCCGATATACGCCGCAAGATCAAATCGTGCTGCTTCGAGGAGCGCCGCGGGTGACGGATGGCGGAATGACCGCCTCGGCACAAACCATTCGCTTGAATAGGTTGACTGGAAACGCCTATGCGGAAGGAAATGTCAAAACAACTCAGGCTGCGCTTCCGTCGCGAGGCAAGCCCTCTTCGGATCCCATTATGGATAGCCTCATCCACATTACGGCGGCGAAGATGACCGCTTCTCACGACTCTGCGACCGCGATTTTTGAAGGCAATGTCCGGCTCTGGCAGGGACCCAATTCGGTGGAAGCTCCAACCATGGAGCTCCATAGGGATGGCCGTACCGTTATTGCAGATGGAATAGGTGCCCAACGTGTGAGGACTAACCTTGGTCAAATGGACAAGAAGGGAAAAATCACCCGGCTTGTGGTTTCGGCGGATGACTTGAAGTACTCCGACGATCAGAAGATCGTCCACTATGAAGGGCATGTGGAAGCCGTCAGCAACGGCATCACTTTGGCTGCAACGAAGATGGACTGTTTCTTCATGGATCACTCGCAAGCACTTCAAAGAGCGCAGCTTGCCAGCAAAATGACATTAGAAAAAATCGTAGCTGATGGAGGGGTTTCCATCACGCAGCTTGGTCGTCGCGCGACAGGGAACAAGTTGGTTTATACCGCTGCTGACGATAAGTTCGTCGTGACCGGCGGTCCTCCTAGCATTTTTGATGCCGAACACGGTAATGTTACCGGTGATTCGTTGACTTTGTTTGGTCACGATGCTAGGGTGCTCGTAGAAGGCAGTAAACAATCACCTGCCGTGACTGAAATACAAGTGGCACGTTAAATGCATACGCTGTCCGCCGACGAAATTGGCAAATCCTATCGCGGACGCAGGGTTGTAAATGGCGTAAGCCTGCGCGTGGAGCAGGGAGAAGTAGTTGGCTTACTAGGGCCAAATGGCGCCGGCAAAACCACTACTTTTTATGCGATTGTGGGCCTGATTCCCCCAGATACAGGCCGGATATTAATTGACGACAAGGAAATTACCGATGTGCCTATGTATCTGCGGGCGCGTCAGTACGGAATTAGCTATCTCCCCCAGGAAGCTTCCGTTTTCCGCAAGCTCACGGTAGAAGAAAATGTTTTGGCAGTGCTAGAAGCACAGCCGCTCCCGTGGCATGAACGCCGGGAGCGTATGGAGAAGCTGATTGATCAATTGGGCTTGGAACACATTCGGCAGAATCGAGGGCATGACCTCTCTGGAGGAGAACGCCGCCGAGTCGAAATTGCCAGAGCGCTCTGCATCAACCCGACATTCATTTTGCTGGACGAGCCGTTCTCTGGCATTGATCCCCTTGCAGTCGCCGATCTGCAAAGAATCATTAGCGATCTGCGCGCGAGCGGAATTGGCGTCTTGATCACGGACCACAACGTCCGGGAAACGTTATCGGTCACGGACCGGGCCTACATTATTAATGAAGGCCGAATTTTCCGGCACGGAACGCCGGAGCAGTTGGGTGGAGATTCCGAGGTACGGAGAGTTTATTTAGGAGAAAGTTTTTCGCTCGTTTGAAAATGGTCGTCGGTCCTTCGTCGTTGGTCGTTGGCAAACCTGATAACGATCAACGTCAGACGGCATTAACTAGCCAACGGCCAAGGACTAACGACCAACGACTGATTCTATGGTGATGCTGCAACCCAAGTTGCATTTGAAAGTCTCGCAGAGGCAGATACTGACCCCTGGACTTGTCCAGATGGTGAGCGTTCTCGCGCTCAATAAGCTTGAGTTGCGAGACATGATCACCGCCGAAATGGTCGAGAATCCAGTTCTGGAAGAACTGGAAGAATCGGTTCCTCTCATTGATGAGGTAGGCCAGCGGGAAGAAGAGCGCGATCGTCCTGCGCCAGAAGAAAATACAGTTACGGCCATCGAAAAAAAGGATCCGTTTGAAGAAATTGATTTCGGATCATTTTTTCAGGAATATCTCGATCCCGGTTACCGCAGTCCCGGGGAAATGGAAGAGATTGAACGGCCGTCCTTCGAAAACTTTCTTTCCAAGCCGAGCAATCTATCCGACCATTTGAAGTGGCAACTGGGTTCCATCCCGGTCAGTAGCGAAGTGCGGGAAGCCGCAGAAGTGGTGATCGGCAACCTCAGTGAAGACGGTTATTTGATTGCGAGTGACGATGAAATGCTCGGGATCGTGCCCGCCGCCGCGCCAGAAGCCGATGCGGCCTTAGTGGAGAAGGTGGTAAAGGAAGCGGCTGCCTTGGGACTAGACGCAGCTTTGGAGGATGTGTCTGCGGAAGAAGATTCGTTCGATTCCGTGCCGTTCCGGTCTGAGACGATTCCGAACTGGACCTCCGAAACAGGCGATTCCCTTATACAAATTAGTCCTGCGCCGGCGGTGGTACTTGCTGTTCCTGAGACAGTTCCAATTCCCACTCCCGCCGCCAAGTCAAATGGCCACGTAGCCCCCGCGTTCCACCCAAACTTTAATTTAGCCGAGTTACATGAAGCCATTGAATTGGTCCGGCAGATGGATCCTCCCGGAGTGGCTTGCCGCGATCTGCGAGAGTGCCTTCTTCAGCAGTTGCGCTATCATCAGCTGCAATTTGCGGCCAACAAGAATGGAAACGGCGAAGCGACGGATGTGCTCTTTGCAGACACGATTGCCGTCGTTGATCAACATCTTCGCGCCCTTCAGAATAAGCAATACAAGGAGATAGCGCGCGCTCTGTCACGTCCGATCGAGGCGGTTCAGGCATCGCTTGAATTCATACGTACCCTCGATCCGCGCCCTGGCCTCAGATACAACAAGGTTCAGCCTCGCCTGATTGAGCCGGATGTCGCGTTTGTGAAACATGGCGACGAGTGGCTTGTGATCATGAACGATGACGACGTTCCGCAGCTTCGCTTGAATCCCGCCTACAAGCGCCTGATGACGCGCGACACGAATGACAAAGATACACGCAACTACGTCAAAGAGCGCTATAAGAGTGCGATGCAGCTTATCAAGAACATCGAGCAACGCAAACAGACGATCGCGAAGGTTTGCTACACGATTGTTGCGAGGCAAGGCGATTTTCTGGAGCTCGGAATTGATCAGCTGAAACCAATGATGATCAAGGAAGTGGCCGAAGAGATCGGAGTGCATCCTTCGACCGTGAGCCGGGCGGTCGCCAACAAGTATGCGCACACACCGCAGGGCGTTTTTGAGCTGCGTTATTTTTTTAGCGAAAGTGTGAATGGCCCTGAAGGCGGAAATACGTCTCTGTTAATCCTCAAGCGCCGCGTGAAGAAGTTAATCGAAGAAGAAGATTCGGCACGTCCTTTAACCGACGAGCAACTCACTAGAATATTGCAATCCCAGGGCATTCAGGTCACCCGCCGGACAGTGGCAAAATATCGCGAAGATATGCGAATTCCGAGTACTCATCAACGCAGGGTAAAGAAATAAAATCCTAGGAGCGAACCCCGCTCATGAACGTTGAATACACCGGCCGACACTACGAAATTACTCCTTCCATTCGGGCCGATATCGAAAGTGGCCTGCTCAAAATCCGCAAAATACTTCGCGACAAATTCGAAACCAAAGTAGTTCTCACGCTGGAGAAGCGACGTAACAAAGCGGAGATTACGATCACGCCGCGTAACGGACCGTTGATTGCCCTGGCGCGAGGCCGCGACATGGGCGCTGCGATCAATGAGGCTTTGGAGCACCTCGAGAAACAGGCAGTGAAGTACAAGACGCGCTGGCGTACGCAAAAGCGTCATAACCACAAGACTCCAAGCGAAAAGACTATGGCCTCCAAACGCTGGAATGGGGAGGGTTCCGATCGAAACGCGCTACCCGCAGCTGGTTCGCAGAAGAGCAAGAATGTGCCCCTCTTGGTACATAAGTTTCCTGCCATTGCGAAGTCAACCGAAGTTCACCTTGAACGTTCCGAGGGTGCCGTCGCATTGCGCCCCATGACGATCGAAGAAGCTATCA
>DASYGR010000322.1:0-9374 GCA_035999525.1 Terriglobales bacterium
ATGAACTGAATGACTACGCGGACGGCGACCCCTGTGCCAGAAACCGGGAATTCTGGCACAGTTTATGACACGAAAGTGACAAATCGATGGTCGCGAAGGTGCAGAATCTTTTAGAATCTATCTACGCGCCCGTAGCTCAGTTGGAAAGAGCGTCTGCCTTCTAAGCAGAGGGTCGGGGGTTCGAATCCCTCCGGGCGCGCCACTCCCCGTTTTACGTGAACTTTTTCCCTCGTTTCAGCGAAGTACATGATAGAGGCCTGTGAATGACTTACGACGCAGCGCTCTGGGAGCGTATCCGCGCGGGAGACACAAGCGCGTTTGAGACGTTCTTCCGCGAAACGAGCCCGCGCCTGCGCTGTTTCCTGCGCATCTATTCCGGGGGACAAGTTGATGCCGAGGATATCGCGCAGGAGGCGTTCCTCCAGATATGGAAGCGGCCAGACGGATTCGACCCGGATCGAGGGACATTGCAGCAATACATCTACGGGATTGCGCGAAAACGCGTAGCGCAGGCATGGCGGGAATCACCGCCTCTCGCCGCAGCCGGAGAAATAGAGCGAGTGAGTGCAGCCCGTGAGCCACACGAGAATGCAATGAGTGGAGGCTTGTCAGCGGCGATGCGTGACGGTTTGATGCGTCTCGATGCCGATGAGAGAGGCCTGCTGTGGCTGCGGGAGGTCGAAGGATATTCGTACGAAGAACTGGCGGAGATCCTTGGAGTACCTCTGGGGACGGTGAAGTCGCGACTATTCACCGCACGGGAGAGCTTGCGGCGGATTTGGATGAACGGGAAGAGAATCTAGCGCGAGAAGGAGCTCGGGATGGACTGCGAAACGTGTAGACCCATGATTTCTGCGCTGCATGACGGCGAAGCCGTCTCGGCGGAAGCGGTGCGGCACATTGCGGATTGCAAGGATTGCCGGGAGAGATTGGGTAACTACGCGGCGATAGCGGCGGAAATCAGGTTACTGGCCGCGCACGAAAGGAAGGAGCTGACAGTGCAAACGATTGTGAAAGAAGTGATGCCAAAGCGGAGTTCGCTCACGCTGGCATTAAGGAAGAAGATGCGCGTACCGCGATTCGCCGCGGCCGCCTGCGCGCTTGTCATCATTTTGCTTGCCGGGGGCTGGGCCCACACTCGCGCTCAGAACACGCCGCTTTGGTTCCAATACAGATTCAGTTTCAATATAGAGGGCGCTCGCGCGAGCGCTGGTAGCGTCACGCAGGCCTGCGGGCCGAGGTGCGAGCATGCGATCACTCTTTCGGAATCTAAGCGCATCGCTGGGCTAGTTGACGTCCAGAAAATTGAAGACGGCAAAGTCTACCTGTCGTTGCGTTTAAAGCGATTTGATACCTTGCCGGACTTCAAACATCTGGCAGAGCAGATGACTAATGTGTCTGCCGCAACTTATGTCTATCAGCCGGGAAACGTGGTTCGTATTCCTGTCAGTGGCGGGGGCGAAGTGGAGATGGAGGGCGTGATAGTTGCATCCCAAGAAGGAGTCCCAGGGTGGTACGGCTTTCCATCCCAACCTGGCGAGAACCAGATAGTTGTGCAACAGGGCGTTTTGATTCGAGATGGGCGGGTGATAGCGGAAATGCCGGGTTCCGGTTCAGCCACAGCTGCATCTAGCGATTCGGATGCGGGATTTTATGCCTATGCGCCGGGACAGGGACTATTCGCTGTTGGGCTGAAGCCCTTCCACGGAGCAATTGTGGGCAGCGTGGATTATGGACAGATTCGATTCACCGAGAACGGAGCGAAATACCTGCTGCTCTCCGGATCGCAGCTCACAGGTGGCGCGCAGCCTCGAAATATCTGGGTCCTCCATTTGCCGGAGTACTTGCCCTCGCAGCACGATCCCCAAACGAACGATGCGTATGTTCAGTTCGGGACCAGCTCAAACCTTACTAGGGTGCTTCAGGAAATGGGTGCGATACAGCAGTGAAACATTGAATCGGCTAAGGGAATTGTGGTTGCTATTTTGTTGGAGGTAATCCCTCAACAGGTACTGCACTGGGTTGCCGGAAGAGCCAGCGTGCCTGTTTTTCTGTATTGACTCCGCCCTCGAAGCGACTCTCCGAACGGGTTACAGGTTAAGTCCAACCGCCGTCATGCGACATGCCTGTCACAAATCTGCCCAGAAAAGTTCTAAGATCGTCCCTCCGGGCGCGCGAACAAACCAACTCGCGAGCCCGGGGGGACCGCAAACCAGCGTTCCTTACTGGCTAGTGCTTTTCGTGCCGCGAGTGACTCTTCGTCCTCGTCCTACTGCTTCCATCTTTTGGCACGATCACTTGAGCCGAGGCAGAAGCCGTGTTACCTGAGGCGCCTTTCACCATGTATGTGACTGTGTAGACTCGCCCCTTCCCCATTCCCGAGCGTTCTGCGCGCAACAAAAATCCCAGCACATCCGTGCCGAACGCGATTGGTCCGCCGCCGATTGCCTGGATGTCATTAGGCTGGTTTCCGTCGCCCGAGCCGTTGTCCGGCTCGTTGCTGGTAACCGAGACTAATGTCACAGCCGGATTCGCATCACAGGTGTCGCTCGCTCCGACGGTCGCAGTGATTGGAATGAGCTTATGGTTCGGTGGCCAGAGGAGGTTCGGAGATAACATGACCCGCAGTGTGGGCGGAGTCGTATCTCCAACGGTAACCTGGGTTGTGGCAGTGGAGCTGAGGCCCGCCGGGTCTGTAACGGTTAGCTTGAATGTGTGAGTACCCAAACTGACCGTCGCCTGAACGATGGCTGTCGTGCCGACGAGATTTCCCGCTTCATCCTTCCAAACAAAACTGAGCACATCACCATCAGGATCGCTGGATTTCGAGCCGTCCAACGTCACAGAGCTGCCGCTTGGCCCTGAGCACTCTAGCGTTTGATAAGCTCCGGCATTGGCGACTGGCGGCTGGTTTGCGACCGTGCCGCTCGCCAATCGGCTGAAAAAGATTTGAGAGATTCCGGGTGTAGCGTCCTGCCAAGTCACGTTGATGTTGCCGTTCTTGTCCGCAGCTATAACCGGGGCCAAGGACAGGAGCGGGTCATTTGAGAGATTGACCGACGCGGAAAACGTCGCGCCTGAATCTGTCGAGCGGCTGAAGAAGATATCTCCATTGCCCGGCGTGTTATCTTCCCAAGCCACATTTATATTCGCGCCAGCATCGATTGTCAGAAACGGGTTGGCAGAAAAGCCAGCGTTATTTGAAATATTCAGTGGACTGGAGAACGTTGCGCCTCCATCACTTGAACGGGCAAAGTAGCTGTCCGGATTGAAGTCCGGCGGTATGTTGTCGGCCCAAACTAGGTTGATATTGCCTTTAGCATCCAGTCCGATCTGCGGATTTTGAGCATCCCCGGAGCCGTGGGACAGATTCTTTGGAGTCGAAAACGTCGCTCCGCTGTCAGCCGACCGGCTGAAGAAAATGTCGAAGTTTCCTGGACTGTCGTTCTCCCAAACCACGTCAATATTTCCAGTAAGATCGATGGCAACCTCTGCGCTCACGGAGTTCCCGGTGTGAAAGGACAGGCTCTTCGGAAATGAGAAGGTCGCCCCGTGATCCGCTGAGTAGCTGAAGGAAATGTCTGAAGTCAAAGAAACATCGTCCTCCCACACCACACTGATATTACCGTTGGAATCTACTGCAATTTGCGGCGAAAAGGACCCAAGCGCACTGACGGAAAGAACTGCCGGCGTCGAGAACGTGGCGCCTCCATCGGTTGAACGGCTGAAGAAGATACCCAGGTTGGGACTATCGTGCTCCCAAACAACGTAGATGTTCCCCGCGGTATCTACCGCGATCTGCGGGCTTCCGGAGTCGGCAGAATCATTCGATAGGTTGACTGGCGTGCTAAAGGCTACGCCCGCATTCGTCGAATGGCTGAACATAATGTTCGTATTGCTCGGCGTCTGGTCCTCCCAAACTACGTTGACATCGCCGGCGCTACCCATTGCAATCCGAGGATTGAACGAATAGCCGGATGCGTTGGAGAGATTTATCGGCGTCGAGAACGTCGCTCCGCCGTCCGTTGAACGGCTAAACAGGATGTTCGAATTAGTAGCGGTATCATCTTCCCACGTCATGTAGATCGTTCCGTTGGAATCCACGGCGATCTGCGGCGTGAACGAATAGTCTGAATTGTTCGACACATTTTTTGGTGCGGAGAACTGTTGCGCCTGGGCCGGAACGCACATCACCATCAATCCCAGGATCACAATCGCGAAAATCTGACTCCAAGCCTTGTAACGAGCCATGGGGACCTCCTTATCGACGATCAGTGAATCAAGAAACGTCTGTTCAGTCCGCTGTTCGACAGTCGGACTACAAGAGAAACCGCCCCCCTGACCACCCTGTAGGACCTTCGAGCTCTTATTGAGGACTGCTTTGGATTAAGGTCGCTCTCGCGTTCCACCGATGCGAGAAGACCGGCTTGCTTTTCTTCGCTTATTATACAGGGACGTGAAGACAGGTAAACGGAGGGTTAACTCTGATGTGTCGTAGCTCTTAATGGACCGCCGCCCCTGAGTGTAAGGCGTGTCTTTCCTGATAGTTAGACGCCGAAGTGGGTGCCGCCGGAAAGCGCAAAATGTCACCAGCCTGTCATCCAACGAGCGGCCAACCGCTTATCGCGTTTCAGAGGTGAATTTGTGCGGAATTGCGCGTTGAACTGAGCGCGCCGCGGGTTAGCAAGGGCCCTGCGTGGCGTCATGTGTTCATGACTGCCACCGCGTAGGCTTCGGACAAAAGTCTGAGAATCATGACCCCAAAAGCCGCCATCTGATGCTGCTATCGGAAGTCCGTCTTTTTACATGGTTCACCGGATTGAATTCTGGTGTCCTTGCGCTATGCTCGCGACAGTTCATTATCACTCCCGAGTGGCGATCATGTCCTTCACGGAGTGACTGCACACGATAGCCCCCGGCGGGCCTTTGCAGTTTGACCGCCTCGGAAGCTGTCCTTGGTCGCCATCGGGCAACTCACCGCAATAAACAAATGAGGATGTTCTGCCGCGCCAGCATCGCAACGTTTGAGCCGCTACGGTATTCACCGTATTGCAGCACCGTAAATGAGCGACTAATTTTTCTACGGGAACCCAACTATAGTGGAGTAAAGAATCATGGCCGACTTACATCAAGATGTGCCCACACGGGATCAAATTCAGCTTCGCGCCTATGAGCTGTATCTTAAGCGTGGTGGCGAAAACGGTCGAGACGTCGAAGATTGGCTCACGGCCGAGACCGAACTGCGCAACCAGCATTCGTCGTCTACCGGACGGTTTGACAAGCGAGACGACGCGCTGCAGAGGCCAAGAACGTTGGCCGCTTCCAGCGGTTCGAAGAGCCTGTGATAACTTGTTCTCGCACGGGACTGTTTTCTGAACTGCGCGGTGCCCGGGCAACGAAATAATTTACGATTACCGCATTCGCTCCAGGAGTTTCACCGCTGGCTCTAGCTCCTGGCGCCGCTTCCAGAAATTTGCCCACAGGTCGCCGGTTTTTTCCAGTCGCCGGTCGAGTGACTTCAAATTCCATTTCGCCGGAAGAAGCTTGCTGTCGAGTTCGTTCGTCTGCACTGGAGTCGACACGGGCGCATGGGGAAACGCCCTCACGGAATACACCGATGCCAATGACTGGCCTTCGGAATTCTGGTGCGCATCGATTAATATCCTGCCCGCGGGGCGTTTTGCGACGCTGCGCTCAAACGTCAGCAGGCCGGGATGCTTTGCGTCAACCAGCGCCGATACCGCCTGCACAAATGTCCGCGCCTGTTCATACGTGTAACGCGGCTCAACGGGCAAAAAGATGTGAATTCCCGTGGCGCCTGACGTTTTTGCAAAAGCCGCCATTTCCGCCTTCTCAAGTATCCCCATCAAAATCTTCGCCACTTTCACCACCGTCGTAAAAGGCGTGCCGTCCGTCGGGTCCAAGTCAAAAAAAATGTAATCTGGATTCTCGACCGATCCCGCGCGGCTCGACCACGGATTGTGGTCAATACACCCCAGATTCGTCAGGTAAAGTAACATCGCGCGATCGTTCGCAATAAAATAATGGATCTTCTTCCCTTTGCCCTCGGACACAATCGGCGCGGTCTTCACCCACTCCGGCGTGTTCTTGTCCGCGTCTTTTTGAAAGAACGCTTCGCCCGCAATGCCATTGGGATATCGCCTCAGCACCAGTGGCCTATCCTTTAAGAAGGGAAGTATCAGTGGCGCCATTCGATGGTAATAAGCCAACAAATTCCGCTTCGTAATGCCGTCCTCGGGGAAATAAATTTTGTTTAAGTTCGTCAGACGCAGCTCGCGGCCATCAATTTCGGCGAACAGTTCCTCGCCTGTGCCGCTCGTCAGTTCCTGTTCAACTTGCTCTCCGCCGGCTTGTTTTGCTCTGGAGACGCGCGCTGCTTTCGCGGGCGAGCTCTTGCGCACGACTGCGGCCCCATCTTTCTCCTGCTTCGTCTCCTTCGCTTGATTCACTGGTTGTTTCATTTCTTTTTCCAACGTGCACTCGCGCGGGTTTCGGTCCTCCTGCAATCCCAGAAAACGCGGCTGCCGCAAATGCGTGCCCTCGGTCCACCCGCCAAATCTCACTCGCGCCACCAGCTCCGGTTTCACCCACGTCGCTTTTTCGCGCGTTGACGGCCGCTCATCAAATAGACAATCGTCTGTCTTCAACGATTGCAATCGCGCCCACAACCGTTTTTGCAACCCGACTGAAAATCCAGTCCCCGCTCCTCCGATAAACTTCAGCTTGTCTCCGTCGTACAATCCCAAGAGCAGCGCGCCGAAATATTCACGTGTGCCCCGTGGCTCGGTCCAGCCGCCTACGACTGCGTCCACTTCCTTATCCGTTTTGAATTTCAGCCACGCCGTCGTGCGCCCCGCGGGGTACGTGCTCGAGACCTGCTTGCCTACAATGCCTTCCAGTTCGCGCTTTACCGCAAGCTCGAACAGCTCTTTGCCCTTTCCAATTTGATGGTCCGAATAGCGCACCACGCTTCCCGCGCGCAGCACTTGCTTGAGGAACTCCTTCCTTTCGATTAGCGGAACATTGCGCAGGTCGTGTCCGTCGCAGTAAATGATATCGAACGCGTAATACACCACCGGGATTTCTTCCATCGCTCGCGCCGACGGATTTTGCACGCCCATTCTGTTTTGCAGGCGCTGGAAATCGCTGCGCCCATCGCTCCCCAGCGCCACGATCTCCCCATCGATGCACGCTTCTTTGGCGTTTATGCTGTTCGCGATCACCGACAAATCGGGATATTCGCGCGTGATGTCGCGATTCGTCCGGGACAATAGCTTGAGCTTCCTATCTTTCACGCACGCCAGCGCGCGTATGCCGTCCCATTTGATTTCGAATAGCCAACTCGGATCCGAAGACGGGTTCTCCGCCAATGTCGCGAGCGCCGCCTGGAATTTCGTCGGCATTGACGCCGGACGCGCGCCCTCTGGCATTTTCAGTTTGTTCGGCGTTTTTCCTGCGGACGTCGCGGCCAACATTGGCTCGGCAACTTTACCGGGCGCGCCGCTCATGTCCGCGGCGGCGTCGCGATGCTTGATGAGCAGCCAATTCTTTTTTTCGCCGTCTCCGCGCAGCCGAACCAGCACAAAACTGCCTTTCAGTTTCTGCCCGTACAATTTGAATTTT
Source organism: Terriglobales bacterium (assembly GCA_035999525.1). Taxonomy (GTDB): domain Bacteria; phylum Acidobacteriota; class Terriglobia; order Terriglobales; family Acidobacteriaceae; genus PALSA-188. The sequence continues at coordinate 7,645 of DASYGR010000322.1, forward strand.
ATTTCGCCGCGATTGATTTGATCCGCGGCGGACATGCTTCCTTCCGGCTCAAATGTGCCGCTATCCCAGATGGCGACTTCGCCCGCTCCATAGTGTCCCGCGGGAATTGTTCCCTCGAATGTCCTGTAATCCAGCGGATGATCTTCCGTCTGCACCGCCAGCCGCTTGTCCGCGGGATTCAGCGAAGGTCCCTTTGGTACCGCCCACGATTTCAAGACGCCATCCACTTCCAACCGGAAATCATAGTGCAACCGCCGCGCGTGATGTTCCTGCACGACGAAATGGTTCCCCCCTTGCCGCGCCACCTTCCCGCTGGGCTCGGGCGTCTCGCGGAACTTGCGTTTGCGCCGGTATTCTTGCAGCAAGGCCATGGTCGGATTATAAGAATCTGCCTCCTCGCTCCAAATATCAAACGCACAGGTACAACATCAAATTTCCGCTGCTACAGGCTTCTCCCGATGCGTACAATACTCCAAGACAATAAGCTTGAGGGCTAAGACCGCAAAGGAGACGCGCAAACATGGCTTCTTCCACTTGGAAAGGCTTTATCACATTCGGCCTGCTATCGATTCCCATCCGCCTTTACGCCGCGGCCCGCGCATCTCGAATGCAGCTTCATCAACTTCACAGCGTGTGCAACACTCGCCTCCGCCAGCCCCTTTTTTGCCCCACCTGCAATAAAATTGTCGACCGCTCCGAAGTGGTTAAAGGCTATGAGTATGAGGATGGCAAATATGTTTTGATCGATCCTGCCGAAATCAAAAAGATCGAGCCGCAATCCGCGCGCTCTATGGAAATTCTGGCCTTCGTCAAGGAATCGGAGATCGACCCGCTCTTTCTTGATTCCTCGTTTTTCGCCGTGCCCGAAGAGCAAGGCCGCAAAGCCTACCAACTCCTCTTAAGAACGCTCGAAAGCACAAAGCGCGTGGGCATCGCGAAAGTCGCCATGCACCAGCGCGAATACACTGTCTTCATTCGTCCGTACGATCACGGCCTGACGTTGCATACGATGTATTTCGCCAATGAAATCCGCGAAGCTCCGGGCTATGGCAAGACGGAAGACATCAAACTCAAGCCGCAGGAAATCAAACTCGCGGAACAACTCGTGGAAAATCTATCGGAAGAATTCAACCTGAAAAAATATCACGACGAATTTCAGGACCACCTCAAGGAATTGATCGCGTCGAAGCGGGAGGGCAGGGAAGTCGCCGCGGCCCCGCAACCGCATCGCGCTCCTGTAATCGACATGATGGAGGCTCTCAAGAAGAGCCTCGCCGCTTCTGGCGCGTCACACAAGAAACCTGTGCACGCTGACCGTGCTGCGGAATCGCGCCGGCGAGGAACTCGCCGCGCAGCAAGTTAGTTAGACCCAAGTCCGCTGCGTACGGGTTCGCGCCGTTACGTTCCTAGAACGGGCTCGTCGAAGGCGGCGGCAGCGGCTTGCGCGGCAGCATTTCATCGCGATTCGCGGTCAGATACACAAACGACGCCACGATCACCGCCATTTGCTTCATGTCCGGCTCTTGAATCCTCTCGTATACGTCCATGTTCGAGTGGTGCGTCCGCGTCTCATATTCAATTGGGTCCTGAATGAACTGAAACCCGGGAATTCCCACCGCGTTATACGACAGGTGATCCGTTCCGCCCGTGTTGCGGATGCTCAGCGTCGTCATTCCCAAATCATCAAACGGGCGCATCCACTGCCGGAAAATATGCGCGACAGCCTCGTT
>DASYGR010000361.1:0-5921 GCA_035999525.1 Terriglobales bacterium
CAGCAGGATAGGGAATGCCGTGTTTCTGAACGTGAGCTGGACAACGCCGCCGGGTGGATATGTCACGACTCCTGGTTTCGTGAGTTTGATACTGGCAGGTAGCGGTCCGTGCGCGACTGGCGGCGGCACTTGCTTCAGCTCAAACAGCGTTGACATCCCGGTGACTCAAGCACCTGAACCAGCCAGCCTGCTGCTTCTTGGCACCGGCTTGCTCGGCCTTGGTGGCGTGGCTCGCCGTCGGTGGTTGAATTAGTTTTCGGAGTCAAACTCACGGCCATTCAGTAAGACGCTGAATAGCCAAGAGCCATTTGCTCCTCCAAAGTTTGGGCACTTCCGTCGCGCTCCTCGATTGGAGCACGACGGGGGTGCTCAGCTTTATTTACGCCTGCTGCGCTCTACCTTCGCTCACACGCAAACCTGTGACTCGCATCATGCTACAATAATTAGTCGGTCGAACAGCGAGACATTCAATGAAAATCCTGGTAACGGGCGCCGCGGGATACATCGGGAGTGTGTGCACAGAAGTCCTTCTGGGCCGCGGACACTCAGTTGTCGCGCTGGACGATCTTTCCGAAGGGCATCGCGAAGCACTGGATCCGCGAGCGCAGTTCTACCAGGCCAATCTGCATGACCTGAAAGCCGTCAACGAGATTCTTGAGACCAACAGGATTGACGCGGTGATGCATTTCGCGGCTTTGTGTCTGGTGGAAGAGTCCGTGAAGAAGCCGGGAGAATATTACCGAGCGAACGTGGCTGCAGGAATCACCCTGCTGGACGCAATGCTGCGCCACGGAGTTAAAAAACTGATCTTTTCATCTACAGCCGCCACGTATGGTGAGCCAGAGAAGATTCCCATTCCGGAAGAGCATGGAACAAACCCAATTAATCCTTATGGGGCGTCGAAGCTGCTTTTCGAACGAATCTTGAAGGAGTTCCGAGAGAACTCAGACCTTGAATATGTGACCATGCGGTATTTCAATGCGGCCGGAGCTTCTTCCGAGCGAGGAGAGGATCACCATCCGGAAACTCACATCCTGCCGATTCTGTTCGAGGCAGCTCTCGGCCAGCGTGCCGCTTTTCAGATTTACGGGACGGACTACCCGACCGCGGACGGCACATGCGTCCGCGATTACGTACATGTGGTAGATATTGCCGAGGCGCACGCGCTCGCTGTGGAACGCATATCGGAAATCGCGGGGCGCGTATACAACGTCGGAAATAGCCGCGGCTTTTCCGTCCGGGAAGTTGTCGATACGGTTCGCGAAGTGACGGGCCGAGAAATTCCGATCCGCGTAGCTCCCCGGCGCGCCGGAGATCCTGCGGTTCTGGTGGCAAGCTCTGAAAGAATTCGCAAAGAGTTGGGTTGGAATCCGCGCTTTTCCGATCTCAAATCCATAATTCAGACGGCGTGGGCATGGAAAGAGAAGTTCCCCCGGGGCTACACATCTGCATGATACGTCGTCGTGTGTTCAAAAGAGCGCTCTCCGCTGTACGATAACGGAGTTAACGCTTCCTCCACATCCCGTGAAGCTGCTTATTGCCCATTGGCAGTAAATTGGTTAGCCTCAATTACCATGCCGCAGAATTCACGCGCTCATCGCCTGAAAGTGTGTCTTCTATCGCCGCATCCGCTTGTTCGAGCGGAATTCGAGCGTGTCCTCTCGGCGAAGTCTTTTCAGATTTCTTTCAAAGCATTGAATGCGGTTTCATCGGCAGATCTCAGGGAATTACCGTTTCCCCGGGCAGCTGTTTATGTGATAGATGCTCAGGCATCTTCAGCCATTGTCCATTCTTTGATCGAACATCTCCTGGAACTTTATCCCAGCGCACGAGTAGTCGTGCTTGCGTCGAAGCATACGGACGTGGAAACTTTCGAACTTTTGCGGATGGGCGTGAAAGGATTGCTCACATATGGCCAGCCCGAGAAGCAGTGGCAAGACGCACTGCCCATGGTTGCGGCCGGCGGTTATTGGGTGCCCCGAGCGGTGCTGTCTCGATTCGTGGAATCGATAGTTGCAAGCCGAAAGACGGGAGCCGCCCGCACGAAAACACCTGGAACTTTGAGTCGAAGAGAAAAGGAAGTTTTGGAACCTCTTCTGCAGAATCTCTCCAACAAGGAAATCGCGAGCCAGTTGAATATTTCTGAGCGCACGGTAAAGTTCCACGTATCCAATCTGCTGGCAAAACACAACGTTCGACGCCGGGCTGACCTGATCGTCATGCGCTTCCAAGAAGGCCAGCTTTCTGTCTGACTTCCGCTTGCCAACACTGCATCTTGTAGCTTAGATTTGGGGCGGTCTTCTTCCAGCCCGTCACTAGCGGTATCCTCGCTTGCTGACGTTCACGGTGCCCATACGCTGCCTGTCGGCGCAGCATAGAGTCCCATGCCCATGACTAGCACCCAGGGCCCTGACAGAGCGGGATGGTACCAGTACCTTTGTTCTCTTTCCCTACATCGTTTGGGGCATTGCCTAGAAGGAGCCAAGATTGCTAGAAATGCGAGTGGACCTCACAGAATAAACCAATGAATTCATTGACGGAAACGACCGATTCCTCGGCGCGAAAGCGGCAGTTGAGACCAGGACCTCGCCTTTGGGCGATACGCGTGGTGATCGTCCTCGCATTAATTTTTACCGTGCGCTATTTCTACTGGCGCGTCGATGCAACCATGAACCCCGCGGCGAAATGGTTTTTCTACTTGTTTTTGGTCGCGGAGATGTTGAACTTTATTGAAGCCGCTCTTTTTTATTTCACGACCTGGAAGCCATCCGACCGCCAGCCGCAGCCATCTGTTTCAGGCCGCGCAGTCGACGTCTTCATTACCACCTACAACGAGCCCGTGAGCCTGTTGCGTGAGACGGTCCTCTGCGCCGTGAGCCTGAGCTATCCGCATAAGACGTATCTTCTGGACGACGGCGATCGTCCCGAAGTAGCCGAGCTGGCGCTCGAGCTGAACTGTTCCTATATTTCCCGCAAGGATCGTGCAGGCGCCAAGGCCGGCAATTTAAACAATGCGCTGAAGCAAACGGATGGGGAATTCATTGTGACTCTTGATGCGGATCATGTCCCCATGCCGGACATGATTGAGCAGTTGATCGGATTTTTCGCGGACCCTTCTGTTGGAGTGGCGCAAAGCACGCAAGATTTCTACAATCTCGATTCATTTCAGCACAGCACTCATATTGAGAAGCAACGCGCGTGGCAGCAACAAGAGCTCTTTTTCAGCGTGATCCAGCCCGGCAAGGACGGCTACAACGCGGCCTTTTATTGCGGCAGCCCGGCTATCCTGCGCCGGAAGGCGCTCGCGGAGGTCGGTGGGTTTGCTACCGAGAGCATCACCGAAGATATGCACACTGGCTTGCGGCTGCAGAAAAAAGGATGGAAAGTCGTTTACTACAACCGAACCGTCGCGCGAGGATTGGCGCCGCAAACCTATCGCGGCTTTGCCATGCAATGGCACCGCTGGGGCCAGGGGGCCATGCAAGTGTTGCGCAAGGAAAATCCGATTTTCGGGCGCGGGCTCAGTTTTGGACAACGGGTCAATTATTTTGCGTCATTTTATTTTTACTGGATGAGCTTCCAAAAGCTGATCTATATCGCCACGCCGATCTTTTGCCTGCTGAGCGGAATTTACCCACTGATTGCGACTCCGAAGACGTTCGCGATTTATTTCATTCCTTATTTCTTGCTGAACATTATCGCGACGGCATCGCTGCAAGGAGGACTCAGAGGCTTCTGGCTGAGCGAAGAGTTCAATTTGATCAAGATGCCCGTGCTGATGACGACGATTGGTGGATTATTCAAAGGGGAGACAGCGTTCAAAGTGACGCCGAAGGCTCGGGACACTTCCGCTCGCTGGACGGAGGTGTGGCTGCAAAGTCTGCTTTCGATCGGCGTGATTATTGCACTCGCAGTGGGTGCTTGGAAGCTCGCCCGCACGGCTCCGGGAGGCTATTTTTTCTGGGCGCTTGTTGTGAATATAGTGTGGGCTGCGTTCTATCTGATCTTGCTGATTCCGGTGATTGCGCGAGCGGTGCGGCATCAAGAGCTGCGCGCTACGTACCGTTTTCCTAACCGGCTCGACGTTCCGGTATTGTTTGGCTATAACTCTGATGGCGGCAGCCATGTGGTGGGGCGAGGTTTTGCCCGCAACCTGAATCGCAACGGCTTTTCGCTGACGCAGAAATTGCCGATTGCTCCGGGGACGATCGTGGCATTGGAGATCAGTGTGCCGACGGGAACGATTCATGCGCACGGTCGCGTGGTTCGGAACCAGGAATTCTTCCACGGAGAGAACAAGCGCGTTTCGAGCGGCGTGGTTTTCGAGCAGATTGATCCCGCGGACCAGGATGCTATTTCGAAGTACCTGTTCTGGGAAATCGCGCCGCGTCACGGAAGCATCCTGAGGCTCACCCGCAAGAGCCAGACCCGAAGTCAACCGCAGACCCAACCGCGGAGCGCAAACACATGATTCGCGCGGTTGCTCTGGCGGCATGTCTTTTTGGTTTAGCCGGCCTGCTCGTTGTGCCAACTGCGAAATGTATGCCGCAGGGTTCGACGCTGGAGCAAGCACGGGCAGAAATTGCTCTGGGCCACTATGAGCAAGCGGCGCGCCTTTTCAGTCGAGCTCTCAGCACTGATCCCGATAACATTGAGGCGCTTGGCGGATTGGTTGATTCGCTTGTGGCCACGGGACATTGGCATGACTGTTTGCCCGCTCTTCAGCATCTGGTGCAACTCCAACCTGATAATGCGGAGCGCGTTTTCCAGTTGGGCCAAATGGATAGCTGGCAACCGGGTCATCGCGCTGAGGCGTTGGAGCTATTGAAGCGCGCAACAGAACTGAAGTCGTCCGACGTTCACTATGAGGATACGTATGCTGAAGTCCTGAGCTGGAGTGAATCCGGGCGCGCACAGGCGCTTGAGCTTTACAAGAAAACGCTTGCCATTGACCCTAACAATGCGGCGGCTCTTACGGGCGAAGCGCAGCTTCTGGCATGGAGCGGACATTCATCCGAAGCGATGGAACTCTACGAGAAAGTTCTGCAGCAGGACCCCAACAATGTGGCGGCGTTGCGAGGCAAAGCCGAGATTCTCGACTGGCGCGGCCAGCACGCCGCGGCGATGAACCTCTATGAGCAGGCGCACGGTCTGGCACCCGACGATTCCGCCGCCATGCTGGGTCTGGCGCAGACCGAATACGAATCGGGCGAATACGCCCGAGCCCGCGCGGACCTGGCGGAAGTGAAGGGCATCGACACACCTGAATTCAGGGACTTGCAGCGCAACATAAATCACGCTCTTGGAACGTACATGGAGTTGGGATATGGCTTGCGACGTGATGGAAAAATTCTTGATTACGATTCGGTCGACGCTCTTGTTTCCACTCCGCTTGGTGGATCCAACCGGCTGAGCGCGCTTTACCAGCCGTTTCTTTTCAGGACCCAAGCGCGGAATTTCAATTCAAATTATTATGCATTGATGCTTGATTCGCAGCCCGATGAGCGCATAACAACTCACGCGCAAATCGCCGGGCGAACTTATCCGGGCGTTTCCTCTCAAATTGAAGGCGCGTTTGACGCGACATTCAACGTTCGGCCTTCGTTCAAGCTTTACACCGGGGTTGAGCGCGAATCGGATCAGGAATCGCTTGTCTCGACGCTGGGGGCGGCGGCCAACGGCATCTTCGTGGGCCAGGTGGAAACGAACCTCGGCCACATTGGCGGGAGCTACTCAAATTCGCAGCACAATTACGATCTTTCAGTCACGTACACGGACGGCGCATACACGGGTGAGAATCTGGCGTCGAACCGCCGGTGGGGTTTGGATGGAAACTTTGGTAAATCGATTCGCGGCAATCACCCGTACATTCGCATTGCATATGGAGTGAGCTATCTGCGGTTTGATCACGATGCAGATTT
>DASYGR010000408.1:0-3557 GCA_035999525.1 Terriglobales bacterium
TCATCGGATAAGAGAGCCTCGAACTGCGCCGCGATAAAACGCATTTTCGATGCGAGCTGCATCCCCTGTTTCCGCAAGTACAAGAAATCGCGGCTGAGTTTTTTGTCGAAGAAGATTACCGCTTCCGTGCCCATGAGCCCATTCTTCGTTCCGCCAAACGAGAGCACATCTACTCCCACATCCCGCGTAGCTTGACGAAGACTCAGGCCCAGGCTGGCAGCGGCGTTGGCAATTCGCGCTCCATCCATGTGGAGAAACATGCTGCGATCGTGAGCGAACTCCGCAAGGGCAGCGATTTCGCGGGGCTTGTAAACCGTTCCTACTTCCGTGGCCTGAGTGATCGAAATCACGCGTGGTTGGACGTGATGCTGATCTCCAACGCCGTGGTAAGCATGACGAACCGCGTCCACCGTAAGTTTCCCGTCCGATGTTGCTATGGGAATGAGTTTGCACCCAGTAAATTTCTCGGGCGCTCCGCATTCATCCACATAAATGTGCGCAGCCTCGCCGCAGATTACGGCGTTGTAAGCTTCAGTGAGCGCCTTGAGGCTCAGGCAGTTCGCAGCCGTCCCGTTGAAGACAAAGAAAACTTCGATGCCATTCCCGAAGTGCTGCTTAAACTTGCTGACGGCTGATTCTGTGTAGACATCGTCTCCGTAGCCCACCGTGTGACCCTGGTTCGCGGCTGCGATGGCGTCCAGGACCTCCTGGTGAATTCCTGCATTATTGTCGCTGGCAAAGCTGCGCGCGGGTTTCATGTCAAAATCAATTTAGCAGAGAATGCCGTTGATTGAAGCCACGATTGAAGCGACCAAAATTCGCCCGCGCCTCATTTTCCTGCGCAAGCTTTCTGGCCACGCCTATAGCCTCAAAGCGTCCTTGGCATGCTTACGCGTTCAAAACTGGCGTTTTTTATGTCTTTTATGTCTGACGTTCGCCCCTCGGGACAAGGACGGGCATAGGGACCCAGCGGCCTGTGCATCTGTCATCGCAAAACGTCTGCAATTGTTTTGTTCGAGATCAATTCTGCGATCCGTGCAAAGTCTTCGTACATCACTCGGTCTTTTTCCATTGTCGGGGAAACGGACCTGATCGCGGCATGGGCCGCTTGGCCCCGTTTTCCTGTTTTCAACGGAGCCAGGCAATCCAAAGCCTGGGCCGCAGCCATTGCCTCGATCGCAATGACATTTCGCACATTCTCCACGATTCGTTTCAGTTTTACTGCGGCCGTCATGCCCATGGAAACGTAGTCTTCTTTGTTGCCGGAAGTCGTTATTGAATCCACCGAGGCAGGATGCGCGAGAATCTTGTTCTCGCTCACCAGCGCGGCAGCGGTGACCTGCGGCATCATGAATCCGGAATTCAGCCCTGCGCCTGAAGCCAGGAACGGTGGCAGCCCTTCGTTCAAAGCCGGATTAACCAACCGCTCCAACCGCCGTTCCGAAATGCCAGCCAGCGCGCTCAGAGCGATCCCCAAAAAGTCCAAAGCAAAAGCCAAAGGCTCGCCATGAAAATTGCCCCCGGAAATTACATCGCCAGTCTCGCCCTTATGGGTGACAAAAACCAGCGGATTATCAACCGCCGAGTTGACCTCGATTTCCATGATGCCGCGGCAGTGAGTCAGAGTGTCCCGAACCGCGCCGTGCACCTGCGGAATGCAACGCAACGAATACGCATCCTGCACTCTTCCGCAACTCCGATGCGATTCGCGTAGCTCGCTGCCCGCCAACATTCTTCGCAGGTTGGTTGCAGTCACGATTTGACCGGGATGAGGTCGAGCGCTGTGAATGCGGGCATCGAAGGCCGCGTCTGTTCCGTGGAGCGCGTCCAGCGTCATCGAGCTAATTACATCGGCGGAATCAACCAGCGTTTCCGCCGCCAGCAATGCAAGCACGCCGAGCGCGAGCAAGCCTTGCGTGCCATTGATTAGCGAAACCGCCTCCTTCGCTTCGAGCACAACCGAATTGATTCCAGCGCGGCGAAGCGCTTCAGAACCAGGCATGCGTAATCTCTTTGCATCAAAGCATTCGCCTTCGCCGATCAGGACCAATGCCAGATGCGCCAGCGGAGCCAGATCGCCGCTTGCACCCACGCTTCCCTGAGAAGGAACGAATGGAGTCACGCCCCGATTGAGCATCTCGCAGAATGTATCTATGATCACGGGTCGCACGCCGGAATGTCCTTTTGAAAGGGAGTTGGCGCGCAGAAGCATCATCGCGCGCGTCTCGATTGAAGCCAGCGGCTCTCCTACTCCCACAGCATGTGAGCGGAGCAGATTTACTTGCAGTTCGCGGATTTGTTCGCCGGCAATTCGAACATCACTCAACTTGCCTACGCCTGTCGTAATGGCATAAGCAGGTTTGTTATCCGCGACCAGCAGGTCCACAACACTTCGCGCGCGAGTAACCGCAACGCGCGTATCCGGCGCGAGCAGCACAGGACGGTTTGAGATCGCAACCTCGCGCACTTCTTCCAGCGTGAGATCGTTCCCGTTAATGTGAAGAGCTTGCAATGGAGTTGAACCGCCCTGTTAAGCCGAAGGATTATCCGGAAAACAGTTTACTTGCCGATCGCTTCCCGGAACGCACTCATATACTTCGCCGGAAGTGCCGTAGCTTTCATCTCTGCGTCCGTCACGATATGCACTGTCTCGCCCTCGGCCAATAGCACGCCGTCATCCGTTCTGATCAACTCGTACACAAAATGAATTACCGACTCGCGCACATTCTTCAGATGAGTTCGCACTGTGATTTCGTCGTCATACCGCGCAGGAGCTTTGTATCGGCAGCGCGCATCCACGACCGCGATGAAGCATTGATCCTTTTCTTCCATGTCGCGGTAGGAAAAGCCAAGCTGCCGCAGCAACTCCACGCGTCCAACCTCGAACCAAATAAAATGGTTGGCATGGTAAACCACCCCCATCTGGTCCGTTTCCGCGTAGCGAACTCGTAACCTGGTCTCGCAGACGGCTGCCGAATGATTCATTGGCCCGTCCAGCGCGGCTTGCGCTTCTCAAGAAATGAAGTAATTCCTTCGCGGAAGTCTGCCGTGGTTCGGATGCGCGCATTCTCTTCGATGGCTTCCGCGATTTGCTCGTCCAGTTGCGCGGAGATAAATCCGTTGATCAGCCGCTTCGTAGCCGACATTGAAGTAGGACTGTTCTCCATAAGTTGCATCGCAAGCTCGCGGGCACGATCCATCAGTTTGTCGGCCTCAACTATTTCATTCACCAATCCATAACGAAACGCCTCGCTCGCGTCGAATAATCGCCCTGTCAGTAACAAGTCGCGAGCAACTTTGTGTCCTACCTGCCATACCAGAATTGAAGACACGATTGCCGGAACAAATCCAATGCGGACTTCGGTGTATCCAAACTTTGCTTCTGGAACGGCCAGCGTGAAGTCGCACATGGTTGCCAATCCGGTTCCTCCTGCAATGGCCGCGCCATTTACCGCAGCAATTGTAGGAAGAGGAAATTCATAGAGCCGCCGGAAGATACGAGCCATGTTCGTCGAATCTTGGACGTTTTCGTGGTGCGTTTTTCCGGTGAGAGATTT
>DASYGR010000415.1:0-5355 GCA_035999525.1 Terriglobales bacterium
GTCATCCGCATCGCGGGTTCGGAAGCCAAAAGCATTGCCATGCCCATGCTGCGCCTAAAGCATGATTTAGAACCGGGCCGAGCTTTATTCGGAGAGCTGATCGAACCGGGATCCTGTGGCACGGACGCCCTCGCCCGCGAAAATTCTGTCACTGCGAATAGGACGAATGACGCGGCAGACGGAGAGATCACGCGGCCGAGGACGGTAGCGCCACACGAGCAGCGCATTGACGAAGTCGTCATCACATTCTTTCCCAAACCCCACTCCTACACAACCGACGACATCATAGAAATTTCCGCGCACGGCTCTCCCGTTGTTCTGCGCCACGTCGTCGAACTCGCACTCGCCCGTGGCGCCCGCCTCGCCGAACCCGGCGAATTCACCATGCGCGCTTTTCTTAATGGACGCATTGATCTCACTCAGGCTGAGGCTGTCCGCGACCTCATCGAATCGCAAACTCTGTATCAGGCCAAGGTCGCCGCCCAGCAACTCGATGGCGCGCTTTCCCACCGCCTGCAACCGATCAAGAAACATTTGGTCGAGCTGATTGCAACGCTCGAAGCCGGGATTGACTTCGCGGAAGATGATATTTCGGTGTTGCCGACCGGCGCGATATTAAAACGTATAGCGGCCGTTCGCGCTCCCTTGGAAGAACTGTCTCGATCTTTCGCGTATGGAAAAATCGTGCATGAGGGTTTCACTCTCGCGATCGTTGGCCGCCCGAATGTCGGGAAGTCGAGCCTATTCAATTGTCTCGTCGAACGCGAGCGGGCCATTGTCACCGCCACTCCGGGAACCACCCGCGACCTTGTGACTGAAACTGTCGCCGTTGGCGGCATTCCCGTTCATTTAGTGGACACTGCCGGAATTCGCGTGGCTCTGGATGAAGCTGAGAGCATCGGCATTCGCAAATCCCTGGAGGCTCTCGCCGACGCGGACCTCATCCTTATCGTGCTGGATTCGACTCAAGAATTGGCGAAGGAAGACTACCAGTTGCTGGATAACGGCAAAGGGCGCCGAGCCGTCATCGCGGAAAACAAATCGGATTTGTCTGCGGACCCCTTCGTCATTAAAAGCGACCTCTCACGAGTGCGAACTTCCGCAACTACCGGAGCTGGAATTCCCGAGCTGCGCGCCGAAATTCTGCGGCACATTCGCGGAGACGCGATGCCGCAATCTGAAACCGGATTCCTCACCAGCGTGCGTCATCAGGGCTTGGTAAATGATTCTCTCGGCGCTCTTGATTCCGCAAGCACAGCGGTTCAGAACCGGATTCCGCACGAGATGCTCTTGCTCGATCTCTACAGCGCTCTTCGTCCGCTTGATGAGATCACCGGAGCCACCACCACGGATGACATACTGAATCTGATCTTCAGCACGTTTTGTATTGGAAAGTGACTATCGGCGGCTACGCTACTTTTTGCATCCAAAGCTGAGTCGAGGAGACTGAAATGGACGATGACCCCGTCGAACAGGTAGTCAACGAATTGTTCCCGTATTTCGAAGCTCTGGAGACGCGGAGCGCGGCCATCCTGCAACTTTTAAAAGATAAGGGGCTGACTACTGATGAGCAATTTGCTCCCTACTTGGAACAAGCGGGCAATGGCAGCAACGTCAAATGGCTTGCCGCTCGGATAAGAGTTCAGCGCCTTCTGTCGTCTAAGGTCAAAGCAGAGAAGGAAAACGATCTTGCAAAGGAAGAGGAGGCAAAGACTAAACAGCCCTCCGCAGAGGAAACCCCCGGGACCAGCGCCGAACAAAACTCCGAACAAGACTCAAAACAAGACTCCGAACAAAGCGCCCAACAAAACAAAGAGGAGAGATCTGCGTCGAAAAGCACTGAGCCGGACGCCAGGAAATCACTCGAGAAGCCACGAGAACAGGTCAGCCAAAATACCGCTGACAGCGACGCGAATCAGCCTGCTAAGAAACTCGCCGGTCAGGACACGCGGAACGAGATAACGCAAGCGTCTGATAAAAATATAAACTCCAAGGATTCCGGCGCCCGAGATCAGGCGAATACCGTTCCAAACAAAAGAGAAGAGAAGAAGTCCCAATAATTCGGTTTCAAAAGAAGGAGACTTTATATGTCCGACACTCTGAGAATCACAGTGGATGAGTTACGAAAGCGAATGGAAAAGGGCGAGGACTTTGTCATCATGGACACGCGCAATCCGCAAGCATGGGCGGAATCCGGCGTGAAGTTGCCGGAAGCTATCCGCGTGTCTTCAGATAACCTTGAACAAACACTTTCTACCATTCCGAAAGACAAACCTACTGTCGCCTACTGCACTTGAACTAATGAACATTCAAGCGCCAGTTTGGCGCAAGATCTTCGTCAGCGCGGCTATAAAAATGTATGGGCGCTCAAGGGTGGCATGGATGCCTGGGAGGCTGCCGGTTTGCCCCTTGATAAAAAACCGAAAGGGTAATAACGACTGTTTTTTCGCTGATTTGTCAGGCTTTTACCGTTCGGATTTTGTTCCCGCGCCTGTATGCTTTGGCCACACCGGGCTTACTAACTCGATCCTCAAAATAGGTCCGCCAACGTAAAGTGGTCCCTCCGACTTGACGAACGTAGGAGCTTCTCCGCCCAGGATCCAGACGTGAGTGTCCGCAGGCTTCTTCCCCACCAGCGGCGCCACCACGCCAGCAACTCCGCCGATGTCCACTTTCACAACGTAACGAATCGCTTTGCGGCTTGATCCGGCGATCAAAAACGAGTCTTCCCCCTCCGACGTAATCACCAGCTTGACGAGTCGTGGCTTCGGATCAGTTCCCAGAAATGACAGTGTGGTTCGAGGCGAATCAGGAAGCACGTTCTTAAGCAGCTCAGGGACGATTGCGTTGGCCAGATCCGATGGCAAATCAAGATGTTGGTTCTCTGTCTTTTCTTTTCCCTTGTCGTCCTTAAATCGCACCGTCACGTTGCCTGTCGTGCAATCCACTGTGACTTCCGTCGGATGGGGAAACGTTGGACCCTTCTGTATCATGTGGTAACTCAAAACTCGAAAGTTGCCATTCTGCGAATAGATTGTTGTTTCATCCTGGACCGAGCCGTCCTTGAAATCGAACCGTAAGTGGAGAGTCACCTGATTGCCATGTGTGACCTGAATCAGATCACCATGAGCCAGGAGCTTGCCTTCCAATGTGCTTAGAGCGAGAAACCCGTGAACCAGACCCTCGGGATGTCTGACCGGTATTTCCTCGCCGTAAACTGCGGCCGTCAGCATGGTGGCGCCGGTCATTACGAGCGCGAGAATTACCTTTAACACATACTTTCTGAACCTGCGAAGGTCGCCGATCAGTCGGGTCGCCGGGAAGGAAACGATCACTCCTCCTCTATGGATTGGAGATGGATTGGATGGTTGCACCGAGGACTTTCCCTTGATGTTTTTCCTGTACGAAGGCTACGAAGCGCAGGTTGTGTTGATCAGTGCCGGGTTGAAGCTTGAGGCTGACATCCTGCGAAAACGCCTGGCCCTGGCGCAAAACTCCGACATCTTTGAGATTTTGCACCACATTCGCGTAACCAAGATGGTGGCCTGCATTTTCACCTTTCAAAACATCGGATTCTGCATGATGAAGCACAACCGCCAGATACACATTCGCTTCTTTTTCATGGGAAGATTCCGGCAGCGCGTCGCCATCGATGTGAACTTGCAGCGTGTTCGATGCATCAATGGAAAGGCGTGACAGGGTAACCGGAATCTTTGGGGATTTCATGGCATCGGTCAGCGCCCGCTCCGCCGAGCGCACATCGCTCCCCAAAAATTCACTGGCGCCGTCCACCACCATCTCGGGAGTGTAGACAGTCTTTAGCCCAAATCGCTGTTTATATCCATCCTGCCGGTCGGTATACGAACTCGATGAAAATGGATCTTTCCAGCCGTCATGATTCCAATAGTCAACGTGCTCGCTTAGAACAATCAATTCCGCGGTGGGAACAGGTTGAGCGCTATCGAGCTTTTCCAGGAAAGTGTCTGCCGGCGGGCAGCTTGAGCATCCTTCAGAAGTAAATAGCTCAATAAGAATAGGCGATCGCGAATTTGGGCTTTGTGTCGCGTCAGAAGACGCCCTCAGAGTCCATGCCGGCGCAAGAATAATCAAAGCAAGAGAGAGAAGAATGGATGGGCAGTGCAGAATTGATTTTGGTCCCACTCTTCGCATGATATTCCCTTTCGCAAAACGTAATGTTAAGAAATTGTCATTCCGAGCCGCAGATACGTTAAGGAATCTGCTCTTCTAAGTATTCTAACGCCTGTTATTTCGATAGATTACTCATCGCCTCACGAAACATTTTCTCAAACGATCCGCCATTTTTTCCGATGGCGGCCAGTGCTTTTTCCGCGGTCACGCGCTGATAGCCCAAATTCATTAGTGCCGACAAAACATCTTCCTCGACCGAGCTTAGAACCTGGACCGGAGCCGCATCTCCTGCAACCTGCTGCGGCATTTTGTCGCGAAGTTCCAGCACCATGCGCTCCGCGGTTTTCTTCCCAATTCCCGGGATTCGCGTCAGCCGCGCTACATCGTTTCCGCGAATCGCACCCACCATTTCGTCCGCCGCCATTCCGCTCAGAATCGTGATGGCGAGCTTCGGCCCAATTCCGCTGACCGAAATTAATTTCTCAAACAACAGCTTTTCCGATGCCCGCAAAAATCCATACAACGCAATCTGATCTTCACGAACGTGAGTATGAATATGAAGGGAAACTTCGCTTCCAAGGGCGGGCAAATCAGAAAACGTAGGGACGGTGATAGTCACGTCGTATCCAACGCCGGCAGTTTCAAGAATCGCCTGGTTCGGATGCTTCGACAGCAATTTTCCGCGAAGGTGAGCAATCATTTGAATCCAGCGTTAATTCGTAGGGACAACCGCCCCCGGCTGTCCGAGGCGTGCAGACTCGCCTGAGGTTTTAGAAGTTGATGCACTAAAACATTGATTCTCTAAAATAAAGAACTCTGTTTCCGATTCGGCGTGATCCCGAAATGTTCATAGGCCAACTGCGTGGCTACACGACCGCGCGGCGTGCGATTCAAAAATCCAATTTGGATTAAGAATGGCTCGTACATTTCCTCGATCGCGTCAGGTTCTTCGGCCAGCGCCGCCGCCAACGTATTCACGCCAACCGGACCACCCTGATATTTCTCAATAATCGTCAGAAGCAATTTGCGGTCCACTTCGTCGAATCCATGACGGTCCACTTCCAGCATTTGCAGTGCAGCTTGCGCAGTAGGCAAATCAATTTTCCCGGCTCCCCGAACTTGGGCATAGTCGCGGACTCTGCGCAACAAACGGTTCGCAATCCGAGGCGTTCCGCGCGATCGGCTCGCAATTTCCAAAGCTCCCGC
>DASYGR010000192.1:0-8941 GCA_035999525.1 Terriglobales bacterium
CGCCAAGGTAATGAGATAAAGCTCCGATCGCGAACGCGTACTCGTCCATTGTGCGAGCATTGTGAAAAAGCCACGCGATGAAGTCGCCGGTGCGGACGTAGTGGGTAAGATCGCTGAAGAATGGCTTGCCGAACGGATAATAACCCATGTCCTGTATAGCAGAACCGCCGTAGGCGTACGCATGCGCTTCGCGCAGTTGCTCCCCTGTGACACCGGGGAAGCGCGCCAGCAGCAACGGCCGTATGGAATCGTTCCATGACAGGTCAATCAGTTCTTCGTGAGTGAGAACGGAGTACGCCCTGGCGTTGGGCACAGCAAGTAGCGTCGCCAAGGCCAGAACTGTCGTGAACGTGCAAAATCGCAGCAATCTTGTCATCGCGGCCCATATACGATCGGTAGCTTTTGATGTCGTCAACCGTCAGAACATTTGTTTCTAAATGATAATAACGCGAAGATGAAACGGCGCAGGCCCTAGCGGCATGCCTCCCACTCTTCGACTGCGCTCAGGGCAGGCTTTCTCGCAAAAGATGCGAGAAATGGGGCACCCTCATTCCTGTCGGTGCGGGGGGAATCAAACCACCGCATCCGACAAATTAGCCATCCAAACGAACTGCGTGATTTAATACGAGTTTCGCGTTACCAATTTTTAAGTCCGAGGAGCGAATTTCTGTCCGTCCCCATCGAAGACTACGCCATGATTGGCGACTGCCACACGGCCGCCCTGGTTTCGAAGCAGGGTTCGATTGACTGGCTTTGTCTCCCGTACTTCGACTCCGGCGCGTGTTTTGCCGCGCTGCTGGGAACCGCCGACAACGGGCGCTGGTCTATTTCCCCGGCAGGGCAGGTTAAAGCAATTCGGCGGCGCTATCGCGAAGGAACGCTGATCCTCGAGACCGAATTCGAGACTGAGACTGGTTCAGTAATGCTCGTTGACTGCATGTCGCCTCGCAATAAGATGCCGAATCTGCTGCGGATGGTGGTCGGCATCCGTGGGGAAGTCAAGATGAACACGGAACTGGTGATCCGATTTGACTATGGATATATAGTCCCGTGGGTTCGCAAATCCGGTCACGGGATTTCCGCAATCGCCGGTCCCGATATGCTCGGCTTACGCACTGAAGTGCCACTGCGCGGCGAGGGCTTGAAAACCGTTGCGACATTTACGGTAAGCGAAGGGCAGAAGATCTGTTTCGATCTAACCTGGTATCCCTCACACAAGGAAGAACCCTCCACCTTGAATGTTGAAGACGCGGTCGAAGAAACAGAGAAGTGGTGGCGGGAATGGTCCGATCGCTGTTGTTATGAAGGCGAATGGCGTGATGCGGTGTTGCGCTCGCTGATTACGCTCAAAGCGCTGACATTTCTGCCTACGGGAGGAATAGTGGCGGCGCCAACCACTTCGTTACCTGAGGCTTTAGGAGGTGTGCGTAACTGGGATTACCGCTTCTGCTGGGTACGCGATGCGACGCTTACGCTGCACGCCCTGCTCGACGCCGGCTATCACGAAGAGGCACAAGAGTGGCGGGAATGGCTTTTGCGGGCGGTTGCAGGCAGCCCGTCGGAACTCAACATTGTGTATGGTCTTCATGGTGAACGCAGGCTCACGGAACTTGAATTGCCATGGCTTACTGGGTATGAGAAATCCGCACCGGTAAGGATAGGGAACGCCGCTTACAGCCAGTTTCAATTGGATATTTTTGGAGAAGTAGCCAACACCCTTTATCAAACCCGGCAGGCCGGGTTAGAGCCGCCGCCCGAAGACGAAGGCGAAGACGTTGCACAGACGTTGATTGAATTCCTTGAGACCGGATGGGAGCGGCCCGATGATGGCATTTGGGAGATGCGCGGCCCTCGGCGGCATTTTGTCCACTCGAAGATGATGGCGTGGGTTGCTGTTGATCGTGCAATAAAGTCGGTGGAGAAGAATTGGTTTACTGGAGATCTCGCACGATGGAAAACACTTCGAGATACGATTCACAATCAGGTTTGTGAGCAAGGCTTCGATTCGGACATGAATTCGTTTGTGCAATATTACGGATCGAAGCATCTTGATGCGAGCCTCCTGATGATGCCCTTGGTCGGATTTCTTCCCGCGAAAGATCCTCGGGTAATCGGCACTGTCAAGGCCATCGAAGAACATCTCATGGACAATGGCTTTGTGACGCGTTACACAATGGACCCCGCGGTGGACGGACTGCCGCATGGGGAGGCCAAGTTTCTGGCCTGCACCTTTTGGTTGGCGGACAATTATGTTTTGCAGGGACGGCAGGAAGATGCGGTCAAGATATTTGAACGCTTGCTGGATATTCGTAACGATGTCGGCTTGCTGTCGGAAGAATATGATCCGGATGGCAAGCGGCTATTAGGCAATTTTCCGCAGGCGTTTTCTCATGTCGGATTGGTGAATACCGCATTTAATCTGAGCCATGGGGCCCGCGATCCGGCAAAGGGCCGTAGGCAGGCGGCCAAACGCCCAGAAATTAAATCCATCGCTTAACTCCCAGTGTGTTCGGGATGTTCGTATTCTCGAGAGAACTGCGAAAAGCCCGCGGCTTGTCTGGTTTTCGCTGGCCTTGGGATAGAACTTCATGCGTGTATTTTTTCGATTTTCGCGGTCCTCAATGGCCTTAAGCAACCTCGCGGATTTTGTCCTTCAGCACCGTCTTAATAATTTTCCAGGCGTCTTTCTTGTCCCCGGACGAGCGCCTCAGCGAATTTGAATGCCTGCTCAGAGGTGACGTTGCTGTTAAGGTTAAGAATCGAGCGAATGCACGGTAGAGAATGACCAAAAGTTAGAGGATCTGAGTCTAGTTGTGCGCAGTGCAAAGTTCCTGCTAGCTGGATTTTTTCTTTGGAATCTTGGCGCCTTTCTTTCTCGCTTCCGAGAGGCCGATTGCAATAGCCTGCTTCCGGCTGGTTACTTTTCCACCCTTGCCGCCTTTTCCGGAGCGAAGGGTTCCTCTTTTTTCGCGGTGCATTGCGCTCTTAACGCTTTTACCCGCAGCCTCACCGTACTTGCGTCCACCTGACTTCTTTTTGGTTGCCATTATTTTTTCTCCCGCGTATTAGAGGGAACATCCACGCGGCAGGTTGTGTGAGTCTGAGAGAGTGATGACAGGACGTGCAAGACGCCCTTTTCTCCATTGATCTATTGAAGGTGCAACCCAGGATACGAAATCTATCGCGCTTCTTCGATCAGTTCCTGGCAAGTGATGCAGTACCGGCTCCAGGGAAGAGCCTCGAGGCGTTTTGCATTAATTTCCTGTCCGCAGTTAAGGCATTCGCCGTAACTTCCGTCGCGAATACGGGCTAGCGCGGCGTCAATCCCATCAACAATTGTACGTTCATGCGCGCTCAGGCGCAGAAGGATGTCTTTGTCATGGGAAATGTTCGCACGGTCGCCTTCGTCAATGCCATAAGTTTGCTGCACGGTCCGGCTGGTCTGCTGAGTCTCCGCCAGGCTGCGGAGTAATTCCGCGCGACGGGCTTCCAGCGTTTTCTTTAATTGTGTCAGGCGCTTCTTGTCTGCCATAAAAAGTATTCGACTGAGCTGGACTTTTCGACCACTGAATAAGTCTTACATAATCTCATTTCACAGCTCGATTCGTACAGTCCCCCGTCTTCAACGCGATAAGCCCGTGGTACTATAACACCGCCTTCAACGTTACGATGCGCGAGGCGTCAAAAAAGCTAGCCGACCTCAATCTGAAATAACCTACCAACCAACATGCACCTTTTAGGAATTGACGTCGGCACCGGCGGTACCCGGGCCCTGATTGTAGATAAGAGTGGAAAGATCGTTGCATCGGCGACTGGGAATCACGAACCGTTCGCATCGCCCAAGATCGGATGGGCCGAGCAGAATCCGGAGGATTGGTGGCGTGCCTGCGGAATTGCTGTTCGCGGAGCGCTGGCAAGTGGAAATCTTACCGGCGCTGATATCTCGTGCGTTGGTTTTTCCGGGCAGATGCACGGTGCGGTTATGCTGGACGAAGCAGATGTTCCAATTCGTCCGGCCCTGATCTGGTGTGATGTTCGCACCGAAAAGCAATGTGAAGAGCTGACGCGGAAGATTGGCGCTGAGCGCCTGATACAACTTACCTGCAACCCAGCTCTACCTAACTTTACCCTGACAAAATTATTGTGGGTCCGGGAGAACGAGCCCGAAAATTGGGCTCGCGTGCGTTCCGTAATGCTTCCGAAGGATTACGTCCGGCTTCGATTAACCGGGGAGAAGTCAACCGATGTTGCGGATGCCTCCGGAACGCTAATGCTCGATGTTGCGAAACGACGGTGGTCGAGTGAAGTCTTAAAGGCGGCGGAGATCAGCGAGTCGCTGTTGCCCAAACTCTACGAATCTCAGGATGTCTGTGGAAAAATTTCTCATGCTGGGGCGGCTGCAACTGGATTGAAAGAGGGCACGCTGGTCGTTGCCGGGGCGGGCGATCAGGCTGCGGGGGCGACTGGAATGGGCATCGTCGCGCCGGGAGCCGCAAGTGCCACCATTGGGACTTCGGGCGTTGTCTTTGCTGCTACGGATCGCCCTGCGCTTGACCCCAAAGGACGACTCCATACGTTTTGCCACGCGATTCCGGGGCGATGGCACGTGATGGGGGTAACCCAGGCCGCCGGTCTTTCGCTGCGCTGGTTTCGCGACCAGTTTGGAGCGGGCGAGGACGATGGCCGCGATCCCTACGAGCGTCTCTCCGACGAGGCGTCCAAAGTGCCCGCCGGCAGCGAAGGATTACTGTGGACTCCTTATCTGATGGGCGAGCGCACTCCTCACCTCGATCCCAATGCCAGAGCCGCTCTGGTGGGGCTCACGGCATCGCATACGCGGGCGCATGTGATTCGTGCAATTCTCGAAGGCGTGGCTTTCAGTTTAAAAGACACGTTTGCGATTTTTGAGGAGATGGGCGTGCCTGTGAATAGAATTCGTCTGGGGGGCGGGGGCGCACGATCAACGCTGTGGAGGCAGATTCAAGCCGATGTATATAGGCACGAGGTGGAGATCGTGGAAGCCGAAGAGGGAGCCGCTTACGGCGCGGCGATTCTGGCTGGGGTTGGAGCGAAAGTGTGGCAATCGGTAGATGAGGCCTGCAAGGACGTGGTCCGCGTTAAAACTCGCATAGCACCATGGACGCCGGCCGTCTCATTGCTAAGAAAGCAATATCAAGCCTTTGACCGCGTTTATCCGGCTACAAAATCCGTATTTTCCTCGAATTCCTAGCCGGATATTAGGCAAAGGCCGGTTTACTCTCGACATCCGTGCCCTATTCGTGATGGAGCGTCCGGCGTTTCCGCCCGACAGGACGGGCGAGGACGCCCGCCTTTCCATCGAACAGAAGGGAGGTACTTTTGCGTGCCGGGGAGCCAGTGCTTCATGATAAATAAGTGGGTCCGCACAGCAGGATACTTGCACAATTTCATCTCAAGAGCTTCTTCGTTATGGATAGTCAGAAGATAACTCCGGACAGGCGAAACGCGGTTCGTCACAAGATGCGTGCGCCGGTGTTTGCGATCTTTGACGGGGTCAGCAGTGGCATGATCCTCGATCTGAGCGAACAAGGGTTGGCAATGTTGGCGCCTGTTTCGCCGGAAGCGAACCGCGCAATCCCACTGAAAATCAATCTTCCGGAACCGTCCGGCAGTATCGAAACGACTGGTTATGTCGCATGGGCGGATACACTCGGTCGCGCGGGGATACGCTTCTCCGATTTGCCGGCGGATGCGCGGCTGCGGCTACAGGAATGGCTAACTATCAACGCCACGCAGCCCAGTCGCAAAACTCCCAAATTCACGCTCGACGAATCTTTGCTGGCAGACCTCCAGGGAACAATGCCAGAGATTCCAGATAAACCCCGGTCTATTGATTTTGAGCCGGAATCCAGTTTCGCGGCGGAAGGAGGCGAGGGGCGGGCTTCCACGGTTCAGTTCGAGTTCAATTCGTTGGGATCCGATCTCGACGTAGCATTGCAGGTCATCGCTGAACGCGCACAAACATTGACTCGCGCCACTGGCGCTGCTCTCGCGTTGGCGGACAGTGGATTATTGACTTGCAGGGCGAGCGTGGGAGATGCGGCACCGGCGCTGGGAGCTACAGTAGATGTGAATATCGGGTTCTCCGGTGGCTGCGTTCGCACTGGCAATACGGTGCGTTGCGACGACGCCGCATCGGATCCGCGTGTGGACAGAGCCGTATGCCAGGGGTTGGCAATTCGCTCGATCGTGGCCGCGCCGATTCAATACGAACGTAAAATCGTGGGACTGCTGGAGGTTTTCTCGTCGCAGCCTTTTGCTTTTGACAGCGGGGATGTTGCCGTAGTCGAGCGCCTGGCGCGTACAGCTCTGCTAACCATGAGCCAAAATGCCGCGCTTAGGTCTTCACCGGGGAAGTAACCTAGCGGGAACAACCTAGGTAACGACGCCAGGGACTCCCAAAGAGGTTGATCCCATTTCGGAACGGGAATATACTTCGATTTTGTCCCCCCGAGAAACTTATGAACTTTCCCCGATTTGTTTCGACCCGTGACTGCCTCCACGCCTTCGCTATGTCAACGGTTTTGGTGTGGACTATCTCCGTCTGCGCTCAAACTGAAAAGGTACATGTCGGCATGGTGCAAGATTGGAGTCATAAGCACATGGTTGTAACGGCAGGGGGCACACCCGCTTCTCATGTTCAGGTGGGGAACAATCCGCGACTGCTGCAAAATTGGGTCATGCGGTGGCATGCGCACCAGTTCGCCAGTCCACTTGACCAGAATATCCCAAGTTCTTCTCTGTCTTTTATAAGAGCAAAGAGCCGGCCACACAGCGATTGGGCAATCAGTATGGGTGGGACCCTTTCCATAGATCAATCCCCGGCGAAATATTCGTTTGATATATTCGCACCTCCGGATTGCGTGAATGATTTCGTCGTGTTTGGCATAAACGTAAATAGCAGCGCAACGCAGGCAAACCTGATCGGATTCAATCAGCTTTACACAGGAACCCCAGCGGGACTTTGCGCGGGAACCCAAGCCTCAACCTATTTTGCTTACAACACCGGCATCAAGATAACCCAGTCGGTCGTGCTGTCTGATGACGGTAAATCGATCGCTTTTGTCGACAATAACACTCCGAACAGTACCTTCCACGTTCTAGCGTGGGCGGCCAACAGTGGGACGATCACCGCCCCTACCACCCCAACCGTTGTGGCTACTCCTCCAGGGCCGGATCAGATGACTTCGCTGACATTGACTGGCCGAGACACCGGGTCGGCCCCGTTTTATGATGACATTAATGATTTCGCATATGTTGGGACCACGACCGGACGCCTGTACCGGATCAAGGATGTTTTTTGTACTCTGCCGGCCTGCGTCAGTACGCCGGTCGCTCCGAGCATAGACGCAAGCTTTGGAGCAGGCGGATTTGTGACTGCGGGAACGAGAATCTTGACCAGTCCGGTGTACGATTTCGCCAGCAATAATATTTTCGTGGGTAGTTCAGACGGAAAGCTCTACGGATTCTCCGTATCCACAGGCACGCCAATAACCGGGTCACCGCTTACGGTTGGAAACGGTTTGGGTGGTACCGGCGGAATTATCACGCCGCCGATAGTAGATGGTAACGACGGCGTTGTATACGTGGCCACAGGCGATAATGGGGCAAATGCGGTCATTGTGCAGACCCAGACGGGCAATTTCACATCCGCGCGAACTGCCAGCCTGGGGTTGAGAAGAGTGCACAGCATTCACCTTCCGGCGCTGAATGATAATTATTTTTCCCAGGCTACGAACACCCCGGGTAACCCATGGTTTATCTACAGCTGCGGCTATGACACAAGCAGTAATCCGTTTCTTTATCGCGTAGGTTTCGACGCCAGCCGCAATATGGATACTGCGATTGACGCCGTGACTCTGGCTCTGGGAACAACCGGAGATGAATGTACCGCGATGACGGAATGGGCGAGCGGGGGCGTTGACCGCCTCTATTTCAGCATGAAACAACAAGGTCAGGTGGAGTACGCTGACATCACAACAATCCCATTCCTGCCGGCAGCCCCAGGAATCAACAACCCGACAGTTGAACGCGGCGGAGTAAGCGGAATCATCATTGACAACATAAGTACGGATGCGCAAGCCTCCAATATTTACTTTTCTAATATCAACAGGCATCAGGCTGTAAAGCTGAACCAGGTGACGTTACAATAAGGCTTCGAGTTGTTGCAGAAATGTTGTAGACTTCCCGGATGCGCGTTGGCCATCCATTACCCACGTAACGCGTGTCAGTGGCCCTATGACTCAAAAGAATCCGGATAACGTTGAGATGGAATCGCGGAGTGAAGTCGTCGCTCCAAGAAAGCACTACGAAAAGCCTGCATTCAAGTTCGAGAGAGTGTTTGAGACGATGGCCTTGCATTGCGGCAAGACCAGTCCGATCAGGGATGCATGCAAGTTCAACCGAAAAAGCTCGTAATTCTCTGTAGTTCATGCCCGCCGGAACCGATACCTACGAGATACACAAAATAACATTGGGCGAGGAAATCCTTCGCTCCGGGGGGTCCATCCGTCTGCGGGTATTGGGAACGAGCATGTTGCCGTCCGTCTGGCCTGGAGATATCGTCAACATCGAAGGGCAAACTGTGGACGCGATCATCTGTGGCGATATTGTTCTGTACAAAGCGCGCGATAGCTTTTTCGTTCACCGATTAATCGAAAGGTCAGAAACCGAAAATCGGATACAGTGGATCACACGAGGTGACTCGATGCCCCAAGCGGATCCGGCAGTTCCGGAGTCTCATTTACTAGGCCGTGTCTCCAGCATTTGCCGCCGGGGACGTACGATCATCCCGAATCGCAAGCTGACGTTTCTCACGCGGGCTGCGGGATGGGTGTTATGCCATTCCGACTCTGTTAGGAGCCTGGCCTTGCGGGTTCAATCGTTCCGAGTCCGACAAAGG
>DASYGR010000444.1:0-3609 GCA_035999525.1 Terriglobales bacterium
AGAGTGAAACGATGGCGGCAGTCAGCATCAGATTGACGACGACGGAAGAACCCCACATCCACCAATCCCGCTTCCGAAGCTGGCGCAAGCGGTCGGAGTAGTCCCAGGGACGAAAAGTAACGTTCTTCGGGTCGACTTCTAGATCATCGATACCCATACAGCTCAATTCCTCCGAATCAACGAATCAACATAGACGCCCAAAAGCGGACTTAAGGTACCGCTTGAAGCAGTCCCTCAAAAGCCCGTAAGTTCTCTAATTAGAGCGAATAGTACCTTAGGTCCATTGTCAAGTCGATCTCACTGCACCACACTGGTACACGATGATTGCAGCACTCATTTGCGTCTTCTCCCTGGCGGCATTGCTTCAGTTCGCCATCTCCCAATGGCGATCGATCTGGATCGCCATCGCCGCGCAGCCGCTTTCGAGTTCACTTGAGAGCGTGACCGGTATCACCAATGCCGAGATTTGTGCGGAGCATTTCGAGATGCTGACCCGGGCATCGGAGGAATTGGGACGTTCGTTGCACGAAAGCAATCTATGGATGAAAGAAGTCGTCATATATTATCAAGCGCTGCGCGCGTTTCGAAGACTCAGCGGGAAGGCGCTTCCGTCGATATCAAATTGGGCAAATCGGGAACTGATGGAATGCGCAAAGTTTGCGGCAGCGATGCTGGACCGCCGCCTGAATAACTCACTCGCTTACGGGTCCGCGGACCAGAATTCGTAGTTCGCACATCCCCACGATTTAAACCTCCTCCAATTCACAACTCCGGCGTGAAAACTCCTCTATGATAAGCTTGGGAATGCCATGCTCACGCGGGCACACGTATAGTGACCCTGCGTGCTCTGGTGATGTCGAACAGTTGCTTGACGCTTTGCTTTGCAAGCAGGCATTCTAATCGGGGGATTCCATGGTCGCTTCGTCCAACAGGGGGATGGCCGTGCGCGCCGGCGAACGATTGAAGAACCTGCGGAATCAGCTCGGAATCACGACGCGAGAAGTTGAAGAGTTCAGCCGAAAGATAGCGCAAGATGAGGGCAACGAGTATTTTCAAATCTCGAATGCTTGGTTGACGCAGATAGAAAACACCGATGCCATTCCGAGCATTCACAAGCTTTTTAGTCTCAGCATTATTTATCGGACGGGCTTCAATGAACTCTTAGCCCTCTTCGGCGTGGATCTGGCAAAAATTTTCGGATACCAATTCTCGTTGCCCTTGGAAAAGACTCATATTGTAAAGCTGGAAATTCCCGACGAATCTCAGCCCGTTATGTTTCCCGTCCGTTTCGACCGCGGCTTCAATATCGAGCGAAGCAGTCTGTTGTCACGCATGGTGGAGATCTGGGGCGAAGTGCCGATACCCATTATTCAGAGTCTTGATCTTCGCCATAGTTTATACGGGTACATCGGACAAAAGGATTTCACTCTTTATCCGTTATTGCGGCCCGGATCGTTCGTTCAAATTGACGGTGAAAAAAATGAGATTCATCCCGGTCCATGGCGAACCGAGCTTGACCGGCCGATTTATTTTATCGAACTCCGCGACGGCTATGCATGCTCTTGGTGCGAGCTGTCAAATGGGAAGCTTACCCTTATTCCGCACCCTCTCTCGCCCTGTTCAACGCAGCAGGTTGCGTGGCCGGAGGAAGCCGAGATTGTGGGTCAGGTTACGGCTGTAGCAATGCGGCTGGTGAACTATTCCGAGGATTACTCTCGCGGTATCTCAAAATTGCCAAAGCGATCTTGACGTTTGAATTGAAGAGTTGCGCGGAAATCGGATCTGAGGCTAGTGGGATCGCCACTCGATACGGCTCAGCCTTTTCCCAAAAATCGATAAATTCGTCGGCTTGCGCGCAGCCAGAACTGACATAAAGCTCGAATTGCACCAGCAGATCCTCGATTGACAAGCGCACCAGGTCCTGGAAGACATCGTTGTGGCATTCCTGAAGGGCGCGCGCGGCGAACTCTTGCGTATATAGGTGCGACAGGCCCTCATGGTAATACCTTCCCGTGTTGTAATCGCGCGTGGCGGCGAGGTAAACCAACCTCGCAATATCGCCGGGTAGTCCCGGCAAGGTGTGTTTCTTCACATCGGCAATCGCAGCCTGAATTCCTATCTGTTTGGCCATGAATGAATCCTAAGTTTCGTTCACTGTGTCGGCGGAGGCGCGCTGGCTGGTGTCGAAAACTGTGCAGTACCAAGCAGCTGATCGGATACTCCTCGTAGTTGCGCAGTGACGCCGACCACATAACCCATCATGAGCCGGATCTGGAACGGACCACGAATGTGAGAAAGCCCCAGAATCAGCTCGTACACTACCAGAAACCTGACATAGTGAAGTCCCAACTGGATCTCAAGCGCAGGCCGAAGATTAATGTTCTGACGGACCGCACCCACGTGATAACTCATCAAGCGCCCCACCTGCCGGCGGGTGTGCCGCAGCCAAGAGATCGCCAACGCCCGGCGTTCCTGCTCAAACAACCGTACGGTTTCGGCCGACGATTCCTTGCGGACGAAAGCGAGGTCGTGCGGATCGAGCACTCTTTCGATGAGATCCGCCGGCGGCAATTCCAACCGCAAAGCTTTGGACTTATCCGCCGGGGAAGATCTTGACTCGGAGGCAGACCACGGTCTCCTGAAAGCCCAATAGGTCAGGATCCCCAGAAGCAGCACACTGACCACGATCGAAAATAGAGCCGGGATCACGGGCGAACTGTCCTTGTTAGAAAGGAGAATGCGCGCGAGAGTTGCGTTCTAGTTTGACGCAAAAGAAGATCGCAGTCGTGGTCGATGCTGGGCACTGTATCGACAATTGGTTCAGGAGCTCGCGACCAGAGCACCAGCGTCCATAGGCTAAGGCAAATAAGGTAGATGAAGGGTTCAAGCTTGCTCACGAAAATTCCGATGGCTTTTCCCGATTCAGTGTAAGCCGTAAGTTCGACTACTCGCACTCCTACGTAAAGCGTGTAACCAACTATGATGCCCCGAAGGTTTTTGCCAATCGGAATTTGATAGAAGCTTACGATGCCAAGGAACACGCCAAGCAGTATTGCTTGCAGGGTACGCAGGTCGCGTTCGAGGAGCGCTGCCGACGACGCCAACGGATTTGCGGCTCCGCCAAATAGCTCGACGAACGCTCTCGCCGCAACCAAGAAAAGTAGTCCCACTAATCCGACCCGGATGAAACGCGCCACGCCAGGAAATCTTGCCAATGATCGGTTGTAGATCTCCAGAATCACTGCGTAACCCAGAATTGCCGTCACAAACGCTGTAGACCAGTAGAACGTCGAATAGAGACTTGGCCACATCGTGTATATGGGAATTGCCGCCACGTCTCTTACAAGAACACATGCGATGTAGCCATGGAAAATCGGGAACCTCTTCAACATCACGGGGACAGAATGAAAAACGAGAATCACTTCCAGTGAAATGCACGTCCGCCAAACGAGTTGGTCTGCTATATGTGTCACCTTTACTTGTGGCATATATTAACACAGAAAAAAAAAGGGAAGGTCGTCGACCTTCCCCTTCTCCGATCGAGGTCTGGTAACTAGGAGTCGACTGTAACGGTTCCCCATGGCGACGGTGGTGGCGGCGGCATTGGAA
>DASYGR010000048.1:0-2633 GCA_035999525.1 Terriglobales bacterium
CGTACTTCGATTGAAGAGCCGCTTCCAGGGCCGATGGATCAGAACCGAATGCTCCAACCGAAAGTATGGACACTAATATCGTGACAAGCACAGCCAGGCGGAGACTCAACCGAATTCGGGGATTCATCGTGGCTCGCTCAAAAGGAGACCCACTAACATCGGAAACAGCTGACCACCCGCATAAAAAGGCGAGAGCTACTGCTGCGTGGCGGCAGGGGTTCCGACGGCAACGTTGTCCGTTGGCAATATGGGCTTAGCCAGGAAAAACTCGTGGTCGTAAAGATCCCGATACATCCGTCCGGCGATCTCTGCCGCTTTGGGTCCGAATGTCGGGCGTCCGCCTTCCAGGAATACGACCACAACAATGTGGCCTACGTTAGTTTTCGCGTAAGAGGCAAACCATCCGAAGCGCGTGCCCTCATGAGAGCAGGTTCCGGTTTTGCCCAGTATTTCCTCTTCCGAAAAATTCAGATTCAGCCGCCGCGCAGTTCCATAGGAAACCGCGCCCGCCATGCCATCTGAAATCTCGGGGATCAGTGGAGCGATGCTCAACTGCCGCTTCACTAAAGGCTGAAAGTTTGCGATGTCTTCGGGGCTAGTGGGATGTTGCAAGAAGTAAAGCGTGCCGCCATTGGCGATCGCCGACACCAGCGCGCCGAGTTGCAGCGGGGTCACCGAAACGCCTTCCCCGAACGAGCACATCTTGCCCACTCCGCCCAACTTGGCGGAAATCTCCGTGGTGGGATAAGTCCCGAGCTGTTCTCCAGGAATGTTATAGCCCGCCAGTTCACCCAATCCGTACTGATGCGCGTATAGCCGGACTTTCTCGAATCCCAGGCGTCGTCCCAGCGCTTCGAAATATGCGTTGTTCGAATGAGCCAATGCCATAGTCAGGTTCATGTGCGACCGGCCGCCGAGACGAACCTCGGTTTCCTTGGTGATGATTCCTTCGTTCAGTGCGGCGAGAGCAACGGAAAGCTTGATCGTGGAGCAGGGCTGAGCGCCGCTCGAAAGCGCGAGCTTCTGATTGACCATCGCCAGAATGCGTCCGCTGGTAGGCTCAATGGCTACCACCGTGCCATTCATGTTTCCCAACGCATCAATCGCGGCCGCTCGCACCACTGGATCTTCGCCAGCAGTGACGTCACCATCGGTGATGTCATTGCTGAACGAGCTCATGGTGAAATGCTCGTAATAATGATGGCGGCTGCGATGCCGCATGCCGGCGTTTACGACTCGCGGGGTCCGGCGGGTAGTGGCGCGACTGCGAGCTAAAGTGCGCATGCGCTTGCGGGCATGAGGGGTCTCCGTCACCGTCCGATGCTTTTTGCGAATCAGCGGACGCGTGTTGATGGTTGCCGCGAAGCCAGTCTGGGCAAGCAGCGCTACAGAAAAGCAAAGAATGGCTAGCCGGATTAGAGCAGAACTATTCTTGGATCTCAATTTTTACCGTCTCCGGGGGCTTCCTTAGCAGAAAATCGGTGTGATTCCCACGCCGCGCTCGCCATTCGAATATCTGACGATTGGGCTGGAAGTGGCGTTCCAGCCTTAATCCCTGCCTGCTATTGATAGTAAAAGAGGTGGCGAATGGGAGCAATGAAAAAGTACAGAGTCGGTTAACGTCCTGGGAATCATTCAAAGACTTAGAAATGTTATGGTTACGTCCCAAATGGAGGAGTACAACGAGCTTTGGTAACCGGAGACTAGTTACTGTAACGATACCAAGCGAGACATCAAGCACCGCTTTTGTTTGAGGAACCGTTTGCACAACAACAACTCTTCTAGAAAAGCACTCCTTACCAACCTGCTATTGAACCTGCTCGGCAGATTCCTTGTAAGTGCCAAACTTCTTGGCCACCGGTTTGAGAGTCGGATAAAACTGGACAAAACTATGCTCGACGGCGGCATGATCTTCATGACATTGCCAGCAACCCTGTTTAGGATTGGCGCTGGCTGATTTCGTGTCTTCGTCAAAGTTGAAATAAGCCCACTTCTCCGGGAAGCGGGATTCGTCTTTCACTTCGACGCCTATGCCCAGCAAATCAGTCTGGAAATTGCCATGCTTGTTGATTGAGCCCTTGCTCTGTGCTTTTCTTTCTTCCACAACGAACATTGTCTTGTCAGGCCATTTTCCGGACTTGAGAAACGACTGATAAGCCCACTGCGGCACGAAGACATTTGTGAATTGATCGTCGCCCATCGCCATCGCGCTGTAGTTCATCCCAAGGCCGGATGAGAGAAAAATCCATTCCCGGTAATTCTGCGGAGGGAGCAGGCGGTTCCGGCTGATGTATTGGGGATGGTCCGGCGCCTCCTCTGTGGCTGCCAGCAGGACGCCAAGCCCAAGTAGTAAGAACAAGCACGACCACAAAGTTCGTGTCATGGTCCCTCTTTCGTGTATCAGTGAATGAATACGGCAATCCCGTCAATTTGGTTCCCGAAGCATTTGTGGTCGAGAGCTAACGGTCCGTCAATATTTGGACAGCGAATGTCTCTGCCCTAGGTTGCCGCGCTCCGTTCAATCCTAAATGTCGTACCAATCTAAGTGACGGTTGACATTTATGGGCACCTGTTTCTGGCGCGAACGTGTCGTTCGTCGATCGGCTGGATGCGGTTGCAAAAACAAGTAGACA
>DASYGR010000080.1:0-3513 GCA_035999525.1 Terriglobales bacterium
CTTTGTCCGCCGCGGCCTCGGCGGAAGGCAGGGCCCTGGTACTCAGTTTGTCTCCTGGATTCATGAAGCCGACTTCGTGCGGGCGATAGATCTGCTCATAGCCCGTGAGGATTTTTCGGGCGTCGTCAATCTCGCTTCTCCAAACCCGCTGCCCAACCGTGATTTCATGTGCGCTCTTCGTGACGCATGGGGCTCACGCATCGGTTTGCCCGCGCCTGAATGGACGATGGAGATCGGTGCCTTCGTGTTACGGACCGAGTCGGAACTCGTGCTAAAGAGTCGCCGCGTTGTGCCGGGCCGCCTGCTGGCCGCCGGCTTCAAGTTTCTCTTTCCGGAATGGCCTGCGGCTGCTCGTGAACTGGTTGCCAGATGGCGCGAGCGCCACCAAGAGGTCGGCGAAAAGAAGGGGCCCTAGGGAGGCCCAGACGCCTGATTCTCAGAGTCAATGAAAGCTGTTCCTTTTCTGCTTAACTTCCATTTGCCCCTGCTTATCTGCATTAATCACGGTTTGCGACGTGGTTATTTCCGCGTTGAGGGTCAAATTTCTTCGAAATGTTCCTAACTTGTTGAAGTGGAAAGGCGTTGGCTCCCCGGGGAGGATTCGAACCTCCAACATTTCGGTTAACAGCCAGTGGAGTAGTTTTATCAAAACTTGCCGGAAATGGGGCTAACCGCGAGGAATCAGCTAGTTCTGATGAAACCGAGCAAACCAGATTCTCCTTCTCTCTTCCTGTTTTGTTCACGATTTAGCGTGATTTGCCGCGCTTAAGCGTGACATTTCTGTGACAGGTTGACCTACATTTCCGGAAGAAGCACGGAAATATCATTGGCCGTAAATCCGGACAGCAATAACGCATCCATTGGGCGTTCGACGCCATCGCGCGTCGAGTAAATTCCAAAAACTGCCGCCGTGGCTTGACCTGATACCATGGTACAGGGTTCAGAATATCATCCATGCGTATCGGTGAGCTTGCGGCGAAGGCTGGCGTCAATATCCAAACAATCCGTTTCTACGAGCGGCGAAAGCTGCTCCGCGAACCGTCGAGGACTTCTTCCGGGTACCGTGCGTACGCGGAGGCAGACTTGCAACGAGTGAAGTTCATCAAGCGATGCCAGCACCTCGGATTCACATTGAAAGAAGTGAAGGGACTGATCGAGACCCACGATCCAAAGCAATCGTTTCGCGATCTCGGCACGCGGCGAAAGAAGAACCTGCAGATCACCCGTGACAGACTTCAATTGATTGACGAGGAGATGCAACTCCTCAAGCGCATGCGGCAAAGTCTGGTCGCCGTGCTCCAACAATCTGAATCCTCGAGGACGAGCGAGCCGGGGACCGAATGCACCGCCTTGCGCGAAGCGCGAAAACTCGAGAAGGAGTGCCCTTGTCCCCGGCCCGTCCGCCGCAAAAAAACTTCTTGACCTTATACATAAGTACAGGCTCCACGCTTCCTTCAGACCCGGCCTGAACGAACTGGCCGGCGCGAGAGAGAGAAGGAGCCCAATCATGAAAGCATCGTTGCTTGCAGTTTTCTGCGTTTGTGCTATCGCCACTGTTTCCGCCGCCGTGTCGACGCCGGATTTCACCGGGACCTGGGTGTTCAATGCAGCGCAGAGCAAAAACATCGGCATGATGGCCAGTGCGCAAATCACCTCGACGATCAAGCAGACACGCATGAAACTCACCGTGGTTGACGACACCACTATGGGCGACCAGAAGCAATCGCATGAGACCGACTACGACCTGAGCGGCAAGCGTGTTGCCAACGAATCGCCCATGGGCGAGCACAGTCAGACGTCCAGCAAGTGGTCCGGCAACAAACTGATCACCACCTGGGAAACGGAGGGTGCTGTTGCGGGAACGAAGGTCATCCGCATCGAGAAGCGATATATCTCAGACGACGGCAAGACAATGTTTCTCGAATCCGCGCGCGGGAAAAATCCATCGATGATAATTGCGTTCGACCGGGAATAGCGCCATGCAAGACGCCGTACCGCTGAGTCAAATCGTCCGGGAAACGCGCGTGGGCACAGGGCGCAATAAATTCGTGCTCCTGGCCGTGACACTGATCCTGATCGGTGCCGCCGTGCTGGCGTATTTCTTAACGCGCGCGCGTGTGGCTCGGTCCCAAGCGTCCGATTTGCCCGTCGTTATTTCCCCTCAGATCCGAAACTTCGCGGTTGTTGTCACGACCACGGGAATCGTACGCCTCAAGACGGGCGCCGAGGTTCGTGTGGGCGCGCAGGTTTCCGGCATCGTGAGGAAACTGAACTTCACGGTCGGTTCCCGGGTTCGGCGGGGCGACGTAATCGCTGAAATCGATTCGCGGCCCATTGAGGCGCAGATCAACCAAGCGCGCACGCAGGTGGAAATGGACAAAGTAGCTGTAGCAAAAGCGCAACGCGACCTTTCACGCGGCCAGCAGCTTCTTTCGGCCGGCCTCGTGCCCCGCCAGCAGACCGAAGATTTGGATTGGCAGTACAAGAGCGCGCAGGCAAAGCTCGCTAACTCGCAAAGCAACCTCGCGGCTGTCGAACTCACGCGGTCCTACACCGTGATTAAATCCCCTATTTCCGGGACCGTTTCTTCTGTCTCCACACAGGAGGGTGAGACTGTCGCGGCTTCCTTTGCAGCGCCAACCTTTGTGACGATTGTGCAGGACAAGGCGCTTGAGCTCGTGGCGATGGTGGATGAAACCGATATCGCCAATGTCAGAGCGGGTGATCCCGTGACGTTTACGGTGGAGGCCTATACGTCGCGCGAATTTTCCGGAACGGTGAAGCGCAGTGATCCAACGGCGACGATCATTTCCGGCGTGGTGAATTACCAGGTAGTTATCGCGATTCGCAGGGATCTTCAATTCCTGAAGCCCGACATGACCGCGAACATATCGATTCAGACCGCGAAACAGCGTGCCTTGGTGATTCCCAGCGTAGCGATCCATCGCGAAGGAGATCAGAGCTTTGTTTACGTGCTTCGAGACGGCAAGCAGGATAAACAATTCGTGACGGTCGGTGCCCGTGAGACTACCGTGACCGAAATCGTAAACGGACTGAACGTGAACGACGCGGTCGTTACGGAGAATCCCAACAATTCACGAAAAAGGAACCCATGATTGAACTCACGCGTGTGTGCAAGACCTATTATCGTGGCGATGGCACGCCTGTCGTCGCAGCGCGAGACATTTCGATCTGCATTGAACGCGGCGAATTTGTTGCTCTTCGCGGTCCATCAGGCTCTGGCAAGTCGTCCTTGCTGAACATCATCGGCTGCCTAGACAAGCCAACCGGCGGCACTTACTCGCTCGATGGCGAAGACCTATCTGGATTCTCAGACCGGCAGCTTTCGCGAATTCGCGCCCGTGCAATTGGATTCGTCTTTCAGTCGTTTAACCTGTTGCCGCGAACGACCGCACTCGAAAACATTGAGCTGCCGATGATTTACAGCACTGGGCGCGTGGATCGCGAGAAAGCTATGGCCGCTCTCGAGCGCGTGGCCTTGGGCGCGCGCGC
>DASYGR010000098.1:0-17792 GCA_035999525.1 Terriglobales bacterium
GCGCGACCCCCGAGAACGGATCATTACGGTCGCCTACTATGCGCTCATCTCGCCAGATCGCTCTCAACTGGCTGCCGGTACCGACACCACAGAGGCTGCGTGGTCGCGCGTGAGCAAGCTGCCGACGCTCGCATTCGATCATCGCAAGATCCTGGATTACGCCTTGGAACGACTGCGGAACAAGCTGGAATACACCACGGTCGGCTTTCAATTGCTTCCTGAGAAGTTCAGCTTGACGGAATTGCAGGGCGTTTACGAAGTCATCCTTGATAAGAAACTCGACAAGCGAAATTTTCGGCGCAAAATTGAGCTGCTGAAGATCTTGAAGGCCACGTCAGAATACCGGCGCGGTGGCCAACGGCCTGCACGGCTCTATCGCTTTGCCGCTGCA
The DNA here is from genome assembly GCA_035999525.1 of Terriglobales bacterium. Taxonomy (GTDB): domain Bacteria; phylum Acidobacteriota; class Terriglobia; order Terriglobales; family Acidobacteriaceae; genus PALSA-188. The sequence goes on from DASYGR010000098.1 coordinate 392, forward strand.
CGGTTTGAGAAGCTGAAGGACAAAGGGATACTTTTCCCTTTTTGAACTCGGCAGAAGGCACATTGATTTCCAAGATAAGACTGAATCTTGATCCATTCATGATCCACGAAACGTTTCTGTACCTTACTGAAACTGCTTTCGGAAGCCATCCGTGTCGCGTAGTTTCAGTAACTTACCATTGGCCCTCGTACTTTCACGGCGGTAACACGGGTTCAAATCCCGTCGGGGACGCCAATCATTTAATTTCAACGGCTTAGCATGATACGCCCGACAACAAAACACAGGTCGCTAGCGCATCCCATCCAGCACCGCGCTACGCAATGGAGCGGGTGCGAGCGTGACGATCAGCATCAGCAGCCCCAGCAGCGCAATACCCCAACGCACTCCTCGCAGCTCCGGATAATCAGGAGCCTGCCTTTGCCGCCATGTAATAATATTCATCACCGTGATGAGTCCAGCCCACAGCCGCCATCCCACATACCAATAGCTCAAGAAAACCAAAGCGATGACGGTGATCCACGAAATGTAGCGGTGCGCTCTTGGCCACAACGCATAGACGATGTGCCCGCCGTCGAGTTGTCCAGTAGGCAGCAAATTTAGCGCAGTGGCGAACATGCCGACCCATGCGGCTATCGCGATGGGATGCATATAAACTCTGCTGAGCGGAAGTCCGGCAAGTTGATAGCCCGGCAAGGCTGCGGTAAGGCCGCGATGAACCATTTCGAAAATCAACGGATATCCGAACTGCAAGGCGGACGACCCGATTCCCAATGGCATCGGTTTCGACATCCCAAGCGCAATCGGGAGCGTAATCACACTCACTACGAAGCCGGCGATTGGTCCTGCAATCCCGATATCGAATAGAGCAGCGCGAGTGCGAATCGGTGACCGGATACGGATAACCGCGCCCAGGGTGCCAATCAATGTAGGAGCCGGAATGAAAAACGGCAGGGTGGCATAAACCCGATAGTGACGGCAATAGAGATAATGCCCCATTTCGTGCGCCATCAGAATTAGCAGCAGCGTTCCAGAGAAGGGAATCCCCAGCAGCAATCGCGAGGGATGCGCCAGCGCCCACTCGATAGGAAAGAAGGGCACAAATTCATCTCCCACCGCGAAAGCCGCCTGGTTGTGCAGGAAGTTAAATTCCATGCGTGCGCCCACAACCAACGTGGTGAAAATCGTGGCAATGAGTAAGAGAATATGCAGCCAATAACGCTGCGGCCTCCGCTCGACCACATACACCGGCATGGGACGGTAAAAATCGGTGGTAGAGGAAACTGCGGAGATGGAATCAGACATCGAGAATCCGGTCGGAAAATTCTATCGGCGGTTGAAAAAAATCGGCGACGCGGGAAGTTCACGCTTAATCAATAGACTGCAACTCCTTGCCCGGCTTGAAGCGCACAGCCTTGCCAGGAGGGATCGAAACCTCAGCGCCTGTCCGGGGATTGCGTCCAATGCCCGTTTTCCGTGGCCGCACATTAAACACTCCGAATCCACGCAGTTCGATGCGGTCGCCTTTTGTCAGCGATCGTTTCATGCTTTCAAAGACAGTTTCGACCGCCAATTCGGCTTTGGTTTTGGTGATTCCAGTCTTGTTTACCACTTCATTGATGATGTCGAGCTTTATCACAAGCGGCTCCCAGCGGCGCGATAGGGTACCAAGTCATTGATGCTAAGGGAGATATGATGGAATGTCAACGTTACGAACAGAGGGGAGTGCAGGGCGTCCTCGTCCGTCCGATCAAAGAAGCTTCGACGCGTCCGCAGAAGCACAGCCATAATTCTCAATCACGCCCTAAGTCAACTCGTTCGTGTAGCATAGATGCTTCGCAGCCATCAAAAAAATACCAAAGGAAATTCATTCATGCGCAAGAAAGTTTCAATCGTAGGTTCCGGGAACGTCGGAGCCACCGCCGCTCACTGGATCGCCTCAAAAGAACTTGCAGATGTAGTTTTGATTGACATTATCGAAGGTGTCCCCCAGGGCAAGGGCCTCGATCTGCTCGAAGCCATGCCGATTGAAAAGCGCGATTCGCACATCATCGGCACACAGGATTACGCGGACACGGCGAACTCCGACATCGTAGTCATCACCGCGGGCATTCCGCGGAAACCTGGCATGAGCCGCGATGATCTTCTGAACACGAATCACAAGATCATGAGGGATGTTGTCAGCAAAGCGGTGCAACATTCTCCGAATTGCATTTTGATTGTCGTGTCGAATCCGCTTGATGCCATGGCCCAAGCCGCGTACAAGATGAGCGGTTTTCCTCGCGAGCGTGTGATAGGCATGGCTGGTGTTCTGGATTCCGCCCGCTTCCGCACCTTTATCGCCGAAGAATTGAAAGTCAGCGTCGAGAACGTTACCGCATTTGTCCTCGGCGGCCACGGAGACACGATGGTTCCACTGCCGCGTTATTCGACGGTCGCCGGAATTCCGATCACGGAATTGATGGACGCCGCCACCATCGAATGCCTCGTCCAGCGCACCCGCGACGGCGGCGCTGAAATCGTGAAGTATCTGAAAACTGGAAGCGCCTATTACGCGCCGTCCGCCGCCGTGACCGAAATGGCCGAAGCGATTCTGAAAGACAAAAAGAAAATTATGCCCTGCGCTGCCTATCTCGATGGCGAATACGGAATCAAAGGCCTCTTTGTCGGCGTGCCCGTGAAACTAGGATCGAAAGGGATCGAGCAAATCATCGAAATCAAACTTACTGCCGAAGAAAAAGCTGGACTCGATAAGAGCGCTGCCTCGGTGAAAGAATTGGTAGGAGTGATTGGAGTATAGATTCTTGGCCGCAGCCCTCGCCGGTCAGTATTGAAACGTTCTGTGAGACGCAGCAAGCTGCCGCGTCCACCTAGCAGTTTATTGATTAGAACAAGCCATATAACAAGAATTCGCGGTTGCCCTCCGCGCCCAGAATTGGCGACTCGATGACATCGGTGCTCCTGCATTGCAGAGTCACGAGTGCTTTGCGAACCTTCTCGACGGCGGCGTTCTGCGCCTCGATATTGCGAACGATGCCGCCCCTTTCGACAAATTCACGATTAGCTTCGAATTGGGGCTTTACCAGGATCACGATTTGCCGACCTTGTTTCGACTCCGGGAAAGCGGCTCTAATCACGGCAGGCAGTAGCGTGGTTGCCGAGATGAAAGATACGTCTGTCGCGATAAAATCCGCGGTTTCACCGAGTTCTTCACGGGTGAGATAACGCGCGTTGGTTTTTTCAAGTAAATGAACGCGAGGGTCATTGCGGAGACGGAAGTCTATTTGGCCATATCCAGTATCAACCGCGAAGACCTGAGCCGCGCCGTGCTGTAACAGACAATCAGTAAAACCGCCCGTGGAAGCCCCGATGTCAAGGCATATCTTCTCACGAACATCAATTTTCCAATGCGACAGGGCTTTCTCAAGTTTCAAACCACCTCGGCTTACATACTTTTTCTCTACTCCAAGGAGGCGAACGATCACGTCTTTGCCGGTATGCGCGCCCACCGCAATAACTTTCTGTTCGTCTACCAGGACTCTTCCAGCCAGAATGAGCGCCTGAGCTCGTTCGGGCGAAGGGACTAGTCCGCGTTCGACGAGCAATTTGTCGAGTCGAATTTTCAAGAGCGAGAACTCCAGCACTAGATGCGATAAGAGAATAGACGATGCCGCACTTAACTCAGTGCAAGATGTAGAAGCAATTCGTTTCTAACCACTTGCGCCGATGAAAGCCAGCTTTTCCACAGAATTATGCACCGCAATGTTGAAAACTGAATGCAATGAGGCCTTGACAAATAAAAAAGCCGCCAAACAGGCGGCTCGTTTTCTTACTCCAATTATTCATCCAGCAACTTCTTCAAGCAGCTTCTGATCAATGTCGAAATTTGAATGAACATTTTGCACATCGTCATGTTCTTCCAGAGCTTCCATCAAACGAATCATAGTAGCCGCATGCGCGCCTTCGAGCTTGATGTAATTCTGCGGAATCATGGTCACACTCGAAGACGTCACCTCGAAGCCGGCTTTCTTAATGGCTTCGAGCACGGCCTCATATGCAGACGGGGCCGTGAGAACTTCCCAATTTTCGCCGTCATCGTGAAGATCATCCGCTCCAGCGTCTAGCGCAACCGCCATCAGGTCGTCCTCCTTGGCGGAAGATTTCGGAATTACTATGTCACCCTTTTTGTGAAACATGTAGGAGACTGCGCCGGCGTCGGCCATATTGCCGCCGTTCTTGCCAAACGCATGGCGAATCTCGCTGACGGTGCGGTTGCGATTGTCGGTATTGATGTCGAGCAGAACGGCGACGCCGCCCGGTCCGTAGCCTTCGAGCGAAAACTCTTCATAAGTCGCGCCCGGCAGTTCACCGGTGCCACGTTGGATGGCGCGCTTGATGTTGTCAGCGGGCATGTTCTCGGACTTGGCGGCCAGAATGGCCCCACGCAATCGAGGATTGGTGTCCGGGTCGCCGCCATTCTTTGCTGCAATGCTAATTTCTTTGATCAGGCGAGTGAATATTTTGCCGCGCTTGGCGTCGAGCGCGCCTTTTTTGTGCTTAATTGTCGCCCATTTTGAGTGTCCAGACATGGATATACCTCGCCTTCAATAAACTGGAATTGCACAGGATTCGCCGCAGGAAAGTTCAACTGATCACCTCAACACCAACGCAGGCGAAAAGAAATTATAGCACGGTGAAAGGCGCATGCCGCGCGACGCCTATCATTACAAGAGAATACTCGTTCGGGTCTGAAAGGTTGCGAATAACCGGCTTTCCTTCAAACCCGTTCCATCAAGAGTGCCACGCCCTGGCCTACGCCGACGCACATTGAGGCCAAGGCATAACGCCCCTTAGTTCGCTGCAATTGGCGCGACGCGGTCAATACTAATCGGGCGCCGCTCATCCCAAGCGGATGACCGAGCGCGATGGCTCCGCCATTGGGATTTACCTTTTCGCTGTCATCGGGCAGTTCGAACGCCCGAGTCACCGCTAATGCTTGCGCGGCGAATGCTTCATTCAGTTCCAGGAGATCAATAGCGCTGATTGACACCTTTACTCTTTCCAGCAGTTTTTTTATCGCTGGAATGGGGCCGATCCCCATAAGGCGAGGTTCCACCCCGGCGGAGGCTGAACCCACTATCCTCGCAAGCGGAGTCAATCCAAATTGAGCAGCGGCTTTCTCTGAGGCAACAAACATGGCGCATGCACCGTCGTTAATACCCGAGGAATTGCCCGCAGTGACGGTGCCATTTTCGCGGAATGGCGTCGGGAGTTTCGAGAGTGCTGCGAGTGAGGTATCCGGGCGGGGATGCTCGTCGTCAGTAACTGTCTTGGTCTCGCCTTTTCGTCCGGGAATTTCGACGGGCACGATCTCCTGGGCAAAAAATCCCGCTTTCTTCGCTGCTGCCGTTCGTTGCTGAGATTGCAGCGCGAACTTATCTTGCGAAGCGCGGTCAATCTTGTAAGCTTCGGCCACGTTTTCGGCGGTTTCGGGCATTGAGTCCGTTCCATACATTTTTTGCATGACCGGATTAATGAATCTCCACCCGATGGTCGTGTCGTAGATTTCCGCGTTTCGCGAAAAGGCGGAAGCCGCTTTTGGAAGCACGAGTGGAGACCTGCTCATGCTTTCGACGCCGCCTGAAATGGCGAGGGATATCTCATCGGCGACGATCGCTCGGGCTGCTGCCGCGACAGCCTCCATTCCCGAAGCGCACAGCCGATTCACCGTCATCGCAGGAACAGTGTGTGGGATGCCTGCGATTAGAGACGCCATACGGGCGACGTTGCGATTATCTTCTCCAGCCTGGTTGACACATCCGAGAATAACTTCGTCCAGGGCTTGCCAATCACCATTAGGAAATCGTTGTCGTAAGGCAGCCAATGGAGCAGAGGCAAGATCATCGGTGCGAATCTGGGCTAGCGCACCCCCGTAGCGGCAGATTGGAGTGCGCAGACCTTCGCAAATAAACGCAACGGCCATATCGAGTCCTTATATTAACTCTACGGTTTCGTTCCGGCGCCGTCACCTCGAAGGGTACAGCGGATGGAAACGAGCGCCTAAAAGATGCAATAATCATTATCCATTAACCTGTCGAGAGGCTGTGAACGTCATGGAAGAGCGTGAATTTTTTGATGAACGCACGGAAAAGAAGCCAGCCAATCTGAATTGTCCCAGTTGCCATCAATCGGATACCTACGACGTAACGTGGGTCGTTCGCACTAAAAAACGACAATTATCGGGAAGGGCCGATGAACGGGATCGCGCACGCTTTGCCAAGGCGAAGTCCTACATGCTCCGCAAAGATGACATGATGGCGTGCAAGAACGTGCGCTGCCGCAAGCGATTCGAAATTTCCGGACTCCAGTCCGTAGTCTTCACGGAGTAGAGTAGAGTCCAGCCAGGTCGCAAGATTCGGTTCTCAAACTCCCCGAACATCAGACAGTCCTGCCTGCGCCACCTCTTTCAATTTTCAAAAGTGAGCAGTTATGAACAGTCTTGTCACTTTAAGTGCCTGTACGGTTGTCTCCAGCTTCTTGTTAGTTCTCAGTTTGTGATCCTGCTCACAACTCTGTGTGACCGCGGTCGCGGAGTATTTCAGCTTCAATGGCAACAATGATACCGTTAATTGACGCGCTTCTGGGAGGTATCTGAATGAATCGTGCAGAACCCGCATTTCTCCGGAACAACATGCCCTCGCGATGGTTGGCGATTCTTGGTCTCACCGTCCTCTGCGTATCCACCGCGTCCGCCGTTCCAAGCTACTCCCGGCAAACTGGGATGCCTTGCTCGACTTGTCACTATGCTCCTCCCGAACTGACGCCTTTCGGAAGGAACTTCAAACTCGAAGGCTACACTTTCACAACCAAAGCCCAGGTGACAGAGGACAAGAAAGATCACAACGCGGCTCTGCACCTACTAGAGGCATTTCCATTGTCGGTGGTTTTCGACACTTCGCTAACCGCGACGAAATCCCCTCAACCAGGAACTCAGAACGGTAATTTCCAGCTTCCGCAAGACGTCTCACTTTTTCTGGCCGGGGATTGGACTGCCCACATCGGCAGTTTTGTGCAGGTCACATACGACAGCCAGGGCGATCATTTTTCCTGGGACAACACTGACATCCGCTACGCCAATCATGGCGGCAATCTATTCGGCAAGCCAATTACTTACGGAATAACGCTGAACAATAATCCGACTGTCGAAGATCTTTGGAACAGCACGCCGGCTTGGGGATTTCCATTTGTCGGGAGTAATGTCGCGCCCGGACCCTCGGCGGGGGCGCTAATTAATGGTGGCTTGGCTCAGGACGTCGCCGGAGTCGGCGGCTATGCGATGTGGAACGAACACTGGTATCTGGCGGCGACAATGTATAGGTCCGAACATATTGGGGGCACGCAGCCCAATGATGGCGTTGGCTTCGGAATCAATATCCGCGGCATTGCGCCCTATTGGCGTGCCGCATGGCAGACTTCCGGCAAGAACAACAATCTTGAGATTGGTACCTACGGCTTGCATGTGAAGAGCACGCCCAATGCCGTGACCGGACTTGAGGATGGATACACCGATGTTGCCGCCGACTTCCAATTCGACCACACGATGCCAAGCCTCAAAAACGATGTGCTCTCGATTCGTGGCACTTATATCAGGGAAAATTCCTCTCTTCTCGCGACTGTCAACGCTGGGGGAGCAGCGCAGGTTAATCACCATCTCAACACTGCGCAGACCGATGTCGAGTATCACTTCGGGACTAAATTTTCCGGAACCGCGGGATTTTTTGATGTAACCGGAACTGCTGACCCTTTACTCTTCCCTCAAATGGCCGTGTCGGGAAGCGCCAACGGCTCTCCCCAAAGCAATGGATACATTTTGAATGCTTCATGGTGGCCGGAACAGAATGTCGATTTAGCGGTGCAATATACCGGGTATTTCCGCTTTAATGGGGCCGGAACAAACTATGACGGCGCGGGCCGGGACGCGTCGGGAAACAACGCCGTGTACGTGTTGGCGCGATTCGTCTTTTAAACTTGGACCGTTTCAACAAAATCTGTTTCGTCATTGCATTGAAGAAAACAATGCTTTATAGAACGAGCGTCCTTAAATTTGCGGCAACTTAGGAGACTCTATGCGCGAGCTTTTCCGGCGACTCATTCAAGGGAGCATTTTGTTCAGCCTGGCCTTTTCAATTCCGATGCATGCGCAGCCCGACGCCGCTGCGATTTTCAAAACAAATTGCGTCCTGTGCCACTCTGCCGACGGCAGCGGCAACAGTTCGACTGGCAAGGCTCTCCACGCCAAGGATCTGCGGTCCGACGAAGTTCAGAAGCAGAGCGATGCTGAACTCTCGGAGGCCATTACCAAGGGCAAAGGAAAAATGCCGGCCTTCGGTGCGAAGATTCATCCTGATGACGTTACGAAACTAGTGGCGTACATCCGCGGGCTGAAAAAATAATGAACACGGGACATGTAGGCTTTGAGCCCTCGTCATCTCAGCAGCCGCTAGAGAGTCGCCGATCATTTCTAGGAGTCTTACTGGGCCTTGGATCGGTTTTTGTGGGCGCGTTGCTTTCGGTTCCCCTCATCCGCTTCGCGCTTTTTCCATTGATTCGCCGCACAACCGAGCTTAAGCAATCCCGCGTCGGAGAAATGGCGGAGTTTTCTTCGCTAAACGAGCCAGTGCTGAAAACTATTCAGATTGAACAAGTGGATGGCTGGCGCAAAACCGTATCCGAAAAAGCGGTGTATGTGACCAAAGACAGCCAGGGGCATCTTCGCGTGCTGACGTCAATCTGTCCGCACCTGGGCTGCACGGTTCCTTGGAATAAGGAGAAGAGGCAGTTTATTTGCCCGTGTCACGGCGCGACTTTCGGTCCGGATGGCACTCGTGTAAGCGGACCTTCGCGTCGAGGAATGGACGCGTTGGAAGCGTCGGTAGAGGACGGGCAACTGCAAGTGCGATTTCAATATTTCCGTCAGTTGGTTTCTGATAAAGAAGTAATCGGTTAGGACTCGACTTTCAGTCAGGCCGCAAAAGTGCAAAGCAGCAGAACGGCCCGACTGAAGTTGGGCCGTTACCGGCTCAAACTAGCAATCGGATCAGTCCAAGAGGAATATTCGACCAATGCTTCTACCACCCGACGATCCCAATGCTGCCCCGCCAGCGCGGACCGGATTCCGCGCCTGGCTGAATCACCGCACGGGTTTGGATGACCTGCTTCGAATCGCGCTCGATGAACCGATCCCCGGCGGGGCGCGTTTTGCCTACATTTTCGGCTCGGGATTGTTATTCATTTTTATTTCGCAGGTAATTACTGGGATATTTCTCGCTTTGTACTATGTGCCATCAGCCGATCATGCGCATACCACGGTCGCGTATATCACCAAAACGGTAACCGCAGGCTCATTTCTCCGTAGTCTTCACGCCTACGGTGCCAGCGCGATGGTAATCGTTCTTTTCCTGCACCTTTCGCAGACTTACATATATGGATCGTATAAGGGGCGGCGGGAATTGCTTTGGGTTTCAGGATGCATGCTTTTTGCATTGGTCTTGGGTATGGCGTTTACCGGATATCTGCTTCCCTGGGACCAGAGAGCTTATTTTGCAACGGCGGTGGGAACAAATGCTGTAAGCGAAGTGCCGTGGATTGGGGAAAGCATTAAGCGCATGATGCGCGGCGGAACCGAGATGGGCACCCTAACCATCTCGCGGTTCTTTGTCGCTCATGTATTTTTTGTTCCGGCGCTGATTTTCGCCCTCCTTGCATCGCACATTGTTCTGTTCCGCAAGGCCGGGGCTGCGGGGCCACTGATCGAAGATCCTTACCATCCGAAACTTCAGACGGAGCCGTTTTATCCGCGCCAGGTATTGATGGATTTGTCGCTGACTGCACTGCTGATTGCGGGACTGGGCTTGCTGTGCTTTTTCGCTCCCATGAAATTGGGACCTCCGGCAAACCCAGCCGACGCACAATACATTCCTCGGCCAGAGTGGTATTACTTGCCGGTATTTCAGTGGCTCAAGTATTGGCACGGATCGGCCGCCATCGTTGGGGTGCTGATCATTCCGATGATTGTGGTCCTGGGAATCGTTGCGCTGCCTTTTCTGGATCGCGGCGTGGAGCGGCGCCCGTGGAAACGTCCGATTGCGATGGCATCCTACGGAGTCGTCGTTCTTGCCTTCGTTGGGCTCGGGCTGCGCAGCCAGTATCTGGACCGGCACGACTCGGGAGTCGCCCAACAATTAGCCAAACAAGTGGCCGATGAAGCCGACTATGCCAGCAAGCCATTCGAGCCCGAATTGTCTTCCGCATCGCTCGCGGCGGCGAATGTGACGCTGTCAGATCCTCTCGCCGCAAAAGGTAAGACTGTTTTCGAAGCCCAATCCTGCAACGCGTGCCACGGCGATGGAGGAGTGGGCACCGCGGTCGCGCCGGCCCTGATTGGACTATCGGCAAAAATGAATCCAGATCAACTGGCTGAACTCTTCAAACATCCAACCGCCAAGATGACTGCCGGTGGAATGCCTGCGATTGACTTCCCTCAGGACGACGTAACAGCATTGATCGCTTACGTGGAAAGTCTCAAATAGCGAGGTCGAATTACTGGCCCATGAATTCCCGAAGCCCCGACTTGTTAACAATCACGAGATTTGAACCGTGAACCTCGATAAGTCCTTTGCGCTTGAAGTCCGCAAAAAGGCGAGTAACCGTTTCCCTAGAGGTTCCGATCATCTCCGCGATTTCAGTGTGAGTCAGGGTGATAACTGAGCGCGTACCGTCAACATCGTCTGCGGATTTCCCTCGGGCATCCCAATCCAGTAGAAAACGGGCCAATTTTTCCGCAGCAGAACTGGATAAGCCTACATAACGCACCCCCTTGCAGGTTGCGTGATATATGTCGCTGAGGACCTGTGCGACCCTAAACGCAGCGTCTCCGTGCTCCCGGAGAAATCGGAGAAAGGAATCGCGCGCTATAAAGTTCGCTTGGAGAGGTTCGAGGGTCTCTGCCGTAACTTCGTAGGGCTTCGAGGAGATCGTCCCGGGCAAGCCAATAATTTCTCCCCCCTCGGCGATACGCATGATCAAAGATTTACCGTCCGCAGCGGTCGCACTCAGCTTCACTCTTCCGTTACAGAGAATAAAAACCCCTCGAGCTTCCTGACCCTCGACGAATAAGACGGAGCCCTTGGGATAGGTCGCGAGCGAAGAAATCTTTTGGAGCTGGTTCATCGCAGGCGTCGGCAAATCGCAAAAGATTCGGTCCTGCCGCAAAGGACAAACAAGGCAACCTTCAATAATTTCCAAGCCGTAGGGACTGGGCATGTTTCGTTCGGCAGATTATACGATGTTCTTCTTCGGCAAAGGCGAGACTTTAAAAGTTATGCGGGCTTCTCCGATATAATGCTTAGTTTGGTTCAGAGAGTTTGTAACCTCTAATGTAGCCGAGAGGACGATCTCTAAATTGAGTTGCTGAATTACGGAGCCGCGATTGAAGATTCTGGTTTGCATAAAGCAAGTTCCCCAAAAGGACGCTCCGCTCAAGCTGAATGAATCTAGTACATGGATTCGCGAAGACGTTTCTTATGAAGTGAACGAGCCAGACGCATTCGCGCTGGAAGAGGCGCTGCGACAAAAGGAAAAGCATGGCGGGGAAGTTGTAGCGATCACCGCTGGTCCGGCACGTTCGCAGCAGGTCTTACGGGAAGCTCTGGCAAAGGGCGCGGATCGTGCCATTCATTTGGAAGATAATGCGTTCGTCGGCTTGGATGCCTTTAACACGGCCCGGGCGTTCGCCGCAGCGATCAAGGATGAACAATTTGATCTGATTTTTACCGGACTGCAATCGGACGATTATGGATACGCGCAAACCGGAGTCATCTTCGCAGAGTTGCTGGGCTGGCCGCACGCTACGATCATCATGCAGATTGAGAAGACCGAAGGTGGTGTCCGCGTGAAACGTGAACTCGAAGCCGGATACTTTCAGTTCGTGGATATTCCCCTGCCGGCGGTACTCACGATTCAATCCGGCATCAATAAACTTCGCTACGCGACTCTGATTGGCATCAAGCAGGCGAAGAATAAGCCGATGCAGAAAGTTTCGTTTGAAAATGTGAAGTCCGCTGTGACTAGCAATTTGCAGAAAATTGAACGTCTTTATATTCCAGAGAAAACAAAAAATACTGAATACATGGAGGGGACGCCGTCCGAAATCGCCAAGAAACTGGTGGACAAACTGCGAAACGAAGTTCACGTTTTGTAGTCGTTTCCAGGCGCTTCGGAGAGCATCTAATTAACATGGCTGGAAAAGACCTAATGCGGATGGAAGAATCAGCGATGGCCGGCGAGGAGCGCGTCGGATCGGTTCTCATGACGGCTGGCAAAGTCCTACTCTGGTTCGCTTTCATTCTGTGCTCATTTGTGTATGTCGGCTTGCGCAGCGGCTCCCACATGTGGATGTGGTGGGTGCTGGGAGAAGGGATACTTGGGCTCACGCTGCTGGCAATCGGTGCGCATAAGCGCGGAAGCATAACGGAGTAGTGCCTATGTGTCGCGGGCGCCCTCGCCTGCGAAAAGTAGCCGTCTTGCTGCATTGTTTTGATTTAGGAGTCTCGCGGGCGAGGGCGCCCGCGCCACGTAAGCTAAACAATGCCTGAGACTATTCTTGTTGTCCTCGAACAACGTCAAGGAAAGCTCAGCCGCGTCTCATGGGAAACGCTTGCGGCGGGGCAAGCCTTATCCGCGGAAACCGGATGGACGCTAGAGGCCGCTGTTGTGGGAAGCGGCATCGCGAATCTTGCCGCCGAAGTTGCGGGCAAAAAAGTTTCAAAAGTGTACGCGGTCGAATCGGCGAAGCTTGAGCCCTACACTCCCGATGCATTCGTCGCCGCGCTGAAGCAGGTGATTCAGTCCAAGCAGCCGAATCTGGTTTTACTCCCTCATACTTATCAAGTCCGAGACTTCATTCCTAAGCTCGCCACGGCGATGGAGCGCACCGTCATCAGCGATTGCGTCGGATATAAGAAAGACAGCGATAAGTTAGTATTCACGCGGCAAATGTTTCAGGGAAAGTTTACCGCAGACGTGAGCTTCAATTGCGAAGCGCCCTGGTTTGTAACTTTTCAAAATGGGGCGTTTCGAGGGGACAAAGTTGAGGCCGGAAGCACGGCCGCACCTATTGAAGCGATGAATGTCGAAATCGCGGACAGCGTTGTGCGTACCCAGCCGCAAGAGATTTTCAAAGAAGCAAAGCAGGCCATTGACTTAACTCAGGCCGAAATCATTGTTTCCGTAGGCCGTGGCATTAAGGAACAAAAGAATATTGAGATTGCGAAACAGCTTGCGGAGGCTTTGGGCGGCGAATTGGCGGCATCACGTCCGATTTGCGATTCAGGATGGCTCCCGATGGATCGCCAGGTCGGTTCCTCGGGACAGACGGTCGCGCCCAAGCTTTATCTGGCATTAGGGATTAGCGGAGCCATTCAGCACGTTGTCGGCATGAAGGGCGCACGAACGATTATTGCAATTAACAAAGATTCCGAAGCGCCGATTTTCGAGATCGCGGATTATGCGGTGGTGGGAAATTTATTCGATGTGGTGCCCGCGCTGATTGAGGAGATCAAGAAGGCGAAGGGCGGGGGATAGTAGTCATCGTTCCTGCGTGTATTAGTCGGGTTGTTAAAGTAATGCCGAATTGACTGGTTAATTGACCATAGATATAATAGTGGTCATGAATGATGTTTCGATCTCCGAATTCAAGGCCAAGTGTCTTGGCCTCATTGAGCAAGTGCATAAAACGCGTCAGCCTCTGCGTATTACACGTCATGGCCGCCCAGTAGCGGAAGTGATTCCGGCTGGACCGGACCGCAGGCGAAAGTTTCTGGGGGACATGGTCGGGACCGGTGAGATTCTGGGCGATATCGTTTCTCCTGTCATTGATCTGGAGGACATCGAGGCCTACCGCAATTGAATCTTCTGCTCGACACTCATATCTGGATCTGGAGCAAATTGGATCCGAAGCGGATAGGAAAAAGTGCGGCGCGAGAGTTGTCGAATAACGACAACGATCTGTGGTTGTCTCCGGTCAGTGTTTGGGAAGCTCTTGCGCTGATGCAAAAGGGCCGCATCCGTGTGGGCGACCCACTGGCCTGGGTCGAGCGCGCCGCCGATCAACTACGAGAAGCGCCGCTGACTCAAGAAATAGTTCGTACTGGCTTCGCGCTGTCCCTGCCTCATGCTGATCCGGCGGACCGATTCCTGGCGGCTACCGCCAAGGTTCTGAAGTTAACTTTGGTGACGGCGGACCAGAGGTTGCTCGGACTTGGCGAGATAGCCAGTCTGGCGAACCGTTAGGCATTCCATGACTGCTGCATGCTGATTTTCCGAAAGCCCCTCGAAAACATCGCACATCCGCAGATGCCTGCCGATGTTGTGATTGTCGGCGGCGGACCAGCTGGGATGGCGTGCGCACTGCGGCTGTCGCAGCTTATTGACCAGCACACTTCCGGAAATCCCGACTCAACATTCAGCAAAGAAAATATTTACGTTCTCGAGAAAGCTCGTGAAATTGGACAGCATTGTTTGTCAGGGGCGCTGCTCGATCCGCGGTCCATGCGCGAACTGCTTCCGGGATTCGAAAAGGAAGCTCCACTCGATGCGGAAGTGACAAAGGAATCGGTTTATTTTCTGACGGAAAAGGGTAAATTCAAATTCCCTGTCACGCCGCCGCCACTTCGCGATCACGGAAATTATGTCATTTCTCTCAACCGGTTCGTGAAATGGTTGGGAAGCAAGGTGGAGTCGGCTGGCATCACGGTATTTACCGGTTTTGCGGGATCTCAACTGCTATTCGACGGTGATCGCGTAACCGGAGTCCGCACGGACGACAAAGGCGTGGATAAACAGAATCAACCCAAATCTAACTTTGAGCCAGGACACGATCTTAATGCAAAACTCGTCATTCTCGCCGAAGGGCCTCGCGGTTCTTTAACCAAACAGCTCGTCAATAAATTTGATCTTGCGCGTGATCGAAATCCCCAAACCTACGGTCAGGGAATCAAAGAGCTGTGGGAAGTTCCGTCCGGAAGAATTGCGCCTGGCGAAGTTATTTATACAATGGGCTGGCCGTTGACTTCCAACGAACACGGGGGCGCGTGGATTTACGGTGGCAAAGATAATGTCGTTTCGCTGGGGTTCGTCACTGGACTCGACTATCCCGACCCGCGCCTTGATCCGCAGCGTGTGCTCCAGGATTTCAAGCAGCACCCATTCGTGGCGAAACTGCTCGCAGGCGGAAAGATGATTCGCTATGGAGCCAAGTCGCTGCCCTATGGCGGATGGTGGGCGTTGCCGCCGCTGGCGGGCGATGGCTGGATGATCATCGGCGATTCGGCAGGATTTCTGAATTCACAACGGTTGAAGGGAATTCACCTCGCCATCAAAAGCGGAATGCTTGCCGCCGAGACTGCTTTCGAGGCATTGAAATCGTCCGACTTCTCCGCGAGCAAGCTTGATGAGTTTCAGCAGCGCGTGGAAAAGAGCTGGATAAAAGAGGAGCTTTGGAAAGTCCGAAATTTCCATCAGGGATTCGAACACGGATTCTGGCGCGGCATGTTCCACGCGGGGTTTCAGCAATTTACCGGCGGGCGCGGATTGCACGATCATTATCCTGCAACGCCGGGGTACGCGCGAATGAAGAAGCTCGCGGATCTCCCGGCCGATGGTGGCAACGAAGCTCATCTGCTGGGCCCCGCAAAGGGTGACGGCAAGCTCACTTTCAGTAAGCTGACCGATCTGTATCATTCCGGCACCAAGCATGAAGAAGACCAGCCATCCCATCTGATCATTCAAAACACAGACATTTGCAATACGCGATGCATAAAAGAATTCGGAAGCCCATGCCAGAATTTTTGTCCGGCAAATGTTTACGAGATGCTAGATGATCCCGGCCAGCCAAACGGAAAACGCATCAGTCTGAATCCATCGAATTGCGTTCACTGCAAGGCATGCGATATTCAGGATCCATATCAGATCATCACGTGGGTTCCGCCGGAAGGTGGCGGCGGGCCGAATTATGATGGGATGTGAGTTGTAAATAGATGGTGGATCACATCAGGACAGTAAAGCCCAGATCATTAGGAGAGAGCGTAATGCGGAAAATTTACCTGATTCTTGGAATTGTCGTCACGTGCGCTTCCGTGTTTGCCCAGCAACCCACAATTCCTTCCACCGGTTTTCCGGGCTTGGATCAATACCGAGCTTCGCGCATTGCTGTTTTCACGGACGATTTTGGGCAGTTAGCGCGCTACCGCGATGCGAATGCGAGCCTGCCCGCGCCCGCTCCAGGTGAATCCCGCGTCGTGTTTTTCGGAGACTCGATTACCGACATTTGGAAATTTACCGATTCTTTTCCGGGGAAGCCGTACATTAATCGTGGAATCGGTGGCCAGACTACGCCGCAAATGCTGGTACGCTTCCGCGAGGATGTGATTGATTTGCATCCCAAGTCTGTTGTCATTCTGGCAGGAACGAATGATATCGCTGGCAACACCGGTCCGATGTCGTTGCCTGAGATCGAGGCGAATTACGCGACGATGGCGGAGCTATCGCGGCTGCATGGAATTCGCGTGGTGTTCGCGTCGCTGCTGCCGGTGAACAACTACACGCCACGCGCGCAGGACTTTTTTGCACAGAGATCTCCGGAGAAGATTCTTGAGTTGAATCGCTGGCTGAAGGCTTATTGCGCTGCAAATGCATACGTGTATCTCGATTACTTCAGCGCGATGGTGGACGACAAGGGAATGTTAAAGAAAGATTTGAGCGATGACGGGCTGCATCCGAACGCGGCAGGTTTCAAAGTAATGGCGCCGCTGGCTGAGGCGGCGATAGAGAAGAGCCTCGCGACGCAACCGTGAATACGGGAGGAATCATCCCCTAAATAGCTCCGCACGTCTTCCGATGCATCTATAATGATGTTGAGTTTCCGACCGCCTTGGCCTCCGGGCATACCCTGGCTTAGGCGGCGGTGGAGATGGCACGCGGGCGAGGGCGCCCGCGGCACACGATCTCCCAAGGGTTTGGGTGGAAACGCCCACGCCTCCCTGCTTCGTAAGGAAGCCATTGGAAAGGAAACGCTCGCGAGCACGTGCCCGCTTGTGTGTTTCTTTCCGTTGTGTCCATTTAGATTGTGACAAAAGCAGATTCCTCGCTCGCCTTCGGCTCCGGACGGTTCGGAATGACAAAATTGTGAAGTTGACCAACGACCGCGACTGACGACCAACGACGTGCAGCTAACCGACAAATTCGGACGCGCCATTACCGATCTGCGAATCTCGATCACAGATCGCTGCAACTACAAGTGCGTTTATTGCCGCACCGGCAACGAAGGCGCGCTTTACGGCGACCTGCC
>DASYGR010000112.1:0-3441 GCA_035999525.1 Terriglobales bacterium
GGGGTGAGGTCTTCGGTTTCTTGGGACCAAATGGCGCGGGTAAGAGCACCTCCGTCAAAATGCTCTTGGGTCTGGTGTTTCCAACCAACGGTCAGGCCGAGATTCTTGGCCGTCCCGCCGGCGATGTGAAGACGCGCGTCAAGGTGGGGTTCCTCCCTGAACACTTCCGCTTCTACGATTGGCTTAACGCGACCGAACTTCTCAGATTGCACGGCCGGCTCTATGGCATGTCGCGCGCCACGCTTCGCCAGCGCATTCCCTTCTTGCTGGATACGGTGGGACTCACACCACACCGCGATAAGCAGCTGCGCAACTTTTCCAAGGGCATGTTACAACGCATTGGGCTCGCCCAGGCTCTGCTGAATGAGCCTGACCTGATCTTTCTCGACGAACCTACTTCGGGTCTCGATCCCATTGGCCGTCGCTTGGTGCGCGACATTATTAAAGCCGAGCGCGCTCGAGGCGCGACCGTGTTGCTGAATTCACATCTCCTCGGTGAAGTTGAGATCACTTGCGATCGAGTTGCCTTTATCAAAGATGGCGAGGTGTTGGAGACCCGCCAACTGCATGGTGAGGTCGAAGAACAGGTCACCGTTTCGATTCGGGCGCTCAATCTGACGGCCGAAATTGTCACCGGCCTGACCCAATGGACGTCCGAATTTCGCTCTGAGGGTGAGCGCCTGATGCTCTCATTGTCGTCTAGTACGCTTCTACCTGAGATTGTTCGCTACCTGGTCGCCAAGGGAGTGGACGTTTACGAGGTCACCCCGCAGCGGGTTTCGCTCGAAGAGCGATTCCTGCAAATCGTCGGAACTGACGGTGGACTGTGAGGGGCATCTGGGTCATGGCTGGCGTTACCTTTCGCGAAGCGGCACGGAAAAAGATGCTCTGGATGGCGCTCGCCGCCGGCGGTGCGTTCCTGATCCTATTCGCCACCGGCCTTCATTTTCAGGCCAAGGATTTTGCCGCGCAGGGCGTAAATCCCGTCCTCCGGCGCGAATTTTCATTCACTATGCTGACAATGGGCCTCTACGCCGTGGACCTGCTGGCGGTGCTCATGACCATCCTCACGTCGGTGGACACGATCTCCGGTGAAATTGCATCTGGCACTATCCAGGCAATCGCAACCAAACCCATTCCCCGAGGGCAATTGCTCCTTGGCAAGTGGTTTGGGTTCATCGGCATGTTGACCGCATACATTGCGATCATGGTCGGCGGCGCGAACGCGATATCGTACGTGATAGCAGGTGTCACGGCGCGCCACTTGTTGAGCGGTTTTCTCCTCATCTGGATGGAGAGTGTGGTGCTGCTCTCGGTTACGTTTGCTTTCGCGACTTATTTTTCCACGATGACGACTGGAGTGCTCGTTCTCGGCCTGCACGGGCTCGCGTTTCTTGGCGGCTGGATCGAGCAATTTGGAGCCATCACAAAGACGCAACGTGCCGTGAATGTGGGTGTAATTGCTAGCCTGGCGATGCCGAGTGAGTCTCTCTGGCGCCGCGCCGCCTTTGAAATGCAATCTCCACTCGGGAATGCCATGCAAATCTCCCCGTTTACCGTGCTCTCCGTTCCAAGCATGGCAATGGTCCTCTATGCCGCCCTGTACCTGGCAATTGCTGTGATGGTTGCCATTCGCAGATTCTCGCAGCGTGACCTGTAGGTCCTCATAACAAAGTTATAAAGATGGAGGACACGAAGCTGCACAAAGGAAAACGTCGAAATTGGCTCCGTGGATCCTTTGTGATCCTTCGTGTCCTTCGTGGTTAATCGGTTTTTCTGATTGCGCAACAAACTGAGGCATCTTGTAGCTCAGATTACCCCGTGCTCCCGCAGCATGCGGTAAACCAGCGACACCGGCAATCCCACCACGTTGAAGTAGTCTCCTTCTATACGCCGGATCCAGCGCGAAGCCATGCCCTGGATCGCATAAGCGCCAGCCTTGTCCATCGGCTCGCCGCTGGCGACATATTGGCGAATATCATCTTCGCTCAAATCGGACATGGACACGATCGTGCTTTCCGAGCTGATTTCTTGAAAATGCGCGCCCACAACGCACACTCCCGTAATCACCTCGTGCTTTCGCCCGGATAGCATTTGCAACATGCGCTCGGCATCTTTTTCGTCGCGCGGTTTTCCTAGAATCTCGCCGTCCACAACGACAATGGTATCCGCGCCTAGAACGACGTCCGCCGGACGCGAATCAAACACCGCACGTGCCTTTTCGGACGCCAATCTTTCCGCACAACCTCTTGGACTCTCGTCGCCAATCAAATTCTCGGCGATGTTCGCGGCCTGAATCGTGAACTCAACACCCGCATTGCGCAGCAATTCCTGCCGTCGTGGCGAAGCGGAAGCAAGGATGAGGGCCATTGAGTCCCGATTGTAATCTGACGATTCCCCTTAAGATCATGTTCAGGAGTTACTAGGTCTGAACGGGGCGTGAGCCTTTAGCGGGACGAAACGGTGGAGGAACGAGCAACATCCCATCCTGTCTCTGCAACGAATTGAGAGACTACGACGGGGATCAGCCATTCATTCCAAGTGATTGACTTGCTGGTGCCGCCACCCTAAGATGGTCGCGCAGCGCGAGCCTATTCCTTGATCGGTCAAACCATTTCGCATTACCGCGTAGTAGAGAAACTGGGCGGCGGCGGCATGGGCGTGGTTTACAAGGCTGAAGACACGCGGCTGCATCGCTTCGTCGCGCTTAAGTTTCTTCCCGATGAAGTTGCGAAAGATCCGCAGACTCTGGCCCGTTTCCAGCGCGAGGCCCAGGCGGCTTCCGCTTTAAACCATCCCAATATTTGTACGATTCATGACATTGGCGAGTACAACGGGCATCCGTTCATCGCCATGGAGTTTTTAGATGGCATAACCCTGAAGCACCGCATCGCCGGACATCCGATGGATACAGAAACACTGCTCGCGGTAGCGATTGAGATCGCAGACGCGCTGGACGCGGCGCACACCGAGGGAATTGTTCATCGCGATATCAAACCGGCCAACATCTTCATCACTAAACGCGGGCACGCGAAGATTCTTGATTTTGGATTGGCCAAGCTGACTCCTACGGGCCGGATGCTCGACGTGGTTGCGTCGGAGGCGACGGCGGCGGAATCGGTCGAACATCTCACCAGTCCCGGTACCGCGTTGGGTACGGTCGCGTATATGTCCCCCGAGCAGGTGCTGGGGAAGGAACTGGACGCGCGCACCGATCTCTTCTCTTTTGGAGTGGTGCTGTATGAAATGGCCACAGGCGGCTTGCCATTTGGCGGAGGGACGTCCGGCGCGATTTTTGATGGGATTTTACACAAGGCTCCAGTCGCGCCGGTGCGGCTGAATCGGGACATCCCCCCAGACCTGGAACGCACCATCAATAAGGCGTTGGAGAAAGACAAGAATCTGCGTTACCAGCATGCCGCGGATCTCAAAGCAGACTTG
>DASYGR010000153.1:0-5035 GCA_035999525.1 Terriglobales bacterium
CGCCTTCGGCTAGGCGGCGCAGATAGCCACGAAGCGATTCTTGTATCTGGCGCCGCTGCTTTTCAATTTCGCGGCGAATTCGCGCTAATTCTGGGGAAGCCTTGTCTTCGAGCGTGCCGTCAGGTTGAATCTTTCCGCGAAAACCACGCAAGAACTCCGAGAAGTCAACGATTCCGGTGGATAGATTCGCCACGGTCGTCCACGGCACTTTCATCGCCGAAGGTGGATTCAAGGCAATCTGCCGCCACTCGGCCGCTCGATCCACAACAAGAATGACATCGCGGATTTCTGTGGTTTCGAGAACAGCGCCTGATATTTTTGCTTTCTGTAAGTGCGGAGTAATTTCGAGCAGTCCGGCGAAATCGAATCTTCCACCCACGCGACGGAACTCTCGAACCTCGCTGGTCAGGGTTTGCTGATTTTCAATCCAATCCCGGTTGATGGAGGGGGCGAGTTGAGCAACCTTCTTCTGTCCGAATGGAGACTGCGCATATCCGCGCAATAACTGGCGCAGCGACTCAAATTCCAAAACTCTCAGGCTGGCGTGGCTGACCGGGAGCGGCATCGTTCTTCATGGTACAAGAATCGCGGGCGAGGGCGCCCGCGCCACACGATCACATGTTAACGTAGGAATATTGGAGCTTAAATGAGACGCATTGTCCTTATTTTTATTTTGCTGATGATTGCTGCCGTCCGTAGCGCCGCTCAGCAAGCCCCTTCGGGCACATCAAACACGCCGGCAGCGAACCCACACAAGCATTTTGATCGAGTGCTAATTGTCATCCTGGAAAATCAGGCCTACGTCGCGGCGATCAAGGATAAATATCTAAAGCAACTGGCTGACGAGGGCGTTGAATTCACTGATTTTCACGGTTTGGCGCATCCTTCTTATCCCAACTATTTGGGATTGATAGCGGGCAGCACTTTTGGCCTGCGCGGAATATTCGGAGACGATCAGAAAGACTTCCCCGACGACAACCAGCACAGAACAATCGGCGATGAACTGGACTGGAAAAATTATGCGGAAGAATATCCTGGAAAGCCGGGTAAGCCAGCGTACCTTTACGATGCCACAAAGTACGCGCGAAAACATGTGCCGTTTTTAAGCTTTCAAAAGGTACAAAAGCAAGAACCTCAAAATGTCGTCTCTGTGGATACGAAAAATCCGCACAACGCTTTTGTAACTGATGTGGAGAATTCCCGCCTGGACCCGAAGGATTCTAAGTACAAGACGCTGCCGACGTATATGTTTTATTCGCCGAACATGGACGACGATGGCCATGACACAAATCTCGGCACGGCTTCCACCTGGCTTAAGAACTTCATGGAAAACTGGTTCCCTTCGGACTCACGCGCGGGCACACTTCTCATTGTGACGTTCGACGAGAGCGAGGTCCCGGAAAGAAAAAGCAATCACATTTACACCGTGTTTTTGGGAAACATGGTTAAGGCGGGCCAAAAAGTGGACACACATTACAACCACTACGACATCCTCAGAACGATCGAAGATAATTTTGGGGTTCAGCCGCTGAATGCCGGAGACTCACACGCAAAAGTAATTACCGGCATTTGGAACCGCTAGACACTGGAATGCGGCCAGGATTGCTTGATCTGGTTGGTAAATTATTGAGGAGGAAAAATGAAATCTTGTAGGTCGGGTATGTTCTTCGTTCTCCTTCTAATATTCACCTGCGCCGGCCCCTCGTCTGCCAAGTCCGACTCGATGAGCCCACATGCATTCAAGCTCGAGGGCGATGTCGAATTTACTCATGATCCCTCCATCATTAAAGATGGAGACACGTGGTATCTCTTCTCCACTGCCAACGGGCCCGACCGTAAAGGCGAACTCCCCATTCGCTATTCGAAAGGTTTGCAGCACTGGAGCCATTGCGGTTACGTGTTCGACAGCGTTCCGGACTGGATCAAGAAAGAAAGCCCGAAGACCAGGGAGCTGTGGGCTCCCGATATTTCCTATTTCGATGGCAAATATCATCTTTACTATGCGTTTTCCGTTTTCGGAAAAAACACCTCTGGCATTGCGCTGCGTACAAATAAAACGCTCGATCCGAAGAGTCCTGATTTCCATTGGGAAGACGAAGGGCTGGTATTGGAGTCTCACGCCGAAGACGATTTCAATGCGATTGATCCGAACCTCAGCATTGATACTGAGGGTCGCACATGGCTGGCATTCGGCAGCTTTTGGAGTGGAATCAAGATGCGCCGGATAGATCACAAGACAGGCAAGCTCTCGACCGAAGACACAAAGGTATATTTCCTCGCGAGCCGGAAGCGTCCTGATAACCCGCCGCCAAATCCTCCGGGGTTGCCGGGCAATTGGCAGGCGATCGAAGCCCCGTTTGTTGTCCATCACGGCGGTTATTACTACCTGTTCGTTTCTTTCGATCTGTGCTGCCGCGGCACGAAAAGCAATTACAAAACAATGGTTGGACGGTCCCGAAATATAACCGGCCCATATGTGGATGCTGATGGCAAGGCGATGTTGGAGGGCGGTGGAACTCCTCTGTTAATTGGCAATGACCGCTGGGTCGGACCTGGAGGAGAATCTATCTTGCAATCGAAGAAGGGCGACATCATCGTGTTCCACGCGTATGACGGCAAAACCGGCACCGCCTATCTTCAGATCTCGTCCATTGCATGGGTGGAGGGTTGGCCGCACGCCGCGTTGGAAGGCGACGCGAAGTAGGGATGTTTCGACTCCTTTCGACTCTTTTGAGCTTCCGCAAGCGGAAGCTCGCCTTCGCTCAACATGACAACTTACTTTGGCTTAGTGCCGCCGGCACCGGCTTCTTCATCCGGGTTTAGCAGCTTCAGAACATATTTCTGTTTCTGAACTTCTTCGCGGTCGAGCTGGCTGGCCTTCTGAAGCTCTTTTTGTGAGTCGTCGCTTCTTCCGAGGCGCCCATAGGCCATGCCGAGATAATAGTGGGCTTCGCGAAGATTGGGATCAGACGCAATCGCCTGCTGGAGCAGGTCGCTGGCGGCCTGATACTGCTTCCGCTGAAACGCAACCCGGCCGAGCCCGGTCAGTGCGCCGGCATGTTTCGGATTTTGCTTTATGACCGAGGCGAAGTGCTTCGACGCGTCGTCTAATTTGTTCTCGTCCAGATCCAGCAATCCGAGACAAAAGTAAGATTCGGTTTGAACTGGCTGAAGCTGAATTGATCTTTCAAATTCCCGCCGCGCTTCTGGAATCTGTTGCAGCGCCCGAAGCACGAAGCCCAGGGCGTAGTGGCCGCTCGCATCGTCTGGCCGTAGTTGCAAATAACGCTCGAATGATTCTGTGGCGTCCTGGAACTTCGTCAATCCAATCTGCGCCCTGCCCAATCCATAAATCGCCTTGCTGTCATTGGGTTGGACTTGCAAGGCTTCCTGAAAAGCCTGAATAGAGTCCGGGAAAAGAGACATTCTGAGCGCAATCATTCCAAATTCGAATAAAACATCGTGCTCTTTCGGACTGATCTTGCGGGCTTTGATGAGCAGAGACAGAGCCTTCTCCAAATCTTGCGAGTGAACTGCGTCAGTGGCTTGCGTTCGATATATCTTCACCAATGCCGCCCGGGCATCGCTCCGGGACGGATCAATTTCTAGTGTTTTCTGAAATTCGGAAACGGCTTCGTCCTCGCGATTCGTTTGGGAATACAGAAGGCCGAGATCTACGTGCGCACTGGCGAAATCGGGCTTCTGCGCGATCGCCTGCTTGAACAATTGCTCCCCCTCCTTTTCGCGATGTTGCTGAGCGCGCACAACCCCAAATTCAATGCTCGATACTCTTTGGGATCTGCCCTGAGCACGGCTTGCAGCTCATTTTCGGCAACGTCGAGTTTGCCAGCCGCTATCGCCTCAGCCGCGTCCTTAATCAGCGAGAAGTTTGAGGATGGCACCTCCTGGGCGAGCAATTGAGAACAGAAAATTAAGAACGAAACAAAAAGACACGCGCGAGCGTTGGTGGTTGAGGCAGTCATGCCAGAAATAATGCCGACCCTATTTGGTTTCGGTCCCGAGAGCCATTCCCATACTTCCAGATTTCATTTCCTGCGAACGGGTTAGCGTCTCAGTAAGTTTGAATTGCTGCGCAGCCAAATCCGGCTTCCCAAGGCGTTGATAGATTTTCCCCAGCAAGTAGTGCGTAGGAATGTCGTCTGGATTCAAGCTTGCCGCGTTCTCAGCCGCCGTCTTGGCATCCGGCAACAGGCTCATATCGAAATAGGCTTTACCCAACTGGTAATGAACTTTGCTTGATTTGGGATTGATTTCCTTTGCATGCGAGAGCACCGGCACTGCGTTCTTCGCTTGGTTCAGTTTGATGAGCAGAGTTCCCAAATCCAGATATGGCTGTTCCGTATGAACTCTCGCACTCGCGTCGAATTCGATCGCTTTGCGATAAGCCGCAATCGCTTCATCCGTTTCGTTCTTGGCTTCGAAACTTAATCCAAGATTGTCTTCCGCTTTCACACTATTGGGATCGTGTTTAAGCACTTCTTGAAATGCGGCCATCGCCTCATCGAAGCGATTTTGTTCATATCGCACGCGTCCCAGATGGTAGCGGGCTTCCAAATTGTCGGGCTCCAGTTTGAGAGCGATGTCGAGATAACGGCCTGCATCAGAAAAGTCGTTCAGCAATACGTAATCGAGCGCGACGATCTTCAAGTCATCAGCCGTGGGGGGCTTGATCTTTCCTGCACTTGTATATAAGGAAAGAGATTCCCTTGGTTTATCTTCACGAAAGCGAACGTAGGCGATCAGGTATGCACCATCTTCGGAATGAGGATGCGCCGCGATATAAGCCTGCAAAGCAGTGTCGGCATCTTTGAATTGCCCCAGGTTAATCAAGCATTTCCCTTCGTAGAGCAGGGCATCCGTTGCACCGGGCTGATCCTTTTCTACTTTCTCAAATGCCGTGGCACATTCCGCCCAACGCTGTTGCTGAAATAAGACCATAGCCTGTTGCATTCCGTTAGCTTGCGGGAAGGCCCGCGCCGCGACTGCCATGCAGACGGCAAGAATTAGGAGGCCT
>DASYGR010000166.1:0-13233 GCA_035999525.1 Terriglobales bacterium
CCGGGAGAGAAATCGAGCGACAAAACTTCGATGGTTACAACGCTGTCCAGCAATCCAGAGTTCAAGATCAGTGATCAGGATTTGAAATTTTTGAAATCGCTTCGAATTAAGATTGACGACGCTGCCTAAATCTGGAGTTACACAGACTTGCGAAGGCGTTTCTGCTTTTCTTTTCCTGGAATAATTTAACAACTTATTTTATTGCCGCGAAACTGTATTTCTCTCTGTTGCCCGCTTCTGCTTTGCAATATCTCCGAGAGGGATGTCGGAGCAATCAGGGCCGGAGCAGTTCGAGACTGTGCTTCCGTTTAGGCCATCCTGTTCTAATCTGATCTTGAATGCTAATTTCTTCCCTGAAGCCGTCACGGTGCGGCGCCAAATCCTGAATCCAGCCAGCCTCACAGTGATGCTATGTTCGCCTGGGCGCACCACGACATCGCATGGCGTGGTGCCGATAAATTTGCCGTCAATCTGTATCTCCGCCAAATCTGGGAACGACGAAATGTTAAGTTCAGTCGCCGAATGAGCCGTAGCTGCCGTAGCATTTGCAGCGCCGAGCGATGCCGGATCGAGATTGCCAAGGTCGAGCGGCACGTCTCCATTCACGTAGGCTGTGAATTCAGTTCCCTGAGGAATTGTGATGTCCTTGCCATGAACAAAAATCAACGGCGCTGAGGAGACATTGCTGTACGACATCGCCGAAACGATGGAGCTTTGATTTCCATTTCCAGCAGAATGAAGCACCGCCCGAAGAGCGACCCTCTGGCCGTTCACAAGCTTGACGGAATCTATACTGATGTCGAGTTTTCCGCCGCGTCCCATTAGTTTTTTCGGCTCCGCGGCGGTGACAATTGCGAGACCCGCGGCTCCCTTGGTGATGACTACGGTGTCATCAATCTTGGTCTCGTCCAGCACTTCCAGATTCAGCAAATCTCCCGTTCGGGCATCTTCAGACGATATTGTTCTAGTCGTTCGCAGCCGAACGGGCGTGCCATCTGCAAGTACGGCGTTCGATGATGGGGAAGACGTGCCGGAAGCAGCTTGCACGGGGCCCGCCGTTTGAGCTACAGCTGACCAACCAAGCGACAACGCGAGGAAACTAACGGAGCCAAGTGCAGCCAGGTTACGCATCGTGAATACTCCATCGAGGCGCACGTATGCGAACGACGCCAGTCCAGAGTCTCCAGCAAACAAACCTTTCCGTGAAAGTTACCCCAGTAATGACGAATGCCGGTATTTTCGGAGAAAGCCGAAGCCAGCCTGCGGGGGATGACCCGGTGTCCGGAAAGCCAGCAAGCAACGAGGTCGGGCAGGACGGAATCTCACTCTCGTTTCTCGAAAGCTATTTTCGATATGTCGGATTCCAAACTCACTACCAGCGAGCAGGTCTATTCGATCTGGAAGTTGGGTGGGCTCACGCTGGCTCAACTCGCCAAGAAAGTAATTTACGAGATCGGTGATGACGACCTTCTTGGCCGCGCCTCCGAGTTGGCATATAACTTTCTCCTCGCGGTCTTCCCGCTCATGCTTTTCTTGCTGGCGTTGTTCGGACTTTTTGCCTCGCGCGGCCTGATGTTGCGAAGCAGGCTGCTGATCTATTTTGCCGACATGCTCCCGCCCATGGCTTATAACCTGTTCAGTAATACGGTCAACGAGCTTGCCAATAATCCGGGAGCCGGCAAACTCACTTTCGGGATTCTGGTCGCTTTGTGGTTTGCAGCGGGGGGAATGACTTCTATGATATCCACGCTGAACACCGCCTACCACGTGCGCGAGGGACGATCTTTTGTTAAGGTACGCGGGATTGCGGTCGCGTTGACAATTGCGATCTCGATTTGCCTTCTACTCGCTCTGGCAGTGGTTCTGATTGGAAGTCACCTTGCAAACATCATGGGTGCCGCTTTGCACCTCAGCGAATTCTTTGTGCTGGGATGGAAAATTTTGCAGTGGCCAGCGGCGTTGTTTTTTATCGTAGCTTCGTTTTCGTTGGTCTACTATTTCGGCCCTGATCTGAAGGAGCGGCACTGGTACTGGGTAACACCCGGATCGATTTTTGGTGTGATGTTATGGTTGGCAGCATCGGCGGGTTTTCGAGGCTACCTGCACTTTTTCAACACCTACACTAGAACCTACGGATCCCTCGGCGCGGTGATTGTTTTGCTCGTATGGTTCTATGTGACCGGACTGGCGTTTTTAATCGGCGGCGAGATAAATGCCGCCATCGAACATGCCGCGGCACTGCGAGGGCATCCAGAGGCCAAGGCGCCGGGTCAAAAAGCAGCATAAGACTTATGGATGGGCGACTGCAAGCCTCCGCTGGCATTCATCCAGGATATCCGCCGTTCGGGTTGCCCCTACGCGCGTGACGCCAATCTCTTTCACTTCAAGAAGGGTATCTAAATCTCGAATTCCACCAGCGGCTTTTATCTGGACATGTGCCGGAGAATGTTTCCGCATGAGCCGCAAATCTTCCTTAGTTGCCCCCGTTGCGGCGTAGCCGGTTGAGGTTTTCACCCAGTCGGCGCCCGCTTCTCCACAAATCTCACACAGCCGGATTTTTGCAGCCTCGTCATGAAATGCGTTTTCGAAGATAACTTTTATCTTGGCTCCGCTGGCATGGCAGCGCCCCGTGAGGGCCTGAATTTCGTCGGCGACGTAGGCCCAATTTCCACTACGGGCCTGGCTGATATTGATGACCATGTCCAATTCTGTCCCGCCATCGTTAATCGCCTGTTCGGCTTCCGCGATCTTGATGGAAGTATGGTGCCCTCCGTGTGGGAACCCTATTGTGGTGCTTGGTTGCACCGTGCTTCCGGCCAAAAGGGCTGCACATCGGGCAAGGTAATACGGCATGATGCAGACGCTGGCGACGTCATACCGAGCCGCCAGCGCGCATCCGGCCTCGAGTTCGGCGATCGTCAGGCCAGGGCTCAGTAGCGAATGGTCAATCATTTTCGCGATATCTGC
Organism: Terriglobales bacterium; assembly: GCA_035999525.1. Taxonomy (GTDB): domain Bacteria; phylum Acidobacteriota; class Terriglobia; order Terriglobales; family Acidobacteriaceae; genus PALSA-188. Next base: position 2,968 of record DASYGR010000166.1, read on the forward strand.
ATATGTGTACGGGTTATTCATGGATTCCTTCATTTCAAACCAAAAAACGGAAATCTGCGCGGAGTGTGGATTGCATCATAGTGTTAGCAAAAAGCTCCTTCTAATTTAAGTCAGGGCAGGATACAGCGAAAATGATAATACGTGGCAGTCACCGGGCCCCGATAGTTCTCTTGATCGGATTCGTCGTGATCATTATCTCGATGGTCTTTCTTGGAGTTCACCACAGAAGAGGGAATGTGACAGAACAGTCGGCGCCCCTTCATCAAAATTAGAGTTGTGCGCTCGCTAAATTGATCGCAACACGCCGGGCTAGAGTCAACTCTTCGTGCGATTACTGATATCTATGTATTGTGCGACGCTTGGGTCAGGTTCTTTACTTATATAGGTAGGAAGAAGAACCATCAAAAGACAGAACTAGACATAGAAATAGATAGAAAGAGAGAAAACAATGAAGAAACTCATTCTCCTGCTGGTTTTTGCAACCCTGGCTACGAGTCAATTAATGTGGGCACAGGCGGAAAACGCCCAGTTAGATCAGCGCGCGTTCCAGCGCGTTACGAAGGAAGTGCATCACGAACTCCTGCTGCTTCCCTATTATGGCGTATTCGATAATCTAGCCTACCAAGTCTCTCCCAACGGAACTGTGACCCTTCAAGGAGCAGTTGTGGATCCGGTCACCAAATCGGATGCGGAGAAAGCGGTCAAAAATATAGAAGGCGTATCGAATGTCTCGAATCAGATAGAGATTCTGCCTCCTTCGCCTATGGACGATGGCATACGGCGCGCAACTTTCAGAGCCATCTATGGCAATGCATCTCTCAGCTTGTACTCAATGAGAGCGATGCCCCCAATTCATATCATCGTGAAAAATGGTCATGTCACCTTGGTCGGGGTCGTCGCGCGGCAGATGGACAAACAACTGGCCGAAATACAGGCCAAGTCTGTACCAAACGTATTTTCAGTTACGGATGAGCTTCAGGTGGAAGATAGCAAGTAGTAGCGAACAGTCGCGGTTCGATCGACTCTGTTTTAAACATAAGACTCCCCAGTTGAGATCGAACTCGCGACGTCCGTTCGTCCCAAAGCCCCCGGGAGTGCTTCTACCTCCTAATTTCTGTGCTCACAAAGACACCCCATATTTGACTCTACGCAAGTCTAAGGCGAGAAAGCCTGCGCTTCACGCCGTTTTAGCTTGACAACGTTTCATTAGTCAACATATTGTTCGAGTCACAAATTTAATATGCTGAAAATGGGAATCTAGTCTTCTATCACCTATTATTGGTCCATCTTGGTTTACTCAGACCTGATTGGTGACTGAACAGATGCGACGAATTGATTTTACTAACACGCAAGTGGCGTCCAGCGAGACTGCGAGAGACATCAATCGCGGCGTGGTTCTTAATCTGATCCGGCGCAGACAGCCGATTTCGCGGGCTAGCCTGGCGCGGGTCTCTGGACTCCAGAGAAGCACTGTGTCGCTAATTACTGAGCAGCTTATTCGCGAGAAGTGGGTTGTGAAGGGGCCGACGGGGCGGTTGCCGCGAGGAAGGCGGCCGACCTACCTAAGGCTGAATGATTCCCGCGCCATTCTGGTGGCGGACGTGAGGCCGATACAGAGCACTGTCGCGGTGGCCGACGTCAATGGGCGATTTCTATCGCAGGAAGCCATGCCAACGCCATCCGACCCGCGAGTTGCTGCCGAAAGCCTGGCGGGAAGGCTGCGCCACCAGATGCAGCTCCATCCCGACCGCGTATTTGAGGGAGTTGGTATAGGCCTGTCAGGCCGCTTCGATCTGACCACCCAACATGTGGTATTCGCTCCAAATTTGAAGTGGTCAGAATTTGATCTGAAGAAACCGATTGAAGAAGCTACAGGAATGCGGGTGGAACTGGAGAATGCAGCCAACGCCTGCGTCCTGGCCGAAGTTTGGTTCGGCCACGCGGAGGATGTACGCGATTTGGTGGTGGTCACCATCGCGGAAGGCGTGGGGACCGGCGTATTTGCCAACGGACAACTGGTACGCGGTTTAAGTGGAATGGCAGGTGAATTTGGCCATGTCTCACTCGATGCCAACGGGCCCTTATGCGCGTGCGGTGGGTGTGGATGCTGGGAGGTTTACGCCTCCAACAGGGCGGCTTTGCGCTATTACCACGAGGAGAGCACTATCTCGAATGATATGACTTTTCAGGATCTGCTGGCGCTCGCCGAAGCTGGAGATGCTCTGGCCTTGAAGGCTCTCGACAAAATGGCGCATGCGATTGGGCGAGGGATGAGGATGATCGTCGCCGGGCTGGCGCCGGAAGAAATCGTGGTAGTCGCCGAATTTAGCCGGTTGTGGCAGCGGTTCGGGCCGGTGATCGAGGCCGAAGTTGCGTCAGGGGTCTTAATTGGAAAGGCGCCACGAGTGCGGCCGGCTCTAGCCGAGCCGAGCATGGCGCGGTTGCGGGGCACAGTGGCTCTCGTTCTTCAGCGCCACTTTGCTCCATCTGCGTACGGGGTCAAGGATGGTAAGTCTGCAGGATCAAGATTGAAAAGCCGGACAACAACCCTGCAGGTCGGATGAGTTAATAGGATGGCCGCAAGTCGGCACGAAAATTCAATCTGGTTAAGGTAACGGAGGTTTTATGTTTGGAGTTGCATTTAAGGGACGAGCTTATCCACATAGTTCGACTGTACAACAAATTATAACAACGCTGGTTATGCTCGCGTTGTTGTCGTTTGCGAACGGGACCTTCGCCCAAGTTCTCTATGGTTCACTCACTGGGGCGGTGACCGACGCCAGCGGTGCCGTGGTCACCGGCTCTCAGGTTACCGTCTTGGAGGTTCAGACTGGCGTGACCCGGGACGCGACAACCGACTCCAGCGGCATCTACCGGTTCGCGACATTATTTCCTGGCACTTATAAGGTAACCATCACCGCGCCGGGATTCTCCACCCAGGAAACTCCTGGCGTGCGCGTGGCCGCCAATGAAATCGCGCGTGTGGACGCACAGCTCGGAGTGGCGAGCGCAACGCAAAACGTGACCGTAACCGCTGAAGCGCCAATACTCCAAACCGACAAGGCCGACGTGCATACGGATCTGACGGCTCAACAGATTGAGAGTCTGCCGGACGCGGGGTCCCAGGGACGAAATTTCCAGGCGCTGCTGCGGCTCATTCCCGGTGTGGGTCTGACCGCAGAAACCAACTCGCTCGCCGGCAACCCGCAGCGGGCGATCAATGCCAACGTGAACGGGCAATCCCAACAGGGTGTAAACACTCGCCTTGATGGCGCGCAGGACGCATATCCATGGCTTCCTTCGAACGTCGCCTATGTGCCGCCGGCGGACGCCATTGAGTCGGTCAATGTAGTGACCAACTCCTTCGATGCTGAGCAGGGCCTGGCGGGGGGCGCGGCCGTCAACGTGCAAATCAAGTCCGGCACAAACCAGTTTCACGGCAGCGGCCACGAATTGTATACCGGCCAACTCTTCGCGGCACGCAACTACTTCAACACCGATCCCAAAATCTTCCCAACTAAGAACAAGAACATCCAGCACCAGTTCGGCGGGGCCTTGGGTGGTCCGATCCTGAAGAATAAACTGTTCTTCTTTGGCGACTACGAGCGCACCACGCAGCGGCAATTGGCGGGACCGGATACGGCCACTTTGCCGACCGCCGCCATGGCCGCGGGTGATTTCCGCAATCTGCCGGGAAACCCGATCATCTACGATCCGGCGACCGGCACCGCGACCGGATCTGGCAAACAACAAGTCTCTTGCAACGGAGTGCTGAACGTCATCTGTCCGAACCGCATTGATCCGGCAGCGACGAAAATGATCGCCCTGCTTCAGCCGGCGATCACGCGCGTCTTCGCGACCGCCAACGACCAGGGCAACTTCGTCGGCAGCGGAACTGCGCTCTTCAACCGCGACACCGCTGACATCAAGGTCAACTACGTTCCCGGCGAAAAATCAACGCTCTTCGCCCGCTACAGCTTCTCCAAGACTTTCGTGTTCGATCCGCCTTTGCTGGGAGCCGCCGACGGCAATGCAACGAACGGCGGCCAACTGGGCAACGCTCCCGGCTTGATTCAGAGCGTCGGTCTGGGCGCGACCTATGCTTTCACCCCCTCTGTGTTGCTGGACTGGAACTTCGGTTTCACCCGGCAGCGGCTGGGGTCAACATTCGATCTCACGGCGGCCAAAGGGATCAGTGACTTGGGAATCCCTGGAACCAACAACGCGGGAACGACGGGTGACCCAAGCCTATACTATGGGCTTCCGGGCTTCATCTTCCCCACCGCCCAGCCGGGGTCAGGTACCGGTAACCAAATTGGTACACCCATTGGCAATGCGCAACCCGCCAACCCGTTCCTGTTCCGCGACCAGCAGTTCGTCAGCGGCGCTAACTTGAGCTGGATCAAGGGAAAGCACGCGCTGCGTGGCGGAATCGAGTGGAATCACTCGCAGATCAATCACTTCCAGCCGCAGGGCGGCACCTTGCAATCACCGCGCGGCGTGTTCGGATTCAATGGCGATGTCACTTCTCAGTTTGGGACTACCCCCACATGGTTCAATTCGTGGGCCGATTTCCTGCTTGGTCTGCCTACTGTGACTGGGAAAGGGTTTCAGATCTTCAACCCCAACGCACTACGCTGGTCGCAGTGGGCATGGTACCTGCGCGACGAATGGCAGGTAACTCCCAAGCTGACCCTGACTCTGGGAGTTCGCTGGGAGTACTATCCCTTCGGATACAGCGACAACAACAAGGGACTTCGCTACTTCGATTTAAACACTGGCAACGTCCTGATAGGTGGGTACGGCAGCGTTCCACAGAACGACGGGATTGACGTGGGAATCGGAGAGTTCCTGCCTCGCGTGGGTCTTGCATATCGCCTCACGCCTTCGACGGTGTTTCGCGCCGGCTACGGCATGAGCGCCGATCCGAACAACTGGCGTTACTTCCGCACCACTTATCCGTCCGTGATCCTCGCCACAAACGTGGCGGCGAACACCGCGAACTTCATTCCCGCGGCAAGCCTGACTGGCCTGAACGGCACGGGATTGGGTGGGGGAAGCTATTCCGTCCAGACTGGCATTCTGCTGCCGCCACTTCCAAACATCAGCAGCGGCTCGATCCCTCTTCCTACAAATGTCGGTACGACAACCATCCACAACCCGTTCCGGCGTGGGTACACCAATTCCTTCAACCTCATGGTAGAGCAGGAATGGAAGGGGATCGTGCTGGATACCGGCTACGTCGGCGCGCGCGGCATTCGACCACTGGTCAATTTGAATGCCAACGCGTCGTTGCCAGGGACCGGGAGTGCGGGTGGCCTGCTCAGCCAGGCTTTGGGGCAGAACTACACCGGTACGATCAATGCGCTGACGCCGTTCAAGAACAGCTATTATGACTCCCTCCAGACCAAAGTCACACATCGGTTCACCAACGGCTCTACTGCCGGCTTCGCGTGGACTTGGTCGAAGACAACCGACTACGAGGACAATGAAGAGCTTAGCTCGCTTGCTTTCCCCGACCCGGCGTTTTTTGCAAAGGACCGTGCAGTGGCCGGGTATGACCGCACTCACGACATCGAGATCTACGCCGTACTGCGGCTCCCCTTCGGTAAGGATCAGCTTTGGGCAAAGACAGGACCGGGCAGCTGGTTTCTGGGAGGATGGCAGCTTAGCCCGGTGATAAGCCGCTTGAGCGGTGTGCCGTTCACGGTCGGTGCCGGCGGCAGCCTGAACGCGAACGGTTCCGGCCAAACAGCTGATCTCGTAGGCAACTTCCACATCCTCAACGGCCGGCCGCCGCGTACCGGCCAGACCTGTGCCCAGACCGACCTTAGCTGTCATTACTTCGACCCCAGCATCTTTGCCGCTCCACTCATTACCAGCTCGGCCAACGCTCATTACGGAAACACCAACCGCAATGAGTTCCGCGGTCCGGGATATTTCACTACGAGCCTGAGCCTGGCCCGGGAATTCCGGCTGACAGAGCGGTTCCGGCTGCAAATACGAGCCGACACCTTCAGCCTTACCAACACGCCCCATTTTGCCAACCCGAACCTCTCCTGCCCTGGCAATGCGGCAGTCGCTGGTTCGATTCCGGGTGAGGGAGGGTTGTGCAATACGGGAAGCAACAACAACTTCGGGGTGATTACCAGCGCTGCCCAGCCCGGTGGCTTCTTCGGTCCAGACCCCGGCAACCGGACAATCTGGTTCGGGGCAAGCGTGAAGTTCTAAGACGGTGCTGCCTAACCAGCTCACCTGGGTGGAGGCTCACGTATGCGAGCCTCCACCCGGCAAGATAGCATCCATGGAGGGCAAGTGAGGAAAACAGAAAGTGGGATGAAAGGGCAGGCAAGAACGCCTGCCCTTTTGTTCATTGCTAGTCTTACCGAGCGGCTAGTGCGGGTTCGTGCTTGCCGGACTTGAAAGTCTCGAGACGCTTGTTGACTTCGTCCCAGTTCACGATGTTCCACCATGCAGCGAGATACTCAGGGCGCCGGTTGTTATATTTGAGATAGTAGGCGTGCTCCCAAACGTCGTTGCCTAAGATTGGGAACAGACCCTGCGAGATGGGGTTGTCCTGGTTGGGCGTGCTCATAATTTGCACGTCTCCGTTGGATTTTCCGGCCAGCCAAACCCATCCACTGCCGAATTGCTTCGCTCCGGCTTCATTGAATTTGGTTTGAAAATCTTTAAAGTTGCCGAAAGATTTTTTAATGACTTCGGCTATCGCACCGCTCGGATCGCCGCCACCTTTAGGTTTCATAATCTTCCAAAACATGGTGTGGTTCACGTGTCCGCCGCCGTTGTTGCGAACGGCGCCGCGGATGTCTTCAGGGATTGCATTCAAATCGCGAATCAGGTCTTCCGCGCTCTTGGATGCGAGTTGCGGATGTTTTTCGATCGCTGCATTGAGATTTTTTACATACGCACCATGGTGCATGTCGTGATGCAGCTTCATGGTCTGCGCGTCAATAGTAGGTTCCAGTGCGGAGTAGTCGTAGGGTAGGGGGGGTAGTTCGTGCGCCATAATTTTCCTCCAAGGAGAATGATGATTTGTTGAGTGCGAACGATTCAAGGAACAAGATGGCCAAGAAGTCTGTTCAGAACTCAAAATCGAATCTTTAATCTCAATCTATTCTCTACTAAATCTCCGGGTATTGCACGCGAGCACAAGACTACTTTTGGAATGTAATGTGGAATCGCAGACATTCATGCAGACAGAGGTAGCGCGGCGTTAACCATTGATTGAAGGTTCGACTCATGGTCCGTTGTTTTATTTTCATTTACGCCGCGACTTTTTTCTTTGATCGAGTTCTCGTGTTGTTCCAGGGCCTTATCGAGTTCCTCGACTAACTCAAGTAGCTTTTGGGGATCCTGTTCGCGACTCGCAGCTTCAGACAGTTCTTTCCAGTCTTTGGGCATGTTAATCTCCTGTCACAGAACTTCCTGCTTGGTCCTCGGATGCACTTGATGTGCCATCTCCAAATAGTTGACACACGCTATAGTTACGGGGGTTCGGAGGTTGCATTTTTCGCTCGAGCAAGTAATTAATTCATAGATCATTATGAGACGGGCACGCCTACATTTGTTTATGCACGGTTCTACAGTTAATGTGGAAAAGTATTTTGGTTCCTAGCGTCTTCGCGAACGTTGAACCAGAGCAATGCCGTGCAATGTAAACATCCGGATGAAAGTAGAAAGCTTCCGATGAATAAATCGCCCAAGCGAGATACGGGATCCAAGAGCATGCGACGATTTACCCGCTACCCTGTGGATATTCGCATCTCCGTTAACGTTTTTCGATCGGGAAAGAGATTTTCATTGTGGGGCCGGTCGAATGAGTTTGGGCAGGACGGAATTGGTGGAACCCTTTCCGGCGAATTGGAATCGGGCGAAGTAGTTGCGTTAGAACTTGCTTTTCCGGGTATTGCATCCGTGCTAAAAATCAGAGCCGTTGTGCGCTATCGAGATGGGTTGCGTCACGGTTTCGAGTTTCTCACCAGGACCCCGGAGCAAACCGAAATCATCAAGCGCATTTGCGAGCAGTTGGCATTGAGGCAATAAAAGCTGCCTTTAACTCTTAGCTAACGTGCGATCCAGATTTCTGAGCTTTCGTTGCGGGTCTGCGAATGGATTACGCGGGGAGTAATGACGACCATGAGTTCGTCATCATCCACTTCTTTTGTGTTTGAGGTCATTACGTGATTGAGGCCGGGAATAAAGCCCAGTCCCGGCAGGCCAGTCATGGTTCGCGCTTCATTCCGCGAAACGCTGCCAGCGACCACGGCGGGCTCGCCATCCATTAACGTAATGCTGCCTTTATATTCGCGATTGGCGAGAATCGGCACGCCGTTTACGGATTGCCCTGCCAGCGAACGGACTTGCATCTCGACATCAAGACTGACGTCGGAATCGCTGTGCACCGTCGGCTTCGCTTTCAGAGTTAGCCCAATATCCTCATAACTGAAGGAAGGAAAAGGAGCCTGGAAACTGTTGTTTTGCAGGACCTGAGAAATAGCGGGTGTATTGAAGATCGGCGCGAAGGTAGCGTTCAAAATTGGATACCGCTCGCCCATGTGAAAGGTCGCGTCGTTGCCCTGCGACACTCGCAGCGTTGCGTGTTGCAAATCCTTCACTGCGCTTTCGTTGAGTGAGAGTTGGGCGGCGAGCGTCCCCAGGCTCAGTCCTTCAAACGTTAGACCGCCTCCGAAGGTTGCGAGTGGCTGGCTGAAAATGGAATTTCCCTGCCCTTGGAGTTGCGCCAACAGGCCGGCGATGCTCTGACTATTTGCCTGATTGATGCCGCCGCTGGAGATCAATTGGTTGATGAGGCTTTGGATATTCTGACCGCCAATTCCGGCCAGAGCCGCAATTGGAATGTTAAATAAGTTGAACTGATCGGGAATTCCCAATCCAATCTTCCGCATGAAGGTGTGACTGATCTGATAGATCTCAACGTCCAGCATGACCTGGGGACGCGAGTCATCCAGATTTTCGATGAACTCGGTGGCCGCGTCCAGGATATTTTGTGGCGCGCGAACGGTAAGCTTGTCGCTGCCCGCTTCCTGGCTAACTAATTTAATTTCAAAAACATTTCGCAGGACGTTGCTGACATTGGTGAGATCGGCGGGAGTAGAAACTCCGGGAATGTAAAAAGTCCGCATCGCCATGCGGTCGTATTGGCGATGGTTTTCGGCCGTATCGGCGGCGATCAAGATTTGTTTCGGACCCATGGGAGTCCAGAACGTGCGCGTGACGGCTGCGGCGGCGGACATGGCGGTAGCAAAGTCTACGCTTGAGATATCGAAGCGTACCGGCCGCGAGACTACGGAATCATCCATCTGGACTTCGATTCGGAATGCGGCGGCCACCTGAGTGAGTAAGCCACGGGAGTCGCCCTTATAGTGAAAATCCGATAGCGCAGCTTCGGGCGTGAGTCGAATTTCAGGCGATTGGTCGACAATGCGAACAGGTTCATCAATTTTAGGAACGGAGTCGCCGAGGGCATCTTGCACTCGCTGCTGAGCGAAAACATTTTTCGGATCGAGCTGAAGCGCGGCGCGGAAGTCGTCCAAAGATTGGGCTTGCTTTCCTTCCTGCAGTTCGACATTGCCCGCTTGAAGGTGCTCATAAACGGATTGCTGGCGGGCGAATTCGAGCGAGGTGAGATAGTTTACGTTTCGTGGTTCGAGGCGGGCCGCGGTTTCGAATTGCTCGAATGCGTCGTTTGTATGCTTCTCTTTTTGGAGTTTGAGGCCTTTCAGGAATGCGGTTTTTGCTTCTTTCAAATCTTTCTTGGAAGGATTGCAAGCTGCGGAATCGGCGGGGGGGCAGGGAAGTAGGGGTGCGTTGGAAGTGATATCGGCGGCGAATGCGCTAATCGCCAAACAAATCACAATCAAGCCACGGGAGCGCATATCGGGATTGTACCTTTGAATAAGGAGAAAAGAGAGCATTTCCGGAAGGTGGGTGAACCTTCGATGCGAGTCACGGAGGAAGCCTCCACCGAATATGCGGGGAGCGTGACCTCGCGATGCGGTGGCCGTATGTTTCGACCCGCAAGCGACTGAACCCGGCGATGCCCAGTCTGGACAGCCGAGTGCGGCTGTTCCCACGGGTGGCGTTCAGGTTTGGAATCCTGCGCAATTTGGCGTATAAAAGTTAGTTGCGACGGCACTTCCATCCTGTGCAGCCACAACGACATCCAAGATACTGAGCGAGGGTATATGTCCACCGCCATGCACGCTTCCCGAGGGTTGGAGGGAG
>DASYGR010000203.1:0-3136 GCA_035999525.1 Terriglobales bacterium
CCGCCGACTCCGATGCCGGGATAACGAGCTCCTTCGCGTTGAGCCTGTTGATACTCAACCAGCTTGATCACGCCCCAAAGGATGAGCAGCACCGGCCAGTAATGGGCATACCAGTGCCCGAAATCGGCCCAGTCGAGCACCCCCATCGTGCCAAGCAGGAATACGATTCCAATGACGATCAGCACGATTGGTCCGGCGTACGAGTGACGGACTCGGGGACGCGGCGTTTGTACTGGGCTAGCCATTTTTCACCTCGTTGGAAGAAGACTGATTCTCTGGCGGCGGAATAGGTCCGGAATCGAATCCGGCCGGTGCCGCTGGCGGGGGCAGTGGCGCTGCGGGTGGAATCGGTTGGGTTCTATTTCCCATTAACTTCATCAGCCCCACCACGAGGAGAAGCACGGGCCAGGTGCGTCCGAAACCGGGGCCGTCAAAGCCCTGGATTAGAAACAATCCGCCGATGGTGATAAGCCAAATCGGTCCCGACCATACTCTGCGGTCATAGGCGCGAGGGTTGTAGCCGTCCCAAGCCTGCCCAGGTCCGCATGCACCACCATAGCCGTGGCCCAACATTCCGGTCCGCGCTATGAAGAGCCAGACTCCGAGGCCGATGAGAAAGAGCGGCCAGATTCTCTCCACATTAAATTCAAAAACACCCGCGGTTTGGAGCAGAAATAAAACGCCGAGGCCAATAAGAACCACGGCCGCCGTGGGCACCTTCCCGCTGCGAGTTCCCGCTACTGGCGGCAACGGAGCTGAGGTATCTGCGGAGTTGGCGGTGGCGGGAATTGGATCGCTAATTCCAAAAGTGCGACTGAAGCCGAATGGATCAGGCGGTGCTTGTCCCAGTCGAATGGCATTCGCCGAACGCACGGAGTCAATGATCTGATAGACCACGAAGAATCCCATGGCGATTCCAAGCACCGGTTCAAAGCCACCCATATGTCCTGAGGAAAGGCCCCAAATCAGGCCGACAAAAATGAGCAAATGTGCGAGGCCCTTGGCATATTGGCCGGTGTAAACGGCGCCGACGCCGAAAGGGAAAAACCCGGACAGAATACCGGCAACTGCGGGATGCGGTCCGACGCCGGACATGGGCGCAATTGGCGTTGAGGAAACGAATCCCTGCACCGGCGGCGGTACATTCGGATGTACATCTTTCAGACGTTCGGCGAGACACTGCTCGCAGTAAATGACTCCCATCACGTCGCGTTTGCAAGTGGCGCATAGCGGCTTGCCGCAGGTACGGCAATACGCAATTGCCAGATTCGTAGGATGGTTGGCGCAGTTCATGAAAGCCTCCTGTCAGTGTTTCCAGTCACTACAGGGGGATCGGTGGGGATAAGCGCCAATACGGGCTGATTATCTTCCTGGCTGTAGTTGCGATCTTGCCTCTTTTCTGGTTGTTCACTGGTATTGTCTTTTCGGGGTTTGGTTTTCGGTTCTGGCGGCGGCTCGGCTGGAACCGTGGCCTGCTTGAACTCCCGCACTCTGGATTCAATCTCGTACACGAAACGGATGTTCTCGTAATATTTCACGACCCGGCCGGAGGTCTCGTAATAGTTGCGCTTAACCGCGCTGGGACGCAAATCCACGTGACGCAGGTCGGTGAGCTTCACTCCCGCAAGACTCAAAGAAATTGAGAGCGAGAAGAATGCCATGCCAAACGACATGGCGAAACGTGGCTGGCGCGCGACCGCAAATGCGGGCGCGAAAGCAGACCCTGCCCAATCGCGGAATCGTTCCACCCAAGTTACTTGAGAACCGAGGCGGCGAGCCGCACCCACCCTTGAGGTATCCAGGCCGCTGGTTGCGACAAGAATGTTTTCAATGAGACGCGGGGAGGGCTCGACATCCTCAAGAGACTTGAGCCAGCGGCGGCCGGCATCCGCTTCCGTCAACAACGGACCGCATACGGAGCAACTTCGCGCGTGGGTCTGGAAACCCTCGAGACTCTGGGCATCCAGTTTCTCATCTAAAGCGTCGCTGAGGGTGCGTTCGAACTCAGCGCACTGCATCGTGTTTTTCTCTTGATCCGCCATTAGATTACCTGCCTATATGTACGTTGTAGCAGGCGTGCAAGTTCCGCTCGCCCGCGGTTTATTCTTGACTTGACGGTGCCCTCCGGAACCCGGAGGACGGTGGCAATTTCGCGATAATCCATATCTTGCAGATCCCGCAGGATTACGGCTTCCCGCAGGTCTGGAGAGAGCTTTTGGAGGGCCCGGTGCACAGCTTCTTTGGTTTCCCGGCTCTGGGCCGTGGCATCGGGGGTTGGGGTTCTATCGGGGATGCGCTCGCTAAGTGGCATGGCGTCTTCATGTTCGGAAGGCACCGTGTCGAGCGAGTCCGTAGCTCGATCCTGCTTCGATTTACGAAAGTAATCTACCAGCAGGTTACGAGTGATGGTCGTCATCCAGGTCATGAACGCAGCCCGCTGCGAATCGTAAGACTTCAGGCTGCCGTACATTTTGATGAAGACTTCCTGGGTGAGGTCCTGGGCTTGATCGGGCGAACCAGAAAAACGGTAGCAGATGTTGTAAATGCGCTTGTGATAGCGCCGCACAATCTCCTCCCACGCGGCAGCCTCGCCGGCAATGCAGCGACGGACCAGCATTGCGGCCACATGGGCATCTTCCAATCTGACTCCCTATAACAGCTATTCACACCGTAACAACATACGTTATTGTGGGGGCGAAAGTTCGTGGCTTGCGAGGGCCTAAGAAACAAGGCATTGTAGCAGTGAGAGATACAACACGGCGCCAGGACAGCAGAGCATATCTTCGCAGCGAGATGCCGCTGAGGACTTGCGCCCGATCCTGACTTGAAGCTCCCAGCAGTACAAGCTGGATTTTAAGCTGCGGTGTGCCAAATCCGGCTTCACCAACTGTAGAGCATTCTTAATTACCGTGCTCCACGTCTGGAAATTGTCGCTCGTTACTCATTAGTGAGGATACCTATGAACCCACAGCTGAAATTCAAATCGCTTGTGATACTTATTTCGTGGGCTGGCATAGTTTCAAATGCTCGGACTGGACAAACATTACCCCATGCCTTTTCACTTCGGATCACAACACCGAATCAAGTGGTAAGGGCGGGATCGGAGGTGAACGTGGAAGTCGCAATTACGAATGAG
>DASYGR010000221.1:0-7791 GCA_035999525.1 Terriglobales bacterium
ACTGACATTCTCAAATACTTTCGGCGCGGGAGTATCGCCATAAGGCTGCGGTTCGTTCGCGTCAACCATTGGCTGGTTGGTATAAAACTCCGGATTGAAAGTATCGTTCGCGGCCGAGGGCAAGTGCGCCGTGGTAACCAGCGGCAAAATTCGAGTAGCGCTCCTGAGTGCAGATTCGAGAGCGGGCGCGCTGCCGCCAAATTGCTTGCGCAGATATCGCTGCCAGACGTCAGTATCCGCATGCGCGTTATAAAGCAGGCGCCCCCATACGCGATAGGTGTAAAGATATTTTTCCCAATCCCAGTGCGGATTCAAAGATTTGTCAGCGTAGGCGCAACGTCCACCAGGCACACCCGATCCGCGGCGTCCTTTGAAAGACAGCGGCTCGAAGAGTTCCGCTCCATTGCCTCCGCAAAAACGAAAAGCTTGCGCATGAGCGACGGTTGACACTGGATCGCCCCACAAAAGGAACCTATGCGTGCCCGGCCAGACCCGATACATCACGCTGTACGCGCGATCCCGTTTCAAGAAATCCGCATAGCCATAGCGGGTAAAAATCCTTGATCCGGTGCTGAGCGCGGAGAAGTCGTCAGCATCAACATCTTTTCGCGGCATTTCCAGTTCGCGAATTGCCGCCTGATGGTAAGGCAAACCCATATGCTCGGCCCAATACTTGGGCGAGAGCTTTACCGGCATGTGGGTGGCAAGGGCCTCATCAATCATCGTCTGGTCGAGGCCTTTGGTATGCAGATCAATCTCGACCTTGCGCCCAGAGCGCGTTACGCCCGCGAAAACTGTTTTCCAGAACGCATAACTTCCTTCTCGTACACCGCTCTCTCCGTGTGTGCGTAATGTAACGCCGCTAATGTGCGGACATGCTTTCAACAACGCGGCCAGCGCATCGCGGCAATATGCGGCGTGATTCGCGGGCGTCAACCCTTCGATCACATAATTAGCATGCTCGCTGTCCGGCCCCCATTGATATCCATGAGTCCAAATGCCCAATTGGAAATCAATGCCATGAGCCACCGCCTCCCGGCTGATGAATTGCAGCGTCTCCAGATTTTGATCTCGTTCCGCTTCCGGCAAATTTGCCGCCCTCACCCCATACCCCGGCACAGAAAGCAGAAACGGATAAGCGAAAAGAAAATAAGCATCGGCAACGCTCTGCAAAGAGTCGTATCCGATACCCAGCGCCAGATGAAACCGGTTGAAGCGCTGCGAGGCCAGCATCGAAAAATACGCCGGCCACATTTCACGGTTATAGAACCAGGGCTTATCTTCGACGTCGCTGACAAATAAACGTGCCACGCTGCGAACCTGATTGAAAGGCTGCTCGGCGATCGGCCCCTGCGTCTTGAGCGCTTGAATCGGATTGTCCGAGTACTTTATCCGGTCCGCTAATTCAAGAACTGCATACATAAGCCCGCGCGCATCACTGCCACACGCCAGCAGCATCGGGACACCATTGTGTGTGGTAGGCACGAGGGCGAGGCACTCCGGCGCATTTAATACGGAAACATTCGCGTCCTTGAGGATTTTCGAAACAGGAGGAGTGTTATGGCTGCCAACCATCAAACAGAAACTTGACGGCGGACATTGGTCCAGCGTTTTGAATTGCCGAACGTGGATGCCGTGTGCTTCGATGGCATGGGTCAGTTCTCGTATGGCCCAAGTTGCGGGAGCTGGCGACACGGCCAAGTCGGTGGGATCCGCAACCAGGCAAATCGTAGCGCCGCCGCCAGACTGCGCCGCCGCCGGCGCTCCCAGCCCCAAAGCCCCGACGGACAATGCCGTCAGCTGAAGAAAATCACGGCGTGAAAGATTATTGCTTTTCACTGATCAATTTATTCTGCGGGATATTTTCGCAGAACGCTCAGTATTGTACGCGCTCGGGCATTCGTGAAGATTCGCGGATGTCGCTCTCTTCCGAAAGTCACAAGCAGATTCCTCGTCGCGACGCACCGTCGGAATGACAAGGGCTAAACGGCGCAAGTCATTTCCCAGCGTTGCCGGGACCTCCGACTGCATAAATCCGTGGAATTCGCTGTTCAAGAGATGGAAGCGGCGGGAACGCGGCATGCGGCTCCGTCTGATACCAATAGGCAACGGAGAAATAATTGTCCGAACGATGATTGGCGTGGCCATGCTCAATGGTCGCGCGTAATGATTTGGTAAAAGTAATCGGCGAATCCAGATGAAAACGGTAGAGCGACCAACGTCCGCCTGCGACTTCCTGCCCTACTACTGGCGCCCCGAACAAGCCATAGGAAAACGCATGGCCGCCGAAATCCCACGCGCCCAGAAAATAATCTTCCGATCCGGTTCCGTTGATGGAAGGCAAGCTCTCGCCATCCACAAAAAACATGTCGTCGCCCTCACCCCACCAGCTGTCCTGATTTTGCAGCACCGACATCGTCACCCCCACGAAGTGTCCCCGTCCGGTCGCTTCCATCCAGACATAGTTGCCGTCGCCGTTTAAGTTTTTCTTGTCATTGACGAGCGCATCTCCGTCGGACTTCCACTGGTTGGTCCAACCCTTCGCGGGCGCCGCCTGCCGATACTGAGCGTGGAAGTAGAGCGTGTCGTCAGGCAGGGGCTTTGAATAAGCGCGATAGTCAATGTTGAAATAGAAAGCGTTGACCTTCTGCGCGCCTTCGTTGGTAACGGTGATGCGGGCATGTTTTTGAAAGGGCATGGGGAAAAAGCAGTTCAATGCCTTGTCGGAACCCACCGCCAGCGGAATAGACTGATAAAGAAAATAATCCCCGAGGCCTAGGCCAAAGAAGTCGCCGATGGGCGCTTCCACGCTCGGCGTAGGCTCGCCGTCCCAGTACATGCGCAGCACCAGCGCCTTCAGATGATGCGGATCATTGCTGGCAATCGTGACCCAAACGTGGCTGACAAGGCCGGGTCCCGCTTCATCGAGTAGAGTTAGAGTCTCTCCCGCTGCAATCTGGCGCGCGTCAGCATTGCCGCCGCTGCGGTCGTAGCTCGAAGAGCGGTGCTGGACGTAATCCTTAGCCTGCGGAAGGTCCGAAAGCCAGTTGGACGGGTCTTGCGCAAAAGTTGCTACCGTCAGAATCAGCGCACAGAGAGTCGCAAAAAGAAAACATCTTTTCATGGCGGGCCTCGGGAGGAACGCCCGCATTCTACCTCTCCTCAGACTAAAATAGGATTCCAATTAGTCCCCTCGGACCTGCGAATCACCGGACTAATGTTGTACTTTAGATACAGATGTCTCCACACACTAAGCCTCGTCCCCGATGGTACTGGATTCCTCCCCGTATTCTTCTCGTCACATTTATTCTGACGCTCTTTTCCTTCGCCGTAAGTCTGTTCCTCGGAATCCTCGGCGTGGCAATCGGCTCCCGCTTACGTGGAATTCCAACGAATATGGCGACTGCGTACAGGCACATCGCGCTGCCTGCGGCAATCGTCGTGGGGAGCATTGTTCTGGTTTCGGCAACCGCGATGGAAATCCGTCACTACCGCCAAACCCGAGCGTTGGCCGGAATTGAACGAGCGAGCGGGCACTCCCACGCATGACAACTCCGAAAATTGCGATTCCCGTGCCGCATTCCCTGAATCCCGAGTATGCAGATCGCTCCTTGCCGCAATACGAACACGCAATCGAACTCGCTGGCGGAAAACCCGTACGAATACCATTGGATCAGGAACCAGCAGAAGTGATGAAGCTAATAGAAGAATGCGATGGCGTGCTGCTACCCGGCAGCCCGGCGGACGTTGATCCCGCAAAATACGACGCGCCGCGTCATCCGAAAACAGAAAACGCCGACGCCAAACGCGACACAGTTGACGAACTGCTCTTGCAGGATGCCTACAACATGCATAAGCCAATCCTCGGCATCTGCTATGGATTGCAAATTCTGAACGTCTACCGCAGCGGAACCCTGCTTCAGCACATCGAGTCGCCAGTCAATCACGAAGCCGGACGAAAGATCCCAATCGCGCACAGCGTCGAGATCGCTCCACACTCAAAATTAGCTGATTTGATTGGGGATCAAATAAAAGGCGAGAAGAAAATTACTCTTCCGGTAAATTCGAGCCATCATCAATCCGCCGATTTAATTGGAGACGGTTTGCGCATCACCGCCCAATGCCCGCAAGACGGAATCATCGAAGCCCTCGAAGGCACATCGCCAGATCACTTCGTGTTAGCGGTTCAATGGCATCCCGAACGCTCGGTGGATGAAGACGAACCTTCCAGGGCTATCTTTAAATCCCTGATCGAAGCCGCCAACGCACTCAAACTAACGCCAGCGCACCCAAAATAACTCCAGCGCACGCACCCAAAATAACATTGTCATTCCGAACCGGCTTTAGCCGGTGAGGAATCTGCTGTCTGTTCGCGCCGAACAAAATTTCCTACAGCGCACGGGCCTGCACATTCTCAAAGCCGCTACTCGCTGGCTCCGCCACCCACTGCCATGCCCTGCGCCCATTCTCGCGCACCACAGCCCGCGCCTCGCCGTATTCCACCAGCCGATTCAATACCGTCGTCACCGACGCCAGCGGATCCTTATGCCGCTGAAGCACTGGCGGAGTCTTGCGCTGAATGTGCTCGCATACTTCCCGCGCTCCCAACGGCACGGCAGCCTCCATCAGTACCATTCTGCATACTTTGGTAAATCCAGGCTGTCGCTGAGTGCCTTTACGATCCACCAACTCCAGCAGTTCATCGTTGAGAATTTCATCGCCGAAAATATTCGCCAGCCCGGCAATGGTCTGTTTGATCGTGCCGATGCGCTTCATAATTTCGATCCGCTGACGCATAAGGTTTTTTAATTCCTGGTGCGCCGTCATCAATACTTCTTTCACATGAGGATCGCCAAGCTCTGGAACCGTCCGCTGCGTAGGATTATGCACTGCCACTTCCATAAATTTCCTTTATCGCCCGCTTCTGTTATTCAGCTGGTAATCACTTCATACGGCAAAACTCGGCCAATTGTTCCGGCACTTTTCAGGTGCTCATCCGCCAGACTTCACGGGGGAATTTCGCCGTGGAATAACAGATGTGTGTTAGACGTTCCCGGCGACAAAACGTTATGTGGAAGCTGTTGAAGGTCGGGGGATGAAGGAAACCCCATCGCTAAAGTCCTGTGGACATTCGGAATCCAGCACTAAAGTGACTCCGAAATCCCTTTTTGGGGCGTCAACAGGCGCGATTTTATGTTTCGATTCCCGCCAATGCGCCTACAATTGCAGCTGTGAGATATTACACAACCAGACCGATGAAGGGCGGAACGCTCTTCCTCTGCACCCTTTGCGAGCACCGCGTTTCCACGCTGGATTTTCGCCGCGAGGATGGCAATTGCCGAACCCAGGCCGCGACCTCGATTAATCTGCACGCCCATGCCGCTCATCGCCAACAGGTTCCTCCGTTGGCCGCCGACGCATATCAGCGTGTTTGGCGCGCATAGGGTCACGCGCCTGGCCGCCGCGCAGGGACACCGGAGAGCCTGCCCTCAGCGAAGTCGAAGGGGCTGTGCAGTTGAGCAAAGTTCAACACTGAACTCATCCATCGTGTATCAAAGCCCTCCTTTCACCCGCCCCATCCGCCGTGATACAATAATCTAACTCCAAACCAACCTAACTTGGTGCAAATACAGCGGGTTACAGCGTTGCGACTGACTTGAAAGAAATCTAAACATGCCAGACGATCAAGACCCCCAACTTCCCCTGACTCCACCTCCCGGCGACGGCGGCATTCCCGGCGCGGCGAACATTCAACCCGTAAATATCGAAGACGAGATGAAACGCTCGTACCTCGATTACTCCATGTCCGTGATCATTGGGCGCGCTCTCCCCGATGTTCGCGACGGGCTGAAACCGGTTCACCGCCGGATTCTGTACACAATGCAGCAAATGGGATTGCTCCCGAATCGTGGCACGCGCAAGTGCGCACGAATCGTCGGAGAAGTAATGGGCAAATACCACCCGCATGGAAATCTTGCGGTGTATGACGCCCTCGTGCGTCTCGCCCAGCCCTTTGCGATGCGTTATCCGCTGGTAGATGGACAAGGCAATTTCGGCTCCGTTGACGGGGATCCGCCGGCCGCGGACAGATATACCGAGGCAAAACTCACGCGAGTTGCGAGCTCGTTGCTGGAAGATTTGGACAAGGAGACTGTTGACTTCCGTCCGAATTATGACGGCAACGAAATCGAGCCGGATGTTTTGCCTACGCGCATTCCAAATTTGCTGGTCAATGGATCGAACGGAATTGCTGTTGGAATGGCGACTAACATTCCTCCGCATAATTTGACGGAGATTGTGGATGCCACGATCACACTGGTGAACAATCCGTCCACTCAGTTGCCAGAAATTTTGAAAATTGTGAAGGGCCCGGATTTTCCGACGGCTGGAATCATTCACGGCAAGGCCGGAATCTACGAAGCCTACAAAACTGGACGCGGCCGCTTCATGATGCGCGCCAAGGCCGGCATCGAAACTTTCAATAAAGACCGCGAAGCCATCGTCGTCACCGAAATTCCTTATCAGGTCAACAAAGCGCGCTTGATCGAACGCATCGCGCAGTTAGTGAATGACAAAGTCGTGGACGACATTTCCGACATTCGCGATGAAAGCGATCGCGACGGCATGCGCATCGTTGTCGAACTAAAGCGCGGCGCCGAGCCTCAGATCGTTCTCAATCAGCTGTTCAAACACACCTCCATGCAGGAAGGTTTCAGCATGATCTTCCTCGCCGTGGTGAACAATCAGCCCAAAGAGATGGGCCTGATTCAGGCGATCCAGCACTTCATTGATCACCGCGTTGACGTGGTTCGCCGCCGCACTGCCTACCTGCTCAACAAAGCCAAAGAACGCGAGCACATTCTCGAAGGCTACAAGACCGCTCTCGACCATCTGGACAATGTCATCACCATCATTCGCGCCAGCGGCAACCGCGCCGAGGCCCGCGAGAATTTGGTGATGTACTTTGGCGGAAAGAAAATCGATATCAACGTTACCGGACGCGCTCCGAAACTTGATCCCGAAAAGCCATTCACCGCAATTCAAGCAGACGCCATCCTCGAATTGCAATTGCATCGGTTGACCCGGCTCTCCATTGATGAAATCAGCAAAGAACTGGGCGTCGTCCGCGAAAACATCGGCGAATTCGAATCCATTCTCGGATCGGAAAAGAAACTCCGCAACGTCATCGTCAAAGAACTCGAAGAAGTGAAAAAGCTTTACGGCGACGAACGCCGCACCCTGATCGAAGATGAAGCCGCCGAGATCAAGCTCGAAGACCTCATCGCCGACGAACAAATGGCGGTTACCGTCAGCCATACCGGCTACATGAAACGCACCGCCATTTCTACTTACAGAAACCAGCGGCGCGGCGGCTCGGGCCGCATGGGCATGAAGACGCGCGACGAAGATTTCGTTGAACATCTTTTCATCGCGTCCACGCACGCTTACATTTTGATTTTCACCAATACAGGCCGTGTTTACTGGCTAAAAGTGTATGAAATTCCCGATGTCGGCGCCGCCGGCAAAGGCAAACATGTCGGCAACCTCGTCGGATTGCAACCTGGAGAAACCGTTCGCACTATGGTCGCCGTGCGCAATCTCGAAGAATCAAGCCGCTACATTTTCTTCGCCACTCGCAATGGCACCGTAAAGAAAACCGAGCTGAAAGATTTCTCCCACGTGCGCTCCATGGGAATTATCGCGATCAGCATTGATCAAGGCGACGAACTGGTTGCCGTCCGCATCACCGACGGGCACCAGATCGTTTTCCTCGCATCGCACGACGGGCAA
>DASYGR010000212.1:0-11936 GCA_035999525.1 Terriglobales bacterium
CGGAGATCAAGTGATGCGAACTCCTCCCACTCCGTCAGTATCAATAATGCGTCTGCGTCTTTCGCCGCTTCGTAAGCATTGTTCGAATATTCGATACCGTCGCCGAGAATTTCTCGTGCCCGCTCATTTGCCGCGGGATCATAAGCGGAGATCTGGCAACCCTCCTGCAACAACGATTGGACCAGCAGAACAGCCGGGGATTCACGAACGTCGTCCGTTCCGCCCTTGAAAGCAAGGCCCAATACGGCGAGCCGCTTCCCCCGCAGGGTCCAAAGCGCGCTGCGAACCGTGCGAATAAAACGCTTGCGCTGGTCTTCGTTAATGCGTATGACTTCGTCGAGCAGGCGAAATTCGTAGCCGCATTCGCGGGCCACGGACCTGAACGCCATTAAATCCTTTGGAAAGCATGAGCCGCCATATCCAATTCCAGGATTCAAGAATCGCGGACCGATGCGGCTATCCGTCCCGATTCCCTGGCAGACCTGTTGAACATTCCCTCCCACCATCTCGCAAATGGATGCCACGGCATTAATGAAAGAAATCTTCATGGCGAGGAAGGCATTCGATGCATGCTTGATAAGTTCGGCGCTTTTCGCGGTCGTGACAATCAGCGGAGGCGGAATATGAGCGCGGTCGGGCTGGGGAATGGCGTCTTGACGGCGATAATAACTGCCGTCCGTTAGCGGTGCGTAGATTTCAGCTAGTACGGCGGCGCAGCGCTCGTTATCGGCTCCCACAACGATTCGATCCGGATAAAGAAAATCCGTGACGGCCGTTCCTTCGCGCAGGAATTCTGGATTCGACGCGATATCGAATTCATCTGGGGCCGTCGCGTTACGTAAAATGATTTTACGAATCCAGTTGCTGGTGTAGACGGGAACGGTGCTCTTTTCCACGACCACTTTGTATCCATTGATGGCGCTCGAAATACTTCGGGCTACCGATTCCACATATGAAAGATCGGCTTCGCCCTGTTCAGTAGGCGGAGTGCCAACGGCGATAAAGATTGCCGCGCTCGCGCGAACGGCGGCGCCCAGATCATCCGAGAAGGTGAGCCGATTTCCGCGATGACGCTGGAGCAGTTCCGGGAGGAAATTCTCGTGAATTGGAACCTGGCCCTCGCGCAACGCGGCGAGCTTCTTGGGATCGTTGTCCACGAGAATCACCTCGTGGCCGAGATCGGCGAAGCACGCGCCTGCCACTAATCCCACATATCCCGATCCAACTACCGCAATCTTCAAGCTTTCATCTCTCCTAACGGGGAAACACACCGTGAGTCAAAAAGTACTTTAACAGTTTTCCGCCCGCCGCGGGCTATTGAGAAGAAGGCATATTGCCATCTGCCGATATGGAATTTAAAACATTTTCATGGTCACCCATCTGCCATTGCGAAGCTTCGGCCCTTCCTCTCTGAACCTGACGCAATCACAATCACCAAAATCACGATATTCGCAACTTCGAAGCCGGCTAAGGCCCAACCGTATCCCAGACTGTTGCGCAAGGCATATTCGATAGTGCCGGTGCCAGCAGCCAGCAAGATTCCAAGTTGGTAAGCAAAACCTGGTATTACGCCACGAAGCGTATCTGGAGAAAGCTCATTCAGGTGCGCCGGGATAATACCCCACGTTCCCTGGACGCCTGCCTGCAGAGCAAATGCGCCGATCGCCAATACAACGAGCGATTCACCGAATGCCCATGCCGGAATCATCAGCAAAGCTAAAATTAATGCCGTAATCATGCTAAACCGGCGTCCCAACCGCTCCGACAGTTGCCCAAAAGCGATGGAACCGACTACCGCGCCGATGTTGTACAGCATTGCCATATACGAGACTGCTGTAGGCGTGACGTTGTGTACTGACTTCAAGAAATCGGGATATAAGTCCTGCGTTCCGTGAGACAAAAACATCATGAACGTCATGAGCATGGTGAGATAAGCCAGGAGTTTCCAATGCCTGGCGGTGGTGCGCAAAATAGCGCCAAAGGAAGATTCATGGTGTTCTTCCCAGGCCGCGGATTCGGGCACTCTATACCGGATATAAAAGGTTAAGAGTGCGGGCGCCCCTCCGATCCAGAACATGGCTCGCCATCCCCACACGGGAAGCACAAACCTGGCCGCAACGGCCGCCAGTAGATAACCGACGGAATATCCACTCTGCAAAATCCCGGAGAAAATCCCTCGCCATTTACGGGGAGCGCTCTCCATCGCAAGCGAAGCCCCGACCCCCCATTCTCCGCCCATTCCTATTCCGTAAAGTGCGCGCAGAACCAGGAAGACCGTATAACTGGGTGCAAAGCCACACAGCAATTCGATTACCGAAAAAAATAATACGTTCGCCATAAACGGCCTGCGACGTCCGAACCGGTCAGCGAAGAAACCAAACACAAGCGCGCCGACTGGCCGCATCGCAAGGGTCGCGGTGATTGTCCAAATGATTGCGGCTTTTGAAACCCGAAAATGTGCCGCTAATGTGTCAACCAGAAATACAAGCACGAAGAAATCAAAAGCATCGAGGGTCCACCCAAGAAAACTGGCGGTGACGGCGTGCAGCTTTCCTGCACTTGCGGACGGGAATGTTTGTCTAGCCGATGAATCCATGTGCTTCGGTCAAAATTGTCATCAGAACATGACTGAAAGACGGATGCAAACACAATGAAGATGTTAGAAAATTGCCACGCGCGTGTTTTCCTAATCACAAACCATGTTTGAAAATGCCAAATTTCAAGTCTTCCCATTGGGGCATTTGCCGTGTTTGATATTGACAAGGCCATGCTTTCGCGGGAAACTCCGCTCAAATAGCGTGTAATCTGGAAGCTCGGATCACTCTCCGGTATCAGCATGCGAAATCGTTTAAGATTCCGGCCCGACCCTTTCGATTACTCGCTATTGACCGGCATCCACAAGGAATCGGCCGCCGAAAAGCCCGTGGAACCGGAACCCGCTGCGTCTATATCTCAAATAGCAAACGCACTCTCCGTCGCTGGCGGCGGCGCGTCCTCAACCGATCTCGCCCTAGATCTTGTGCTCCATGAAATTGCCGAGCAAGTGCGTTTGTCTATCGCAGCTACTGGAGTTGCAATTGCGCTAACTCGAGCTGGAGAACTGGTGTGCCGCGCTACCACTGGCGGCGCTCCAGATCTGGGCCTCCGCCTGGATCCGCATTCAGGACTTTCAGGACTCTGTCTACAAACAAAGAGAATGCAACAGTGCGACGACACCGAGATGGATTCACGTGTGGACAGCGCCGCGTGCCGGGAACTCAGAGTTCGCTCGATCCTTGTTGCCCCGGTGGTTGCAACCGTGAGCGGAGATGGAATTGGTATTGTGGAGGCTTTTTCCGCTAATCCGAATCATTTCAGGGACAGGGACGCTGAAACGTTAATGAGTTTTTGCAAGCGTATCGTGCATACGATTGACTCCGCCCAGGAAGTTGCCGCTTTTTCTGAGTTGAGACCTCTTCCCAGCATAGAAGACACCCGCGCCAGGATGTACCCTTCAGATTCGGATGAACGCAGGCGGAAATCCCGGCTATCGGATCGCTGGACGATGTTATTGACGGCAGCTGTGGTCACCATAGCACTGGTATTGGGGTGGATGATTGGCCTAGCTGATAGACGTAAAGTTGCGATTCGCCACAGTTCGCCGCCAAAAGCTAGGACGCAACAAGAGTCTCAGGCGGCGAGCGTTCCTACCCAAACTGCTGTACGTGTTGATGCAAGAGCTGCGGCTGTTTCGCAGCCTCGCCCGATCCTCGCGCCAACTGCCAATTTGTCGAAAACAACGCACGAGAGGAATCCGAGCGGAGGTCTAATCGTTTACCAAAACGGGAAAGTCATATTTCGTGAAGTCCCGCATGGCCAATCTGGAAAAAACCAAGCGCAGCCGACTAAAGCTGCATCGGTTTCTCAATCAAGCGTACCGTCGGTCGTCATTCCTGCGGCTAAGACAGAGCTTTTAACGCCTGAGGACGCGAATCAATACGTCACCAATCGCGTACAACCAGTCTATCCAGAGCTCGCGAGAAAACAACGCGTCCAGGGCGCGGTTGTGTTGAAAGTTCTGGTGGGCAAAGATGGAGGGGTGCAGCAGGTTCAAGTAATAAGCGGAGATCCGAAGTTGGCGTCCGCTGCGGCCGACGCTGTAGTGCAATGGCGATTCAGGCCGTTTTTGGCAATGGGGCAACCTGCGGAATTCCAAACCCAGGTGACCGTTGATTTCAAGCTACCCTGATTTTTACAGGCCGGCCTTCCGCGGTCAGCGAGATTCGCCACTGTTGGCTTTTGGATACAAATCGTAAGAGATGGTCGCGCCAGCCAATCGCGGTGCGATCAGGAATGGGCTTGCCTGCTGCGGAAGTGCGGTGGAATTCTGTGCACCCGCGATGTTGTTTCCGGTGGAATTGCTGGCTCCCACCTGCAATCTCGGTTCCGATAAATTCATACTCGGGGTCGAAATTAAAGGAATGAAAGGCACGGAGTACAGACCGGGTCCCAGCATCGCGGGTTCGGCGAAATCAAAAGTCTGCGGTGGATTAGCGATTGGGGAACTGTTTTGAGCGAAACACCCAATTCCTGCAAAGATGAGTCCGCAAAGTATGATGGCACGCATTTTCAACCTCCGGAGTGCACACCTTATGATTCCGTAGACATGGCGCGGGCTGCCTGCCAGCGAGCCAAAGGACGGCCTTTTCAGGTGCCCACGTAGCGTGCGTAAAAGCCGCGTGCAACGGACTTGTCCACGGTTCCTTTAATGATCGCCCGGCCGTCGGGAAAGACCGTCATTTCGTAGGGTTCCCGCCAGAACTTCAGGACAAACTCAGTGTGTCGCACTTTGCCGTGGGGTGTCAGAGTCCGGCTCATTTCCGCCAGATTTATGGTGCGCGCTGTCTCGTGGATTTGCACGGAGTTCCGTCCGCAAAGTGTAATTTGAGGACGCTGCGCCCCCCGAAGGTGCACGAAATTTCGTTCACCGCATGTCCGGCAGCCCGGACGCGGCTTTGCCGCCGACACTTCGGCACGTTCATTACGCCAAAGGTCAAATGAGAACAGAGTGCGCCTCACACTATCTCCGGCGCCCACCAGAATCTTTATGGCCTCCGTTGCCGCGATTGATGAAGCCATGTTCGCGGCCGAATTCAACACACCGTAGGTCTCGCAGGTCTCCAGCGCGCCTTTGGGAGAATCGGGAAAAATGCAGGTTAGGCACGCAGTTTCGCCCGGCAGAATGTTCATCGTGGCCGCATAACTGCCCACCGCCGCCGCATAAATCCACCGAGAGTTTTTTTCGACCGCGAAGTCGTTAATCAGGTATCGCGTCTCGAAGTTATCGGTGCCGTCCATAATCAGGTCGGCTCCCGCAAGAAGATCCTCGATATTCTCCGGAGTAAGGTCCGCGACCCGTGGCTCAATCACAATCTGTGAGTTGAACGCCGTCAACTTCCGGCTGGCGGCGATTGCCTTCGGCATGGATTGGGCGGCGTCCTCTTCATCAAAGAGCGTCTGCCGCTGAAGGTTGCTCGATTCGACATAATCCCGGTCAATGATCCGGATTGTCCCTACTCCCGCTCGCGCAAGAAGAGATGCGACCGCCGAACCCGTCGCACCGCATCCTACGATCGCAACCTGCGATGAGGATAGCTTCGCCTGTCCTTCAGCTCCAACTCCATGAAACAGCACTTGACGGGAATAGCGGTCATCACGTTCGGTAGAGTGCGGATATCGAGAATCCCAATCTGGGCGCATCAAATTTCAAGAGTTCGGGTTTAAAAGATTTGAATCATGCAGGTTCAGGGTGCCGAAGAGATCACCAATTTCGGTCCCATAAACCATTATTATAGGGGACGCTTCGGTCGAGGCAGGGAAATGCCGCTCCTGCTTCGCCCTTGCCTGTTTGAGAAAGAGTAGCAACTGCGTGGGGGAGCCTATTTGCGAGTTAGCGAAGTGCTGGTTCATGTTCTGATGATGTCAGCGCTTACTTCGGGGTTCGCGGCCTATGCCTTACCCAACTCGCAGGCCGGAGCAGGCGTCCCGAAAGCCGCAGCCAGCGTCGAACAGAACGCAGGAAATTCTGACACTCTGAATTCCTATCAAAGTCTGAAAATAAAAGAAATTCGTTTCTCCAGTGTGCCGGCAACTTGGGATCAGAAGAGTCTGCTTGAGCTTTTGCCCCTGAAAGTGGGCGAGCCTTTGGATCGGGAGAATATCCGAAAAAGCATTCGAATCCTATTCGCCACAAAACGTTTTGCCGATATCCAGATCGCAGCCGCGCCCGTGGGGAATGATGGCGTTTCAATTTCCATCGAAACTGCTTCCAATTATTTTATCGGCGAAGTTCGCGTTGAAGGGGAACCGAACCGGCCAACACCCAGCCAGATTGTAAATGCTTCAAAGCTACAGCTTGGTGAGCTGTACTCGCAGGAGAAAGTGGATACAGGCTTGAAGAATATAAAACAACTCATGGATGAGAACGGTTATTACCGGTCGTCCGTGACGGTGAAAGAAACCAAGCAGGAAGATTCGCAGCAAGTCATTGTGGTCGTCTCGATACGGCCCGCGGAACAAGCGCATGTCGGACAGGTCAATGTTGTCGGAAGCCGTGTCTTCTCGCGTGATGAAATTGAAGACATCACCAAGATGCACAGCGGAGATCCGGTTACGGTTCAGCGAGTCTCCGGCGCACTAGACCGTTTGCGAAAAAGGTATCAAAAGCAAAATCGTTGGCTCGCCCAAGCGGCAATGTCCAGCCGGACTTACGTCCCGAAGACGAACGCTGTTGATTTCGACTTCAAAATTGACGCTGGACCCATCGTCACGATTGCAGCGGAAGGATTTCATATTAGCCGTAGTGTTCTCAGGCAGAATGTGCCGGTCTACGAGGAGAATGCTCTGGATGACGATCTACTGAATGAAGGCCGCCGCAATCTGCTCAACTATTTGCAAGCCCGCGGTTATTTTGAAGCGAAAGTGTCATTTACGAAACACTCCGATGCCTCGGGCGGTGAGCTGCGAATTGTTTATGACATTGACGCTGGTCCTGTTCACAAACTGGTGAAGGTCGAGATCACCGGCAATATGAACCATGACAAGGGGCTTCCCGAGGAAATGCTCCGCAGTCACATGCAGACGGTTCCGGCCGGGCGGTTGGTTTCGCATGGCCGCTACAGCCAGTCCTTGCTTTATGACGACATCAAGACTCTGGAAACTCTTTACCGCGCCAACGGATTCGAGCAGGTCAAGATCGAGAGCAAAGTAGCCGATGATTATGAGGGAAAGAAGAATATCCTCGCAGTTTTTGTAAACATTAACGTTGGTCCGCAGACCCTGGTGGGAGCCCTTCACATCATTGGAAACAACGCTAAACTGGGAAACCCGTTCCCCGCGCTGAACACCGAGGTAGGGCAGGCTTTCGCGGATTCGAAGATAGCGGACGATCGCGAAATCATTCTGAACTACTACTTTAACCAGGGATTTCCCAACGCCACCTTTGAAGCTTCGGCGAATCCCATGCCGGACGATCCTCACCGCATGGACGTGACTTTCACAATCAACGAAGGCGAGCGATTATTCGTGGATCGAATCTTCGTTTCAGGGTTGCACTTCACACGGCCCTTTGTGGTTCAACGTGAATTGCTAATGAAGCAAGGAAATGCCCTAAGCCAGAACGATATGTTGCAAACTGAGCAGCGGCTGTATGATCTCGGCATCTTCAGCCAGGTGGAAACTGCCGTGCAAAATCCGGATGGGGTTGAGGATAAGAAAAATGTGTTGGTAGATGTTCGAGAGGCGAAGCGGTACACGCTGACTTACGGCGGAGGATTCGAATTCCAAACCGGGCAGCCAAGTGGAAGCACTACACAACCACTTGGGGGCGTAGGGGTCAGCCCGCTCGTGTCCCTCCAGGTCACGAGGCTTAATTTTCGGGGGCGGGATCATACCATCACTTTTGATTCCCGCGTTGGCCGGCTTCAACAACGTGGGTTAATCAGCTATCAGGCGCCGCGCTGGTTTAACGATCCAAACTGGAAACTGTCCGTCACCGCCTTCTACGACAACACGCTCGATGTCACCACATTCACGTCCCAGCGGCTTGAGGGATCGGTACAAGCAGAGCAGACCATCAGCAAGGCGACAACCATGGACTATCGCTTCACGTACAGGCTCGTGAAAGCGAGCAACGTGGCAATAAGCACGAATCTGATTCCGCTGCTCTCACTTCCTGTGCGTGTGGGAGAACCGGATTTTACTTACGTTCGTGACAAGCGGGATAGCGCATTCGAAAGCACGAAGGGAAGCTTTACGACTGTGGATGGCGGCGTGGCCGCCAGTTACTTTGGCTCGGAGGCCGACTTCAGCCGCGTCCTGGTGCAAAACTCGACTTACCATGCCTTTGGAAAAAACAGGGTCGGAGCGAGAAGATTTGTCTTTGCACGTTCAACCACGATTGGCCTTGAGGATCCTTTCAGCAACACGGTGAATGTTGCGCCGGGACAGAGTGCTCCTTCTGGCGCCACGCTGATTCCCCTGGCCGAGAGATTTTTTTCGGGCGGCGGCAACTCCCACCGTGGCTTTGGACTGAACCAGGCCGGTCCTCGCGATCCTCAAACCGGATTCCCTCTTGGCGGCAGCGCAATATTTCTCAATAATCTCGAACTCCGGCTTCCGCCCATGAATCTTCCGTACCTGCAAGACAGTGTCAGTCTCGCAATTTTTGATGATGCGGGTAATGTATTTACCGACGGGAACAGCATGGTCCACAGCTTGATACGATGGCGGCAAAAAAACCCGCAACTCTGCGGTCAGCAGGCCACCGCGTCCCAGTGCGACTACAACTACATATCCGATGCAATTGGACTAGGCATCCGTTACAAGACGCCAGTGGGGCCGGTACGGTTCGACTTCGGCTACAACCTGAATCCTCCGGCATTTCCGAGTTTTGAAGTTCTCTCGGGGTCCACAACCAGCACTTTCGTGTCGAAACATGCGCCTCATTTCAACGTGTATTTCAGCATCGGACAGAGCTTCTAATGAATTCGAGACTCTCGATTACGGTTGTTGCGCTCGCCTTGACAACCTCCACTCTACTTGCCCATACCGGCCAGGTTTTGGATCGCATCGTAGCCACGGTCAATGGGCAAATAATTTTGCAGAGTGATTGGGAGGATGCGATTCGGTACGAGGCTTTTATTGCGAACCGCCCCGTTGACATGCGAAGCGCAGCCGACCGGAAGGCGGCGCTCGATCGTCTCATTGATCAGGAATTGCTGCGGGAGCAGATGCGCGGTCCTGACGCCCTACAACCTACCGAACAGCAGG
This sequence comes from Terriglobales bacterium, assembly GCA_035999525.1. Lineage (GTDB taxonomy): Bacteria > Acidobacteriota > Terriglobia > Terriglobales > Acidobacteriaceae > PALSA-188. The sequence continues at coordinate 9,310 of DASYGR010000212.1, forward strand.
TTGAGAGCCAGATCCAGCAGATTCGAAAACAATACGATGCACAGAACGACCCGCAGTGGAAGGCTTTGTTAGCGGTACATCAGTTGACGGAAGATGAGCTTCAACGCCGTGTCACTTTGCAACTGGAGCTGAGCCGACTTGTGGACGCCCATCTCCGCCCCTCCGCAAACATAACTTCCAAGAGCATCGAAAGCTATTACCAACAGGAACTGTTGCCGCAACTCCATCAATCCGGCGCGAAAGAAGTACCTTTGGCTGAGGTTAGTCCGAAGATAAAGGAGTTGCTGACTCAACAGAAGATAACGGAACTATTGGTCACGTGGCTCGAGAATCTCCGCGCAGGTAGCGAAATTCACATCGAACCCTATTTGTCCTCGAATGACAGCCTCAATGAGTAATGCGCGATGACAGCCGATAGCGCGAAACCTCCGTCTCGCAGACGCTGGAAGTATCTGGCGGTCATCGTATTTCTTGCCGTTGCGGTCTTTGGCACGCTTGCCTGGTATGCGACGACGAATTCATTTCAGACCATGGTGCGGAACCGCCTGGTCACTGAATTAGAGCGCATCACGGGCGGGCGTGTCGAGGTGGGGAGCGTGCACGCCGTCCCTTTCAGATTTCAAATTGATGTTCGCGATCTGACCATACATGGTCTCGAGGGCGATGCCGAAATACCCTACGCTCACGTGGATCGCCTCATGGTGCGGCTCAAGCTGACTTCGATATTGACTTCTGGACTTTCCTTTCGGTCGGTTGTGTTTGAACACCCGACGATTCACCTTATTGTCTATCCCGACGGAACTACGAACCAGCCCGCACCCAGAAGGGAAGTCCGATCCGCCAATACCGCGGTAGAAAATCTGTTCGCGCTTTCCATCAGCCAGTTGGAGGTGCGCAATGGTGAGTTGCTTTTGGGGGATCGGAGAATCCCAATCGATTTCACCGTGAACAGCGTGTTTGCCGATATGAGTTACTCGCTCTTGCATGGCCGCTACGAGGCCACTCTCCTGCTGGGTAAAGCGGTCACACGCTACGGAAGCTTCGCGCCGGTTGCGTGGACGGGCGCGGCTCATTTCAGGTTAAGTCAGAATTCGATACAGGTGCAGTCGCTTCAAGTCACGTCTGGACACTCGCGCATTCAGGCCTCCGGCACGCTCATGAGTTTCGTGAAGCCGTCCGTGACGGGAACTTACGACGCCCTCATTGATCTCCACGAGGCCAGCATGGCCGCCGGCCTACCCGAACTTCGCAGTGGAACCATTGAGACCTCGGGAAAGGGAACGTGGAATACGGGAGATTTCTCGGCTGTCGGAAAGTTGCAGGGAAAAGACCTGGACTGGCGAGATGGATCTCTAAATATTCGCGACGCAAGCCTGAGCACGGGATACTCAATAGACTCTAAACGCATTTCGCTCCCAGATATTGTGGCTCATGTCCTCGGAGGTTCCGTTGCTGGAAATGCGGAGATTACCGAGTGGCAAAGTATGAAAACGCCAAGGCGCACGTCGAGAGAGGCCAGACCAGCGGAGCAGATTTCGACCATTCATGTGAAATTCAGGGATTTGTCAGCCTTTGAGATATCCAACTTTCTATCCACGCCGCAGCGCCCTTTCGGCAAAATGAATCTGGCAGGAAGCGTCGCGGGTACCGTAGACGGGGGATGGAAAGGTTCTCCGGCCAATACCGTGGCAGATGTTGTGCTGGATGTTGTATCGCCGGCAAAACCAAAGCCTGGGCAATTGGGTCTCAATGCGCATGCCCGCACCACTTACCGGCGAGCCTCGGACGAGATCGAAGTTTCCGAATTCACCGCCAGCACGCAGGCCACGCAGGTTCGGGCGTCGGGCGTGCTCTCCAGTTCTTCTTCCGTAAAGCTTTCCGTAACGACGTCAAACCTTGGCGAATGGCAGCCGGTGCTGATTGCGTCAGGATACGATCAGCCGGTCCCTGTAAAACTGCTCGGCCAGGCATCGTTTAATGGAACCGCGACGGGGCACATTTCTTCGATCACCTTTTCTGGAAGGTTAGAGTCGGGCAACTTCGATTTTGTAGTTCCAGTCACTTCCCGCACACCGGAAGAGGATGTTCATTGGGATTCATTCGTTACGAATCTGCGGATTTCCCCCGCTGGGCTGGCATTGCGAGACAGCGTATTGCGTCGCAACAATACCGGGATCAACTTTGATCTCAACCTTGGCTTGCAAGACAGAGAGTTCACCCCATCCAGCCCTTTTACAGCCCGAATCACTTTGCGGCAGGCGGATGTCGCTGAATTGTTAAGCATGGCTGGATATCATTATCCCGCCACCGGTACCGTGAACCTGTCGGCTCAACTGTCGGGTACGCGCAGCGACCCTGAAGGAGATGGCAACGTGCAAATTAGCGCCGCCACAATTCACGGCCAGCCCGTCCAGAGGTTGAGTGCAACACTGAGTTACAGCAAGGGCGACTTAGTTTTACAAAATATCGAAATAGCTCAGGCCGCCGCCCGCGTTACCGGTAATGCGAGCTATATGTTTTTATCGCACGCCTTCACAGCTGATCTAGCGGGCGCTCATTTTGACCTCGCCCCTTTGCTTCAGACAGGCCGGATAGCTGTAGAGGGCCAATTAGATTTCGTGGCACGC
>DASYGR010000278.1:0-6032 GCA_035999525.1 Terriglobales bacterium
TCATGATCAACAACATTCAGGAAAAGGCCAACTACATTGTGTTGCTCGACCACGAAGGCGGCAGGAGCGTCATAAGCCATCACAATAAAGTTGCAGTATTCCAAAGGGTTACCGGAGATTCGATCGTTAGTAAGTCCACAATCTCCCTCGGCGCTTCCGTTCAGGATGCCTGCGATGCCATCAATAAAGACTGGGTCGAACATGGCGCATCCATGCTCGCCGCCGCCGCAGCCGCCGAAACGAAATCGGCCCCGGCATCGCCCGTCGCGACCTCAAGCCCGACTTCCACTGCAAAGCTCTCAGTAGGATCCGTACCCGACGGTGCCGACATTGAAGTTGACGGCAACTTCGTAGGCAACACTCCCTCCGACATAGACGTCCCCGCCGGAGACCACACCCTCTCCATAAAAAAATCCGGTTTCAAAGACTGGACCAAGAACATAAAGATCAGCGCCGGCAGCAACATCCACATCAAGCCGGAGTTGGAAAAAACAACGATGCCGTAGGCAAGGTTCGGGCATGATGTTCCATAGTCGACGATTTCACCAAATGTTTTGAGAGGAATATGCGGCTCATTTCGATAACTTCTAAGAACTATCGCACTCTTGAGAATATTGAGCTTAAGTTCGCTAAGAACTATTGCACTCTATCCGGAAGGAATAACGCGGGCAAATCTTGCGTAATCCGCCTACTCTCCACACTCTTCCGAACCAAGCCGCCCTATCTTTGGCCGCCTGACGAGTCGAGTTTTGACTATAAGGAGGATAAGACGCAATGGATAAAACAGGCGGCACCGATTCAGGTCAATTACTTGCTGGAACTGACTAAGGAAGAAGACCCGGCACTAATTTCCTTCATCGAAAAGATCGCTTCGAAGGAGTTGAAGCGTCCGACGGTATCGCTCCACGTCTCCTACACGCTTTCGGAAGGCGACTCGGTGACGGTCGGCGCGGTCATAGACGAGGAAGTTACCGACGAAAAAGCCGCTAAAGAGATCGAGAAGAGGATCAAAGATTCAAATCTTCTATTTTTATACAACTCAACAACACCCCACGAGGATTACTACTTCGGACGCGGAAGGAGGCGAACGTTCTACGAGTTTGTAATGTCAAAGGAAGAAAAAAAGGAACTCGAAGAAGCCGGTAAGCGCACCGAGAGGCGTCTGAAGCGATTAGCAAAAGAACACACGCAAGGGTTGAGCACAATGCTGGGGAGGCTCAACGAACAGTATGACGTAGAGCTCTCGCCGCCTGAGGCATACACGGCACGGCAAATGCCCTTAGGCATAAATCTTAAGGATCGGAATGTCGAGGTTCCGCTTATCGACTGGGGAAGCGGCACCCAAAATCGCACTCACATTCTCATGGCGATCCTTCAAGCCAACAGAATTAAGACCACCGCTTCTTCTGACGACAAGATTACGCCATTTGTCGTTATAGAGGAACCGGAGAGTTTCTTGCACCCATCGGCCCAGTCGGAGTTTGGTAGGCTTCTTGGCGTCCTCTCGGCTGAGTTCGGGATCCAAATAATCGTCACAACACACAGTCCTTACATGTTGAATCAGGCGGAGCCAACTTCCAATATTCTTCTCTCGAGGGAGATAAAGAGGAAAACGGCGTATCAGACTATTGTGATCGACACTGCGGGCGACAATTGGATGGCGCCGTTTTCTGACCACTTGGGACTTGCCGCCGCGGAGTTCAGCAGTCTCCGCGCAGTCTTCTCGTCGTACAAGTCAAAGGTTTTGCTGGTGGAGGGGGCAATCGATCAGGAGTACTTCTGTTATCTCCAGAAGCACCAACATTCATGCGAGTGCTTGGCGGATGACGTCGAAATTGTGCCTTACGGCGGCAAGGATACATTGAAGAACACTCTCTTAATTCAATTTGTGTTACGAAAATTCGACAAAGTTTTTATTACCTATGATCTGGACGCCGACAACGAAATTCGTGGCGCGCTCGCGCGCTTGGGACTGAACGAAAATATCGATTTTTTACCTCTCGGACTCTCACAAGCGGGGAAGGACTGCATCGAAGGCTTATTACCCGAATGTGTGCTCGGTGCTGTGAATGGCAGGGAAACCGACTTAGTGATGAAACTCGGAAGCAAGAACAGTACCGAACGGAGAAAAGCAAAAGACGCCCTGAAGCGCAAGTACCTCGATCAGTTTACTTCGTGCTCAGAATACGAAAAAGACGAACTCAAAGGGTTGGCAAAAGTTGTGAAGACGATTAACGCGAAGTTGGCGATCCACTGAGCGGATAAAGGGCGGGTGGCCCAGCCTTTCACGTTCTTTGCGAAGGCTGGGGATCTCATCCGGATGCAACGTCGCTCGCATTGTTTTCCACATTGGGCGTCACTTGCCCTTTATCCCATCGCGCCAGGCCATTACTTCCAGTTCGGCCCGGACTGCGTCCTGGACGGCAACGACGGGACGCGCCTCCATTTCAAACGCTGGCAGCATTGAGCAAAACTTGTGCACCATCAGCGGATCGTCGCAGTCCACCAGCAAATAACCACCCCAATCGCCCACCCGCACTACGAAGAACTCGATCTTGAAATTCGCCGGCGCCTTCCACTGCCCAAATACTTCAAGGATTCGCTTCTGCGCATTCTCATATTCCGCAGGCGAACCTTGCGGGCGCTCGTTCCAGCTGATCACATATTTCATCTCATCTCCCTTTGCGTCATGAACAGGTCTGACCGATTACAGCCGCTTGAGTCTACTCCTCCGCGATAAATTGCGGATGCCATATTTCGCGCCCTTTGTGAAGTTTGAGTGGGATGGTCCCGCATTGGGCCCGCCGCGGGTCTTGCACCAGACTGGTGTATACTGGTGCTATGACAACAAAACGCGCATCGCTTAAGACCGTGCGAAGGAGCATATCGCTTCCCCCTAAAGTCGCCAAGCAGGTCGAGACCATCGCGAAAAGGCGCGCTCTGAGCGATAACCGTGTCCTGGTTGAACTCATCGAGCAGGGAATTGAGGCTCAAAAAGAGAAAGAGCAGGCGTTCTTCCAATTGGCCGAACGATTTCGTGCGGCGAGTGATCCTGAACAGGTCAAAACCTTGGGTAACGAGTTAGGACGATTCGTTTTCGGTGAGTAATGCCAGAAGATTTGAATGAAGATCGAAACCTGGTCACGTCTCCGAACGAGCTACGTTCCTTCCAAGAACTTAAGAGTGCGTCCTATATTCGAGTTTGCTCCTGTGCAGTGCCAATTCACAGTTTCTAGAGTATTCGCCCGATGGTCAGGCGCTCGACAGGCTTATACGGTCTATGTTGGCGGCGAAGGCTATATCCCAAGCAATCTAAACGTGGCAAACTTCGCAAGGAGAGGGACTCATGAATAAGGATCAGGTTTCCGGCAAAGTTGATCAGGCTGTTGGAAAAGTAAAGCAAGGCGTTGGCGAAGCAGTTGGCAACGAAAAATTAGCTAACAAAGGTGTAGCTGAACAGGCAAGGGGCGCTGTAAAGGAAACTTGGGGCGATGCTAAAGACGCGGGCAAGCAGGTCAAGGACTCGCACACGGAAGCCGCCAGCGAGAAGGCTGACGAGACTCGAGGCAAGATCAGCCAGTCGGTGGAGAACGCCAAGGACAAAGTAAAAAACAAAATCGAAAACTTCAAAGAGCGTCACTCAGCCTGATTTTAAATCGGGGCTCTCACGACTCCCCGATACCGGGCGCAACAAGCCGGTCATCATCCCGGGCGGAGTGTTCCGTTGTCTTATCCTGCCAGACGCAGCCTGACTGGGGGTGGCCCATCCTTCGCCGATTTTGCGAAGGGTGGGAGGCCCAGCTTGCGCCGCCTCTTTTTTGCTGAATGCTGAGTGCTTAATGCCGGCTCTTACGTTCCCTCGCTCCAGCCCGCCAGATACTCTTCCTGCTCCGGAGTCAGGCGGTCAATCTTGATGCCCATGGATTCGAGCTTCAACTTCGCCACGCGCTTATCGAGATCCGCCGGAACCGTGTGAACCTTCTTCTCCAGCGTTGAATAATTCTTGACCATGTATTCGACGGAAAGCGCCTGATCGGCAAAGCTCATATCCATGACTGATGGAGGATGTCCCTCGGCAGCGGCGAGATTGATCAAGCGTCCTTCGCCGAGCAGATTGATCTTGCGTCCATCGCGCAGAGAATATTCTTCCACGGATGTGCGGGTAGTTCGCTTTGACGATGACATTTTTTCGAGCGCAGGAATATCAATCTCGACGTTGAAGTGTCCCGAGTTCGAAATGATTGCGCCGTCTTTCATCAAGTCAAAATGATCTTTAGTGAGAACGTTCTTGTTCCCAGTCACGGTGCAGAAAACGTCGCCCAATCTCGCGGCTTCGGTCATAGACATGACTCGGAAACCATCCATGACGGCTTCAAGAGCTTTTGTCGGATCCACTTCCGTAATGATGACCTCGGCGCCTTGTCCGCGAGCGCGGCTGGCAAGACCGCGTCCGCACCAGCCGTAGCCGGCAACGACGAACTTTGATCCCGCGAGCAGGAAGTTGGTGGCGCGGATGATTCCATCAATGGTGGATTGGCCGGTGCCGTAACGGTTGTCGAATAAATGTTTGGTGTCGGCGTCATTGACGGCGACGATAGGGAAGCGCAGCACGCCTTCTTTTGCCATGGCGCGCAGGCGAATGACTCCGGTCGTGGTCTCTTCAGTTCCGCCAATTACGTCGGCGAGCGCGTCCTGGCGCTTGGTGTGCAGGATGGTGACGAGGTCAGCGCCGTCGTCCATGGTGATGTTTGGCTTGTGGTCAATGGCGGCAAGAATGTGACTGTAATAAGTGTCATTGTCTTCGCCCTTGATGGCGAAAACCGGGATGCCGTGGTCGCGGACGAGGCTGGCGGCAACATCATCCTGTGTCGAAAGCGGATTCGACGCGCAAAGCACAACGTCGGCGCCGCCATCACGCAGCGCAATCGCAAGGTTCGCGGTCTCAGCCGTGACGTGCAGGCAGGCGGAAACGCGAATGCCCTTCAGCGGTTGGTTCTTGATGAATTCCTTGCGGAGAATCTGCAAGACCTTCATGGACTGGTTCGCCCAGTCAATTCGTTTCTTGCCAAGATCGGCAAACTCGATGTTCTTGATGTCGCATTGCACTTGCGTAGGCGTAGTTGACATGAATCTCCTGAATGTCTTGAATGATAAAAAAATGAATTGCGGGTGCCCCATCCTTCTCGCGTTCTTCGCGAGAGGCTGGGGATTTACTTTCTCGCCCCAACTGTCTCGCGCACTCCGGCTGCACTCGCCAGCTTCGACGCCTTATCCGTCGCTTCCCAAGTGAAATCCGGATCAGTCCGCCCGAAGTGCCCATAAGCCGCCGTCTTGCAATAAATCGGACGCCGCAAATTCAGCGACTCGATAATTCCCTTCGGCGTCAACTTGAAATTCCCGCGAATCAACTCCGGAAGCGTTGCAGAATCCACTTTGCAGGTTCCGAAAGTATCCACCAGCACGCTCACCGGATCGGCCACGCCAATCGCGTAAGCCAGCTGCACTTCGCAGCGCTCGGCCAATCCCGCAGCGACGATGTTCTTGGCAATGTGCCGCGCCATGTAAGCCGCCGAGCGGTCCACCTTCGTCGGATCCTTTCCGCTGAAAGCCCCGCCGCCGTGCCGTCCCATACCGCCGTAAGTATCCACAATAATCTTTCGTCCGGTCAGACCGGTGTCGCCCATGGGTCCGCCAATCACGAACCGCCCCGTAGGATTGATGTGATATTTGGTGTCCGCATCGAGAAGATGCGTTGGAATGGTAGCCTGGATGACATGCTTCAAAATGTCGGCTCGCAACTCGTCATTGCCGACCGTCTCCGAGTGTTGCGTCGAGATGACGACGGCGTCCACCCGCACCGGCTTGTGATTCTTGTCGTATTCGACCGTGACTTGCGACTTCCCATCCGGACGCAAATACGGAAGCTTGCCCTGCTTCCTCACCTCCGAAAGTTTCATCGCCAGCTTATGCGCCAACAGAATCGGCGTCGGCATCAATTCATCATTCTCATCCGTCGCATACCCAAACATCAT
>DASYGR010000230.1:0-5360 GCA_035999525.1 Terriglobales bacterium
CTTTCAGTGGAATCGCTAGCTTGGCGGGCAGCACATAAACGTGCTCAAAGTAGTGTTGCATGAACGTGATTGCGGCACTCGCATCATCCGGAGTGATGGTGTCATCAATGTCTGAATAGTCCCCATGTGCTCCCTTTTTCCCAAGCAGACGGATGCGGTGAGCCATGTCCTTGAGCGGCTGAGTGATCTTTTGCTTCGCAGCAAGATCGTCGATTTGATTGTAAAGGTCGCTGCCTTTTGCGCCTTCCATGTCGCAGCTCGTTTGCAGCGATCTGCGGCACATCAGAACGGCAGCCTTATACGCTTTAATCCATTCCGCCCGAATTGCCTCTTGAAAATCCGAGCGAACTTGCGTTGGAATATCGTCCGACAGCGCATCGTTGGGCCTTCCCAACGGGTAGTGACTGTTATAGACCCAACGAACAGCATTTCGGCCTGCTTCAACCGTTGACAGGATCGCCAAAATATATTCGTGACAGGCGATGCATTGAGCGGCTGCAATCCTCCGCATATCTATCAACTCATCAGATGCTCGTTCCTCGAATACGCCTGTTACGGTGACGAACGCCGCTTCTTTGAGACAGTGCGGACATGTGCCGTTAAGTACAAAGCCATTCTGGTCTGTGCTCGACAACTGCATATTCTTGGGCCAGTCCTTCCACAAAATTGAGACCGAATCGCCGACCAAGTAAACCAGGTTCGCTTTTTCAATCGCGAGTTGACTTTTGGCACACGACATCGCACACTCCTATTGTCGTGTCCCAAAAGCCAAGTCGCCCCGTACCTTCCGCCAAGAATGAAACGGGCGATTTTGGAAAATTTACGCGCTTTATGCGGCGTCTTGTTGCGGTGCCGCACTCGGAAATCAAAGCAAAACTCGACGCTGAGAAAAGAGCAAAGGCGCGGAAGCCTAGCAGGACTTCCGCTTCCCGCGCTTCCCACGAAAAGGATTAGAAGGACGCGGTAAGCCCCTCCTTCCCGGTGACCTCAGCAAACGTCAATCGCTTTCCCACGATCTGCGATAAGGCGTACTGAAATCTATCCGCGTCAGTCGGCGGGTTGTCTTTGGTTGCGCGATTGTTATAGCGGAACGCTTGCTCATCCACATACCTAAACAAGTGGAACGGCTCAACTGAAACGTATGTTCCGTTCAGTCCGCGCTTTAGCAAGCTCCAAAAGTTTTCGATTCCGTTTGTATGGACGTTCTCTTTAACGTAACCCTCAAGATGGTTGATGACTTTGTGGGTGTATTCGTTGGACAGGCCCATGTATCCATTGAACTCATCGGTGTGGACTTCGGAACCCGCGAGAACGTTGTCTTTCACGATCTGCTCAACAATCCGGCGCTTGCGCTCTGGAATGACTGCTGTAACCACTCTGCCGTCGCGTTGAAGCATTCCCATGACAACGGCCTTGCCGTATCCACCTTGCATTCCTCTGCCAGCACCGACGCGCAACCTTTTCGACTTGTGCATGTTCCGCGCTTTGCCGCCGATGAATGTCTCATCAACTTCGATGGGTGTGCTATCGGGGCCGCCTAGTTTCACAAATGACTTTGATTGAATGGCGAGCCGGATGCGATGCAGCATGAACCAAGCAGACTTTTGGGTGACACCGATAGCGCGATGCAATTCATAACTGCTGATTCCGTTTTTGCAATTGACCACAAGCCACACGGCGGGAAGCCACTTCTCCAGCGGGATAGGCGAATCCTCGAATACAGTGCCGATCTTGAGCGAAAACTTCTGCTTGGGATGATCGCCATAGCAGCGGTACAGCTTCGCCTTCTCAAGATAGGTGACCCTCTCGGAATCGCAGTAGGGACAGCGCACCTTGCCGTCAAGCCAGCGTACGGAAATCATGAACTGACGGCAGTTTTCGGAGTCCGAAAAGAACTGAATCGCCGCTTGGAGTGTTTTTGGGCTTTCCATGCAACGAATGTAGCAGGAAAGTTGTAGTCAGTCAAGTATATTATTACCAAAATAAACTTCAAAATCCTGTCTCATTTAGCATAGTAAAAGGCGTATCATATAGCTATAAGCTTAAATATTCACGAGAGGCGCAGGCTCACAGCCCGCGCCTTTTGCCTTTTGTGGACGAAAAAGCGATCTGCGGTAGATACGTAGCGTGCCGCATCTTATTTTTTCGCCCTGCAAATTTCCAACAAAATCTGAATACAAGGAAGAGATGAAGCTCATGCCAGCCGCGTGCGCGCATTTCACAGCATGGATGACACCAATGAGAACGATAAAAAATCCGAAACAATTGACTGCGGCGCCGCAAACCACGCGGCGCGACGCCTGGCGAATCCCTCGGGCACTCTGGACACGAAAGAACTGGGAGACCTGGGCGAACTGGCGTTTGTTCTTGCTGCCAGTTCAAAGGGTCTGGCTGTTTCCAAACCGTTCGGCGACTGTCGCCGCTACGACTTAATCGTAGATTCCGGCCGCCGCCTGCTCCGAATTCAGGTTAAATCCATTTACAAGCTCTATGTCGCAGAACCTTACAGGGTGGCTTGTTCTCGGCGGCAGGGTACTACCCGGATTTCTTACACTGTTGACGAGATAGACTTTCTAGCCGCTTATCTCGCCTCTAGGGATCTGTGGTACATCGTCCCGGTCGAGGAAATTTTGGATAAAAGAATGATCAGATTCTTCCCAGATGGCCTCACAAGAATCCGGCCGGGATACGGCAAATACGAAAAGTACAAAGAAGCGTGGCACCAACTGGACGAGCGCGCGCCGCGAGCCACGCCGGAACCGCCATCCACGCAGCCCCAGATGTCCTGGGATCGCAGGTAAGCGCAACTTACCGGCTTGCAGGACTCATTCGTGAAGGTCCGAAACTGCCCGTGACGGTTAGGGGCGGCAACGATGCCTATGAAGGTTGCAACAATCAGTCGTATTTGGCGCCCAACCGCCTTACCATGGTAATTCGTCAGCTGAATTGGTAATCTATCAATGGCAGGCCTGCTGGAGCTAGAGTTTATGCAATGCCTGCAAAACTTAAAAGGGACGAAAATATGTCTACCGTGCCACTTAAGCAGAAATCGCCGATGGACTCCCTAGTACAGTCATTTGCTGAGGTTATAGAGAGTGGCGCCTCCAAAATGAACGAGATCGAGCGCCGTGAATCTGAGAAAAAGTTCAACGATGCCGTAGATCGTGCTGTTGCCGGTCGTAAACAGCCTCGCGAAAAAGCATAATTATTTCCTTCAGTTTTTCCGGCGTGATATTTGGGTCCGCTGCCTTCGCAGCCGCGACGACTTCGGGCTTCGCCTTGCTCCCGGATTCCGCTAGTTCGCGAATTCGAGCCAGCATGCGACTTTGACGCAGCGCTATTTCCTCGTCAACGTAGGTGCGTCCCGGATCACGCCGATTTGGGGTCCATTTCGTCATTTGCAGTAACTCGATCTCGCTCTCCAGGAAACTATGACGCGTCCGCATCTTAATCTTGCTAGGAGAATAAAGCTAAAGTCCAAGCGATGAATACATCTGTCACTGCGTGCACTGTGAAGATTTAAGCATCCAATCCCAACTCTTTCCACTTCCGGTCCACCAGCGCCTTGGTCTCAGCGTCCATCAAAATCTCATCAGGCCATGGACGCTGAAAACCTTCGCTGGGCCATTTACGGGTCGCGTCAATGCCCATCTTCGACCCGTAGTTGGGAAGCCGCGAAGCGTGGTCCAGTGAATCCACCGGACCCAGCGTGAATTGAATATCGCGCTCTGGATCAATGTGGTTCAGGGCTTTTAACGTAACGTCGCCGATGTCCTGCACGTTGACGTCTTCGTCCACGACAATGATGCACTTCGTAAACATCGCCTGGCCCAGCGACCAGACGGCGTTCATGACCTTGCGTGCTTGCCCGGGATAAGACTTCTTAATCGAAACGATCATCAGGTTGTGAAAGACGCCCTCGATGGGTAGATTGATGTCCACAATTTCGGGAATCGTCAGCTTCATCAGCGGCAGGAAAATGCGCTCCACTGCCTTGCCCATGTAAGCGTCTTCCATGGGAGGCTTACCCACAATCGTTGTCGAATAAATAGGATTCTTGCGATGCGTAATGCAACTGATATGAAACACGGGATACAAATCTTCGAGCGAATAAAAACCAGTGTGATCTCCAAACGGACCTTCGGTGCGAAGCTCGTCGAGATGTACGTGTCCTTCAAGCACGATCTCCGACGAAGCAGGCACTTCGAGATCCACCGTTTCGCACTTCACGAGCTCAACTGGCTTCTGCCGCAGAAACCCAGCAATCAAATATTCCTCAACATCAGGTGGGGCCGGAACAATCGACGAAAAAGTTATCGCCGGATCGGTCCCAATGGCCACCGCAACTTCCATCTTCCCCGAAGGCCTGCCCCCTTCGATAAGAACCGATCCCCCCGAAGATCGCGCCATGACATCCACCGCGGCGCCGGATCCCGCCGCCGCTCGCATGCGCTCGCGGTAATGCTCCGCCGCAATCTTTTGACGTTGCCAATGTGCCGCTAGGGTGTGGGGGTCGTAGACCTGCATTCTGTAACACCCCACGTTGCGTTTTCCGGTGTTGGGATCGCGCGTGATTACGCAAGGGAGGGTGATGAATCTTCCCGCATCTTTAGGCCAGCATTTCAGGATGGGGAAATAGTCGAGCGAGAAATTGTCGCGTCGAATGATTTCTTTGCATGGTCCCGTCGAAACGGTCTTGGGAAAGAATTTGCCCATTTCGGCCAGCATGGGCAGCATTTTCACTTTGTCGAGAAAACCTTGGGGGGACTTCACGTCCATGAACTGGCGGATATGGTCGGCAACTTCATCGAGTGAACTCACATCGAGGGCGAGGTTCATGCGACGTGCCGATCCAAATTGATTGATTAGAACCTGCGCGCCGGGATGCCCTTTGATGTTTTGAAATAGAAGCGCTTTGCCGCCGCCGGGACTCTTGCTCACGCGATCGGTGATCTCGGTTATTTCAAGAATCGGATCTACTTCGGCGGAAATCTTTTTTAGTTCTCCGGCGCGATCAAGCGCTGAGATCCATTCACGCAAATCGTCGTAAGCCAAGCAAACCTCTTTCTAACCGCGAATCACATGGGGACATCCGCCCCCGCGCGAAATGCAAGACGTAGCAAGCGTCTCTACCGGTGCGCAACGGGAATTATATAGCCGCTTCGCCCTCTCAACCTTCGTAGCGTTTTAATCCACAGCAAAGGACAAATTTATGACAGAAACGACACCCGCAGGCGCCAGTGTGCCGGAGACCAAAACCCTACTGACTCCAGCAGGAATCAACCAGATCATCGAAACCTTCGGCGATATTCACGATTACATTCAACCCGACGGAACCCTGGATGTGCAGTGGCCCATTA
>DASYGR010000296.1:0-15296 GCA_035999525.1 Terriglobales bacterium
TAGAGACGCTGAGCGAGCAGCTAGAGGTCTCGGTGGTGACGATTCGGCGAGACCTGGACGAACTCGAGCAGAAGGGATTGTTGCGGCGTACCCATGGTGGCGCAATTTCCATCGAGCCACTTTTTTACGAACTGTTCCGCCGCGACCAATCATTTTTGGCGCAGGTAGAGCGCGCCGCCGACGAAAAACGCCGCATCGGCCGGGCCGCCGCCGCGCTTATCAATCCGGGAGAAACGATCGCGCTCACCCCTGGCACCACGACGACGGAGGTCATTCGAGGGCTGCCCATGAACTACAACATCACGGTAGTGACGAACACAGTCAACGTGGCCATGGAGCTCGCCAAGCGCAAGGACGTCTACGTTTTCGTGACCGGCGGACATCTGCATGGCGAATGGTTTTCGCTGGTAGGTTCGGCGGCCTTGAAGGCACTGGAAAACATGTTGATTAGCACGATGTTCATTGGCGCGGACGGCATGGATGCCACGTGGGGGGCGAGTTGCTTCAATGCAGATGAGGCGGAGCTCAACTCGACGATGATGAGGCTGGCGCGACGCCGTGTAGCGGTTGTGGACAGCGGCAAACTCGGAGTGGTCGCCAACTGGAGAATCTGCAAAGCCACCGAACTGAATATTCTGGTCACCGACGCGGCGGCTACCGACGAGATGGTCGCGCCATTCCAAAAGCTTGGCATCGAGGTGGTGCGCGTCTGAGCGGATCAGGGTTTACGGCGATGGCGGCCCGCCCGGGCCGCTGAATCAAGACAAGTTCCCATCGGAAGTTTATAGCGTCTAACCGATCTATTCCGTAGACCAATTTTGTTCTTTTCGATAGTATTCGTTCGTTGTTGCAAGGGAAAAGGACACATGAGCGTAAACCGATACCTGGTGAAGAGCACCTTCGTGAGCGCTCTCGGGGGGCTGCTGTTTGGCTTCGATACCGCAGTCATCGCCGGCACAACGCACCAACTGACCGAGGTTTATAGCCTCACTCCTTATTTATTGGGATTGACCGTTTCCAGTGCCCTGTGGGGCACGGTAGCCGGAGCGCTGACGGCGGGATATCCCGGACAGCGGATCGGGCGGCGCGACAGCCTGCGTATTATGGCGGTGTTCTATTTTCTCTCGGCGTTGGGTTGCGCCTTTGCGTGGAGTTGGGGATCGTTGCTCGCCTTCCGCATCATCGGAGGTTTGGGCATTGGTGGCTCGTCGGTGCTTGCTCCCATGTATATTGCGGAGCTGTCCCCTGCGAAGTGGCGTGGCCGCCTGGTTGGTTTTTTTCAGGTCAATATTGTCCTCGGCATTCTGCTGGCATACTTGTCGAACTTCTTGATTGGCCGGATGAACTTTGGCCTTTCGGAATGGCGTTGGCAATTGGGGATCGCTGCGCTGCCTGCACTTTTATTCCTGTTAATGCTGTTTTTCATTCCCCGCAGTCCGCGATGGCTGGCGATGAAAAACAGAACGAGCGAAGCTCTCGACGTTCTGCGCCTGACCGGCAACGAAAACGCCGAGCAGGAACTAAGTGAGATCGCGGCCTCCATTCACCTGGAGCGCAGTTCTGCGGCGGAGCCGCTTTTCCAAAGGAAATATCTGCTGCCGATCGTCCTTGCGGTAACCGCCGGCGCCTTCAACCAACTCACCGGCATCAACGCATGTTTGTATTATCTGAATGACATTTTTGCCGCAGCCGGAGCCAGCAAATATTCGGCCGGCATGCAATCGGTCGTCATTGGATGCACCAACCTGATTTTTACTTTGATTGCCATGTCAATCATTGACCTGGTGGGCCGCAAGAAGCTATTGCTCGCGGGAACCGCGGGCATCTTCATCTTTCTCGCCGCGATCGGAGAGATCTTCCACAGTGGCACCCATCAGGGCTGGCTGACCTGGCTGGTCATGGCGTTCATGGGATGCTTCGCCATGTCGCAGGGCGCGGTGGTATGGGTCTATATCAGCGAAGTCTTTCCGACCCGGGTTCGCGCCCAAGGGCAAGCGATTGGGACATCAACTTTGTGGGTGATGAATGCTTTGATCTCTTTTATCTTCCCTGTGCTCGCCAAGAAATCGAGCGCGACGCCCTTCTTTTTCTTTGCAGCCATGATGCTGATAGACATCATCCTGGTCGCGGCGATGTACCCTGAGACAAAGGGAGTCTCGCTAGAGAAGCTGGAGCAGCGGCTCGGACTCGCGGAGTGATCGGATAAACAAAATTACATTTCGAAGCCGGGCCACAACGCTGCGACGCGGGCGGGTTGAGAAACCCACTGGACGCTCTCAGGATCGGCTGCAAACTGCTCGTACATGGGTGTGTTGGGATCCAAGCCCAGTTCCGGGTAGAGGCGCGGGCCTCGAATTACAAGACTGGAGGATAGATAGGAAGGATTGGCTTCCCACTGGATGTTCTTCTGAGAATCAAGAACGGGAAACCAGGCCAGACCATGGTGCGCTCGAATCGCGTCGTAAACAAATCCGTATTGGCGATCGCCCCATGCACCGAACATCATGCGATGTTCTGGATCAGCATTGATGACGCTATGCGCCCATCCGGGAGGAACGACTACCTGGTCTCCGGGGTTGGCCGTTACGGCAAAGCAGCGGCCGGGATTATCGCCGGAGCTCTCTTGCGCGTAGATAATTGCGCGCCCTTCCCAAATCTCGAACAACTCCGGCGTTGACCATCCGCAGTGGGGCGCGATGGCATGGACATGGCCCTGGCTGCGAACCGGTTCATCCCCGAGCTGCCCACCGGCATACACCACGACGCCGAATAAGAGCATGCGTCGCTCTAACTCCTCGCGGTGTTTCTGGCGGCCGACGTCCATGACGATCGAGTAAACCGGGTCGGGGCCCTGGCAGTCGCGATCTCGCAGGCTGGCCCGAATGTCATCGAGACGGCGGAACTCCGGCTTCGGCCCGAAGACGCCGTCGTCATAGGTAAATCGCAGGCTATCGTTCGCGCAGTGCACACCTAACTTTGGATCGAACCTGGGCGAAGCCGGCGGGCTGTGGGATGTCACGGGGTCGTCCCTGTAATCGCGAAGACCGCGACGCCATGCTCGTCGGTGATTCGCGCGCCGAATCCGCGGCCGCCTGCGATTTCGTAGTCGTGGCCGGCATCGCTAGGCCAGCATGCGACAAATCGTAGGGGAACGTCTCCCGTATTTACCACGCGATGTGCGACGTTGCCCGCGATATAGTGCAGGCTCCCGGGCTTCATGTCTTCAAACCACGCGTGCCCGGCACTATCTTTCAACAATAGTTTCCCGCTGCCGGCGACCGTGCCATAGAATTCCGCCCGATCGGCGATGACGTGCCTGTGCCCGTGGGTCATGAAGTATTCTTTCCCCACACGGCCGGGTTGAATTTCGGTTGTTCCCCAGAACAAACCGCCCTCGGTGCCGGGGGGAACGGGTTCCCACCACCAGACCCGGTAGACTATTGTCTCGGGATCGAGCTGCTGCCAGGCTTGCTGATTTTCGAAGATTCCTTTAAGTTGTCCGAGCTTCTTTTCGGACGAGCGAAGACCCGACACTTCCATCGCGCCGTTGGCCCAGTTCACGAACGCGAAGACGGGGTTCATAATGAAATACGCTACTCGAATCAGGTTCTCAAATGCAAACCGAAAAGAACATAATTTTGGCCTTTTGATGCCGAAAACGACTATTATTGAGTTCTTTCCACAACTAAAGCGCTTGTTTCCTTGAATATGACGCGACCTTCGATTGGAATTGACTTAGGGGGTAGCCACGCCACGATTGCCATCGTCGAGGGCGACAAGCTATTGGCGTCCCAGCAAGTTTCGCTCGACTCCTCACTGCCACTTCTTCCTGCGCTCGCTGTTTTTGCGAAGGCGATACGCGAGCTGCTCGCCGAGCTACATTTGAACTCTACGGATTGCGAAGGAGTGGCACTAGGCTTCTGCGGGCTTGCCGATGCGCGCCTTGGCGGCGTGGTCTCAACCAACAAGAAGTACGAAGATGCGCCGACGATCGACTTCATCGGCTGGTGCAAACGCGAATTCGGATTGCGCTTCGCCATCGAGAACGACGCGCGGATGGCGCTACTGGGCGAACGCCACGCGGGAGCCGCCCGAGGTTGCGACGATGTTGTCATGATCACCTTGGGGACGGGTATCGGTGGCGCCGCCATGATCGAAGGCAAACTGCTGCGCGGAAAGCATGCCCAGGGCGGATGCCTGGGTGGACACTTACCAGCGAAAGTCGGCGGCCGTCAGTGCACCTGCGGCGCCATCGGATGCATGGAAGCCGAAGCCTCCGGATGGGCGCTGCCGATTATGGCTCGTGAGTGGAAAGGCTTCACGGCCAGTGCGTTGTCCAAGGCTGGGACGATAAATTTCCAGACGCTCTTCGAAGCGGCAGATTCAGGCGATCAGGTCGCGAGCGAGATTCGCGACTACTGTTTGAATGTCTGGGCAAGCGGGGCGGTGGGATTGATCCATGCATACGATCCGGAACGGATCGTAATAGGTGGTGGCGTGATGCGCCGCGCCAGTCTCATACTTCCTTATATTCAAGCTTATGTGAATAAGCATGCATGGACCCCTTGGGGCAAGGTCCAGGTCGTAGCCGCGCAATTGGGCAACGATGCCGGCCTTTTCGGGGCTGCCCCGCTGCTGACAGGAAATGTGTAATCGCGCATGGCAAAACAGTTCCCCAATGCTCAGCTTTCGCGTCCGGTGCCTGGAAATGAGAGCCTGCGCTTCTTAAACTTTCGCAGCGACGCTCTCGCGTACCGTGGCGATGTCTTGCTGTTCGCACCCCCGGAATTCGAAACGCTCGAACGTGTGCCGCTGCTGTTGCTCTTGCACGGAGTGTATGGCTGCCAGTGGAACTGGTGGCTGAATGGCGATGTCGTTTCGGTCGCGACGGAGATGCTCCGCGATGGAAGCATGCTTCCGATGATGATCGCCATGCCGTCGGACGGCCTATGGGGCGACGGAACCGGATACGTTCCTCACGTGGACGCTAACTACGAAAAATGGATTGTAGACGATGTCCCGAACTGCCTGCGTGAGCTGTTTCCACAATTGCATCCTGATAAATTTTTTCTCGCGGGCCTTTCGATGGGCGGCTATGGTGCGATGCGGTTAGGCATGAAGTATCCCTCGCGAGTGCAAGGGATTTCGGCTCATTCGTCAATTACGCAGGTCGCTCAATTGTCCCAGTTCATTCCCTTTCCCCCGGCGGCATTTCAGTATGCGGGCGAAGTGGATACGGATTTGCTGCACTGGGCGAAGGTCAACCGCGAGCATCTTCCGCCCTTACGGTTTGATTGTGGAACCGACGATCCGCTGATTGAAGCCAATCGAGAACTGCAACGGGCTCTGACGCGCATGAATGTGTGCCATCAGTACCAGGAGTTCCCTGGCGGACACGATTGGCCGTATTGGACAGAACACGTTCGTCAGACGCTCGCCTTCTGTAAGGCTATCCTCTCCCCGTAATCACCTATTTCACCGCCTCGGCAGCGAACGCTGGCATCGGCATCCGGACTATTTTCGGAAAATAGATGCCGGTATTCGCCTCCAGTTTTTTCGGCTTCATGGTGTTGCAGACATAGGTGAACATCAATTCTCCGGGCTTCTCAAACTCGGGGTGCTCCTTCCCGGCATAGCAGAAGGTATCGGCGTCATAGCCCGGAGAGTTCTTCTGCAATTCAGGGATTCGGTAGATGACCTCGCCGTCGGTCCATGGGCCGGTCATGCCCGGCGAGGTGCGAAGAATGACCTTATCGGAAAAAATCTGCGGATCAACCATCACTGCGATCCACTTTTTTAGTTCGGGGTGGTAGCGCACCGACATCTCGGAGGCGCCTTTACTCATGATGATTTTCGCCTTCGCCGGCTCAATCCCATCGTGCCACTGGTCGTCGCTGCCAAGATACTGCAAGTTCTTTTGCGGATCGTCGAGCCCCTTCAGAGGAATGCGCGTAAGGATTTGCGGCCGGCTTCCCTGTTCGTACAAGGTGAAGATGTACAGATAATCGTCCTCGATCAGCGTGGAAGCCGAAGGATTGGCGTGCACGCTCTCCGGCACGAGGGGGAAGTAGG
Source organism: Terriglobales bacterium (assembly GCA_035999525.1). Classification (GTDB taxonomy): domain Bacteria; phylum Acidobacteriota; class Terriglobia; order Terriglobales; family Acidobacteriaceae; genus PALSA-188. The sequence goes on from DASYGR010000296.1 coordinate 6,073, forward strand.
AAACTTTCCAGTTCTTCGGATCCTCCTTCAGCCCGGTCACGCGCGCCATGTCAGTTCCGCAGATTTCGAACCCAAGCGCGAAAGCATTCGAATTTGGCGCATTGCGAACGCAGAGCAGGGTGATCCACAACTCATGGTCATGCTCCACACCGTCGAGCGCCCAATAATACGAGCCGTTGTTTTGCTGCGGTTTAAAGAAGCTGTCGCGATCGCCTTTGGCGTCGCGTCGAATCGTGTATTCAATCTTCCACTCACCGTTCTTGCACGTGGAAATCCCGATGGTGTTGTGTACCATCTGCGGTACATCTCCTGTGACTTGCCGCTTATCGCCATACAGGGTGTCGCCGAAGATCCACACGTCGCGGCCATCTGGCATCGGAATCGAGTAGGCGGCGTCGGCTCCGAACCACCCCTGCTGGAAAGGAAACGACGGAGTGCAGTCGAAGTGAGGCCGGTCTTTCGCGAAGGCCGAAACCGTGGAAAGCAGAACGAAAAAAGGAACCATCCATCTGAGAATCTTTCGCATTGGGAAATCCTAAATTATGCGCAGCCTGCCGCGCACTGGGAATGATGATTTTTGTCGCGTTCCGGAGAGAAGCAGCCGGAACGCTATTCACTTCACGAATTCGATTGAGCCTTTCGTCGCTTGAATGGCTTGGCCAGAGCCTTGAGCGGCGCACCACCACGAGGCTTCAATCCATCGAATGTCATCGGAGCATCACCGATTCGGCGTTGACTTGAAGCGCAAATCACTATATATGTGCGAATGTCCGACAAACAAGTGGCGAGCACTCATTGTCTGCAAAAGAGCCTGAGATGCGGCCTCAAATTCCGCTGGAAAAGTTCGAGATGTTTGCCGAGGGACTTGATCATCCGGAGGGACTCTCCTTTGATGCTGATGGAGATCTTTGGGCGGGCGGCGAACTTGGGCAGGTCTACAGGATCAGTCCAAAGGGCAAGGTTCGTACCGTCACAACGCTCGGAGGCTTTAATCTTGGCCTCACATTCTCCGCAAAGCAGGATTTATTTGTTTGCAACCCCAAGCTCGGCGCCTTGATACAACTCGACCGATCGGGCAAAACCATCCGGTCCTGGGAGAGAGCAGGCCAGTACCGTCTTCGCAATCCGAATTTCTCGGTATTCGATCGCGAAGGTAATATTTATTTCAGCGATTCCGGAGCTTTCAACCAAAACGACGGATTTCTCTTCGTTCTTCGACCGCACGGCAAGATCGAGCAACTACTCGATCATCTCGCGTTTCCCAACGGGCTCTCGCTGAGCGCCGATGAAAAGACGTTGTACGTCGTGCAAAGCACAAAAGACAACGTGCTCGCGGTGCCGATCCTGAAATCCGGTTCTATTGGAAAGCCACGAGTCTACGCTTCGGGATTGCACAATGTGCCGGACGGCGCAGCCCTCGACGCACAAGGCAACCTGTATGTGACTTGTTATGCCTCACACAACGTGTACCGGGTCACGCCGCATGGGAAGGTTTCGCTGTTCGCCGTGGATCGGGAAGGGACGATGATCGCCAGCCCAACCAACGTCGCTTTCGGGGGCGCGAACTTCGATGAAATGTATTTTGCCAACCTGAGCCGCTGGCATATCTGCCGGGCTCGGGTGCGGATCAAGGGGCAACCGCTTGCCAACCAGCGCTAGTCGCCCGGAGATGAAATGAAAATAACCGATATTAGCTGGACCCCCGCCTTTATACCGATTGAAGCACCCTTGCGGTATTCAGTCGGATCGCATCCAGGATTCTCGCGCATCATTATCGAAATGAAGACCGACGAAGGCATCACCGGCCTGGGCGAGTGTTATGCAGGCGCAAGCCGCGCCGGACAACTCGCGGACCTGAAACCGCTGTTGATCGGCGAAGATCCGATGAACCTCGAGCGGATTCGCTGGAAGCTGGCGGCGCCAAGTTCGGTAAAGCTCTTCGGCCACGCTTTGGGATTCGCCGGACTCGAGTTCGCGATCCTTGATATTCAGGGGAAAGCTTTGAATCGGCCGGTGTGCGATCTGCTCGGCGGACGGATTCGCGACGAGGTTGCGTTCTCCGCCTACCTTTTCTATCGCTATCCGAATGACGATGGCGCTGGCGAAGTATCGAATATCCGGCAGATGGTTGACTTTGCCAAGGCACTGGTCAACAAATACGGCTTCAAGACGTTGAAGTACAAAAACGGCGTGCTCCCTCCTGACGAAGAGGTAGAGACGTTCATCGCGTTGCGCAAGGAGTTTCCCAAACACCGCATCCGGCTGGATCCCAACGCGGTGTGGACGATTACGACCGCCATTGATGTCGCGCGACGGCTGCACGATTACAACGTAGAGTACCTGGAAGATCCGGTGTGGGGTCTGCGTGCGATGCAGCGGGTCAACGCAAAGGCGCCATGGGTGACGTTGGCGTCGAACATGTCGGTATTCGCGTTCGAGGATCTTGCACCTACTGTGATGTCCAATGTGCTCGACGTCGTTTTGCTCGATCCACACTGGTACGGAGGCATTCATCGTGCCAAGCTCGCAGGCCAGATTTGCGAGGCTATGGGAGTGGACGCAGGCATGCACAGTGGAGCCGAGTTTGGGATCTCCCAGGCGGCCATGCTTCACCTCGCGGCAAGCCTGGCAAATCTAGTGCTGGCCCCAGACTCGCACTACCACCATCTGACGGACGACATTATCGAGGGCGGCAAGATGCAGTACAAGAATGGAGCGATGGCTGTGCCGACCGGTCCCGGGCTTGGCGTGACGCTGGACCGCGACAAACTGGCTCACTATCACGAACTCTCGAAACGTCAGGAGATGGGCACATGGACCGACGACCCGCGGCGCCCGGGGGCGGTGATCACGCAGCCAAAATGGTAAATATGAAAGGCATGGCAAGAGCAGCAGGGGCCGGGCTGCTTATGTTAGCCATGCTGACGGCGTTGGCGCACTCCGAGGAAAGAACTCTCTGGAAGATCGGATCCTTCGATAAGTCCTCAGGCGAATTCAAGAGTCAGGGCATTGACTACGCGGATCCGAAAAGTGATCTCGTATTTTTAGTGGGTCAAAGCAGCGATCATGACTGGTATCGCTTTCAGCCAGGACCCGCCAATGGCATGACCGGCGCGCGTTTGCACCCGTTCAAAATAAGATTTTCGCTGCCGAGCGCTCCGCGCGGCGTGTATCGCCTGAAGATTGCCATGTTGTATGAGACGCCGCGTCTCTCGTTCCTGATGCTCGGTGTGAACGGGCATTCCGGATACTTCTATTTCCACCCTAAGCTTGATTTCCACGCGGGCGATTGGGAAGGTACGTTTGTTCCCCAGACTTCGACGGATGAAAAGACGATTGACATTCCCGCCGATTGGCTCCGGCAAGGTGAAAACGAATTCGTTCTGACTGCCATGGACGATCCGGCAACAGCGCAGACATCGCTCGGCGCAATCGCACCCGGACACACCGGCCTCGTCTACGACGCACTCGAATTCGATCAGGACGCCGCCGCGCAATACCAGAGCAATGCGTTCGCAGCTCGAATTGGGCCGACGATCTTTTATCGCGAGACAGTCGCGGGGCTGCGAGAGGTTGTAGATGTTTTCATCAGCGCCTCCAGGCTGCCTAAGAGTGCATCCGTGGAACTTCGCCTTGCCGGGCGTTCGCTCAACAAGCCGTTCACAACACAGAATGATTTCGGTGAGCAGCGGCTGGAATTTGAAGTTCCCGAATGGACTGGGGCCGCCGACGCCACGGTCCGCATGGGCGATTTCTCCACGACCCCTTCTACGATCGAGCCTGCCAAGAAATGGACCATCGCCATCATCCCGCACGAACACCTCGACATCGGATTCACGGATTATCCGGCGAAGGTGGCGGAACTACATTCGCAATCCATTGATGCGGCGATGGACCTGATAAAAAAGGTACCGGACTTTCGATGGACGCTCGATGGAAGCTGGGTTGCCGAACAATATCTGAATGGCCGTACCTCGCAGGCACGACAGCAGTTTCTCGAACACGTTCGCAACGGAAGCATTGTCATCCCGCCGGAGTTCGCCAATCTACATACCGGGAACGCATCGTGGGAAGGCCTTGCAAGATCGCTCTACGATCAGCATCGTCTCGCGCGGGAATACAAGTTACCGGCTGCGGATGCGGCGCAAATTGTTGATGTCCCTTCTTACACCTGGGGCTATAGTTCGGTCTTGCACGATGCGGGAATGAAGTACTTGATCGCAGCGAGCAATAGTTGGCGCGCTCCGGTGATGCTGCTCGGGAAGTGGAATGAGAAGTCGCCATTCTACTGGGAAGGCCCGGATAGGAGCCGGATTATGATGTGGTACTCGCGGGCGTACCTGCAAGCCCACACCCTTTTCGGCAGCCCGTGGCGAATGGAATCGGTTCGAGACGCCTTGCCGGTTTTTCTGCAAGCCTATACACGTCCGGATTACACGGCCGGCACCGCAATCATCTTTGGCACGCAACTCGAGAACACGCCGCTTGCGAAGGAGCAGAGCGAAATCGTCTCCATATTCAACCATGAATACGCGTGGCCCAGGCTTGAATTCTCTACTGTTCATTCTGCGATGCAACAAATCGAGCACGAGTGGAAAGGCGAGATTCCCGTGGTTCGTGGGGACTTCGGGCCTTACTGGGAGGACGGATATGGTTCCGATGCGGCCCATACTGCTATTCACCGCGAGAACCAGCATCGTATTGCTACGGCGGAAATCCTCGGCTCTGCTGTGTCCGCGCTCGATCCGCGAGTGCGTCCGGACGGGTCTATGCTCGACGATGCGTGGCGAAACGAGCTTCTCTTCGACGAACACACATGGACCTATGTTGGGGCTACAACGCAGCCTGAGCACCACCAGACGGAAGATCAACTTGCGCTCAAGGAAGCTCGAGTAACTCGCGCGCACAATGACATCAGCGAATCCATTCAGCGCGGGTGGGCACAGCTTGAAGCGCTGGTAAAACCGAAGGACAATTCGATAGCTGTCTTTAATTCATTGAACTGGCCGCGGGATGGCTTCGTGGAAACCGATCTGCCCGAGGGTACGACACTCGTGGACCCCTCGACGGGCTCCGAGATTCCACTCCAGATACTCTGGAAGGGCAAAGGCATTTCGCTGCCGGGATTCGGCCCGGTCAATATTCGCGTTCGCTTCCGCGCTGCCGGTGTGCCTGCCGTTGGATACAAGCTTTACTCGATCAAGGCCGCCGACGCGAAAGGCTCCGCCAATTCTGAGGAAATCACGGGGAACACTTTCGAAAACCAGTTCTACCGGATTACCCTCGATCCATCTTCCGGCGCGATCGCAAACATCCGCGACAAGCAACTGGGGCGCGAGTTGGTGGATGCGTCGAGCCCGTACAAATTCGGCGAGTATCTGTACATGACCGGTGGAGATGACTATCCCAATAATTCGCTGTACCGGTTTGGAGCTGGATTGAAGCCGCCTGCCTTGACGATTCATCCGGCGCAATCCGGAAAACTGGTCTCCGCGAAGAAGACACCGATTGGTATCGTCGTTGAGTTAACTTCGTCGGCTCCGAATACGCCCTCGGTTCAGACCGAGATCTTGCTCCCCGACTCCGAAAAGAACATTCTGATTACTTACCGGTTGCACAAGGACCGAGTATTGACACGGGAGTCGGCCTACATTGCATTTCCTTTTGCCGTCGCAAATCCTGGGTTTGCTTATGGATCCCAGTCCGCGTGGATTAACCCAGCGAAAGACGAACTTGCAGGAGGCAGCCGGGAATGGTTTCTGCCCACGACATGGGCTTCGGTGTACGATCCGCACGTGGCTGCTGCCGTCGTTCCGCTAGACGCTCCCCTGATGGCGTTTGGAGATATTGTTCGTGGCAGTTGGCCGACGGCGTTCGAGCCGAAGAGCAGCACCATGTTTTCCTGGCTCATGAATAATTATTGGGGTACGAATTTCCCTGCATGGCAGGGCGGCGACTTTACCTTCCGCTACGCCATCACCAGCAGCCCACAGTTCGACCCGCGCTTCCTGACGCGTTTTGGATGGGACGTGTTGACGCCCCTGGAGCGCGATGACGTCTCCGCTTCCCAAGATACTTCCGTACTGCCGAATCGGGAGGCAAGCTTGCTTGAGATCGCGAATCCCAACGTAACCCTTTTGACGTGGAAACGCGCCGAGGACGGCGATGGAACGATTCTGCGCTTGCAGGAAACCGCCGGTGAATCATCCGATGTCACGATTCGCAGCCAGTATCTGGCATTCGAACGCGCGTGGCGCTGCGACCTGCTCGAAGAAAATCAGGCCGAGATCAAAACTGCGGATGAAAGTCTCAGCGTTCCGATCCGGCCATTCCAGGTCCTCACGGTCAGGATCCGCACCGCACCCCGTGTGGCGCGAGGAGGTGTGCAATGAACATTGACCTCAAGAACAAAGTCGCCATTGTGACCGGCGGCGCGATGGGTATTGGCGAAGCCACAGTTCGAAAACTCGCCGCATGCGGGGCATCCGTGGCCATCTTCGACGTTGACCGTGACGCGGGAGACAAGAGCGCCGCCGCGATCGCGAAGACCGGTGCAGCATGCGCTTTCTTTCCATGCAACATCAGCGTCGGTGCGGAGATCTCTCAAGCCGTCAACGCCGTTGTCCGCAAGTACGGTCGCATTGACATACTAGTGAGCAACGCGGGCATCCAACTCTATGGCGACGTGGTAACGACTGCGGAAGAGGATTGGGACAGGCTGATGGGAATCAACCTGAAGGGTTGTTTTCTGGTCTCGAAATTCGTGGTTCCCCACATGCTCAAGCGCGGCGGCGGCGCTATCGTAGTCGTAGGTTCGGTGCAAAGCCTTTCGGCAATGAGCAACTCGGTGGCCTATGTCACTTCGAAGCACGGTCTGCTCGGGCTAACGCGCGCCATAGCTTTGGACTATGCGAAAAAAGGGATTCGCGTAAATTGCGTGTGCCCCGGCGCCGTGGATACTCCCATGCTTCGCTGGGCGGCCAGCCTTGATCCTGATCCGGAGGCGGTGATCCGCACTTGCGACCGCATGCATCCCATGGGGCGGATCGGAAAAGCGGAAGAGGTTGCCGACTCGATTGTTTATCTGGCATCGCCAATGGCTTCCTTTATTACAGGCGCTGCCCTCGTCGTGGATGGAGGCATGCTCGTTCCCGCAGGGGGCATGGGCTTTCAAGAGGAAGGCACAGGGGCGGCGACCCACAAATGAAACTCCAGAGCAAGAAAGCACTGCACCTGATTTAGTTCGAAACGGTTTGAGGGAGGTTTAAGTCTCTGAATGCGGCGCCACGAAGCCGATGTCGTTGAGTGGAAGAATCGCCGCGCATACCGCCTATCGAATGGCAGGGTCGAGTTAACGGTACTGGTTGGGGGTGGCCACATTGCAGATTTTCGTCTCTGCGGTTCGCCCATCAACTTGCTCTGGGAAGCGCCGTGGCTAACCATCGAGCCGCAAGGATTCTCCCCGCACGAACACGCCGCACTTTACGGGGATGTCCCCGTTGGGAAGTTTCTCTCCGGCTTCACCGGGCACGCCCTGGCCCTGGGATACTTCGGCATGCCCTCTTCCGCCCAGGCCGCGCAAGGACTGCCATTGCACGGAGAGGCCGCTGGTTCCGAATGGAGAATCGCTGCCATCGAAGGCAGCGAATGCAACGATTGTTATGTGGCGCTGGCGCTGGAGGTTGAGCTCCCCGTCTCCCGATTGCACTTTCGACGCGAGATTGTCCTGCGCCCGGATGCCCTCGTTGTCTCCATCACAGAGGTGGTCACGAACCGTAGCAACCATGAGGTTGAATTCCAATGGGTGGAACACGCAACGTTCGGTGAGCCGTTATTCACGAAAGGCGAAGCGTCGCTGTTTCTATCCGGAACTCGCGGGTTGACGTGGCCCCTTGGGTATGAGGACCACGAGCTTCTTTTAAACGCTTCTGAGTATCAGTGGCCGCATGCGCCAACGGTGGGTGGCGGGCAAACCGACCTCTCGCAGCCGTTCGTGCGACATGGAACCGGGTTCGTCGCTGCGGTGCTCGCGGACCGCGATCGCGAGAATGCCTTTGTAGCAGTCCACAACAGGCGGCATGGGCTGGTTGCCGGATATTCGTATGATCCGGCTCGATTTCCGTGGATTGCCTTATGGGAGGAAAACCGCGCGCGGGGGTATGCTCCGTGGCATGGAAAAACGCGGGCTCGAGGCGTGGAGTTTGGCACAAGCCCCATGCCGCTGGGGCTCGATCAAGCCCGCGTAACACGGAGTCTGTTCGATACGCCTGTGCTCACTTCCATAGGCGGAAAGTCGAGAATAAAAACGCACTATCAGTTATTTCTCAGTCCGGTTCCACCAGAGTGGAAGCAAATCAAAGATGTCAGGCCTTCCGGTCACGGCCTAGTTCTCAGCAGTGATGGCGATGATGAAATCATAATTGAGTAGGCTGCGTCTTTAGGGCGTGAGAGTGCAGGAGAAACGTGGATATTTCCGCATATTGAATTTCTCGCGTCACGGATTCGTGCGCACAAATGCTTTGATCGTGGCGAATGTCTTCCCTGCGGATTCGCCATGCGGCCGAATTACATACTCGCCGACCGCAGCTGGGACAATGAAAGTCTCCGCGTAGTGCACCACAAACGGCGGGAATTTCCCGGTCGGGCTCTCTACGACCGCCTCCCGGCCTTCACAAAGGTTGAGGACATTGACGCCGCCACCGGTCGAGTGCGGAACAGGCCCGGTGAACCAGTGCCGCCGCGTCTCGATGAATTCACGTTCGTGCAGGCCCGTGCGCTCTTCGCGCCAGCCGTCCCCTTCGGCGACCGGGTTGATCGCATTCACCAGGTTCTTCTCGACCCAGCGGGTTGTGCGGTCCCACTGAATGTTTCGAAATCCGTGTTCGAGATGGATCGGCCGCGGAATGCCGTCCAATCCAAGGCGGCCCCAGTCCCACATTTTGAATGTGAAAATGTAAGGTGTCGCGCTGATTTCGAGAACCATGCTGTTTTTGCCAGAGCAGTGAGGAGTTCCCGCCGGAATCAGAAAGTGATCGTGTTTCTTGGCCGGAAACCGATTGACGTATTTGTCCGCGTCAAATTGAATCGCGCCTTGCTGCGCCTGGCGCAGCTCATCGGTCATCTGTGTGCGATCCACGTTCTCTTTCAAACCGAGATATACACAGCCCTCTTCGGTCGCATCCAGAAGATAGTAGCTCTCATCCTGCGTATAGTTCATCCCAAAT
>DASYGR010000314.1:0-5191 GCA_035999525.1 Terriglobales bacterium
AAGAAATGCGAATATGGTCGCGGGTGCCAAAACCTTCACCCGGCACCGTGGCCACATGAGCTTCACGCAATAATTTTCCGGCTAAATCCGCAGCGGAGTTCACACCTCCGCGTCCAAAAAATGCCGAAATATTGGGATATGTGTAAAACGCGCCCTCAGGCAAAGTGCATTTCACTCCGGGAATGGAACGTAGCCCCTTAACGACGTGATCGCGAAGCTTGATGTATTCCTGGCGCATTTCCTCGACGCACTGTTGCGGACCTTTGAGGGCCTGCACGGCCGCCTTCTGCACGATTGAAGTTGGATTCGAGGTGGACTGGCTTTGCAGCTTTTGCATCGCGCTAACGATTTGCGCCGGAGCCAGCACGTACCCAAGCCTCCATCCCGTCATTGCGTATGTCTTTGAGAGCGAGCCGACGATCACCATTCGTTCGCGAAACTCCGGTAACGATCCAACCGAAAATTGCCTACCGGTGTAATTCAGGTACACGTAGCATTCATCGGAGATCACCCAAATGCCGCGTTCGGACGCGAATCGAATCACTTCGCGCATGTCTTCAGGCGTCATTACCGCGCCCGAAGGATTGGACGGCGAATTCAAAATAATCATTTTGGTGCGCGAGGTTACGAGATTCGACACCATATCGGCGGTGATGCGGAAGCCTTGCTCTTCATCCGTTTCCAGCAGGACGCAATTTCCACCCGCGTAGCGCACGATGTCTTTGAAGGAAACCCAGTACGGCACCGGCAGAATCACTTCATCGCCGTGATCCACCAGCACTTGGATGGCATTGAACAACCCATGCTTTCCGCCAACCGAGGCCATGGATTCCTCGCGGCGATAACCTGAGCCAAAGTCGGTGGCGTGGCGCTGAATGATGGCGTCGCGCAGTTCGGTGGTTCCTCCCACGGCGGTGTACTTCGTAAAGTTGTTCTGGATGGCCGCGATAGCCGCATCTTTAATATGCTGAGGCGTGGAAAAGTGTGGTTCTCCGGCGCCAAAATCCACCACGTCAACGCCTTGCTGACGAAGTTTGTCCGCTTCCGCGACCACCGCCATGGTTGCCGATGGTTCAATACGGTTGATACGCGCGGTAAGTTTCACTGCGGGAACTGCTTCGGTAACTGGTGTCATGCTCGCTTTCCTGTTTTTGAAGTTCTTTTCTTCGGGGATCCCTGAAGTTTAATTGCTGGATCCAATTTCTCGCGCAATTTTTGCTCGACGGCTTCGGGCACCAGATCTTTTATTGAGCCCCCTAACCGTCCCACTTCCCGAACCAATCTTGAACTGAGATAAGAATACTGCTCCGCTGGCATCATGAACACCGTTTCCAGGTGAGGAGCAAGCTTGCGATTCATAAGTGCCATCTGTAGCTCATACTCATAATCGCTGAGAGCACGAATCCCTCGCAATACGGCGCTGGCCTCGACGGACGCCGCATAGTCAACCGTCAATCCATCAAAAGTGTCTACTCGAACATTCTTAAAGTGCCGCGTGAGGTCCTCAAGCATATTCCGCCGCTCGCCCAGGCTAAATAGCGGATCTTTTTCCGGGTTCCGCAGGATTGCGACCACGAGTTCATCGAAAATCTTGCTGCCGCGTTCGATCAAATCCAGATGCCCGTTCGTGGGCGGATCAAACGAACCAGGATAAATGGCGATGACCTTGTTCAATTTTTCCTGTTCTTGTTCGTATCGAACGATTGACGTATCGAACGACTGAGTATAGAGATTCTATGCGGCCAGCCCAATAAATGGCAATGTTTGCCCAGCAGATGCGGCGATTGGCGTCAGCAACACTCATTCACAACGATTGCCAATTCCGGATACAATTGCGCCGCTCACCTTCTCATATAAATGACTACTACGGGGCGTATGGACGACGATCCTTCCAGAAAATCCTTTGGATTCTCTTCACTCATTGCTGGATTGTTGCTTCTTCTAATGGGCGTGCTGGCGGGAGGCGCTGTGTTGCGCGAGTCCGTCACTGTGGACGAAGTCGCGCACATTGGGGCTGGCCTGAGTTACGTGCAAAAACTTGACCTTCGAATGAACGAAGAGCATCCCCCTCTGGCCAAAGTTTTGGCCGTAATTCCTTTAGTGATTCGCGGAACTCATGCGGATTATTCCAACACTTCGTGGACATTTGGCGAAAGAAAGTTTTTCGGAGCCTATCTGTGCCAGTGGGTCTTCGGAGCATGGGTGTTGAACCATTGGAACGATCCGGTAAGCACCGTGGCGTGGGCCAGGTTTCCAATGCTCCTGCTCACCCTTGCGCTGGGCTGGTCGGTATTCGTGATAGCGCGTCGCTTAGGGGGGTATTGGGGAGGCCTGCTTTGCCTTGTCGTTTATGTCAGCTATCCGGCTTTTCTGGCATTTGGCCCTCTAGTGCACACCGACATTCCAGTCACACTTTTTAGTCTGTTGGCCTTATGGACTTTCGCCGAAATCTGGCGCGAACCGGACCGCAAGAAATCATTTCTATTTGGGCTATGCCTGGCAGGCGCGATTCTTTCAAAATTTACCGCAGGAATTTTATTTTTCGCCTTTGGTATTTTCGCCTTCACCACGCGGTGGTGGCCGGTCGCGGGCCAACCCAGCAACAAAGCCGAACAACGTCTTTGGCGACGCTTGCGATGGCGCTTTACTCTCGGGGGCATCGCGTGGGCTTCGGGAATTGTGTACGTCTTCTATTTTATTTTTTCCATCCGCCAGACTACTGACATTTTGGATTTCGTCGGTCATGGCCGTCCGGCATTCGTTCCCCTACGGCGTTTGCTGATGCCTGTCTGGCTTTTTTTGCGTGGACTGTTTATGGTTCTCATCACCGCCAGCCGTCCCACATTTATTCTTGGACACACTTATCCGCATGGGGTCTGGTTCTATTACCCGGCGGTCTTTGTGTTGAAATCGCCGCTTGGGTTTTTAGGATTGTTGCTGCTGGCTCTAGCCATTGGCATTGCTCTATTCAGAAAACGCGGCGCAGGGCAGTCAATCGTTACGAATACGAATGAAGCTCCGGTGCACTGGCGTGTTCTGTGGGTGTCTCTCATCGTGTTTACCGCGGTAGACCTGTTGAGCCGCCTCGACATCAGTATCCGTCACTTCACTGTACCGGTGATCCTCATTATCCTGCTGCTCGCTCCCTTGCCCGCGATGTTAAAGGAGCTTCGTCCAGCTGCTTCTGGGTTCGCCAGACTGGGTATTGCTCTTGCTGTGATTCTTGCAGGCAGTTGCCTATTTACCGCTGTGCGAACTTATCCCTACTACTTTCCTTATGTGAACTCACTGAGCTTTGGGCGGCCCATCTACACCCTTATGAATGATTCGAACGTAGACTGGAACCAATCCATCCCAGAGGTAAAGCGATTCGCCGAACAACGCGGATTGCAAAAAATCGCCCTCGATTGGTACGGACTCACTGACAGTACGAAAGATGTTCCAGGTGCCTATGAATGGAACTGTCAGCAACCGGCAGCAAGAGATGGCGGACAATGGGCGGTGGTTTCCGCCAACCTAATTCTCGACTCACGCAATTGTCCCTGGCTATTAATGTATCCGCATGAGAGCCTGGCGGGCGGAAGCATGCTTGCCGTCCATCTGCCTCAAACGATTCCATCCGCAGGAAGCTCAGGTGGCCCTCCCCTGCCGTCCCAATATCACCCGTTCTTTGGTTTTCCATTATTCGACATCAGAACGATGTTCCTGAATCTGGTTCAGCACCCGGATAAAATACCGGAGGTTTACGCCCGATTAGAGCAGCGATTCAAACAACAAGCTGAAGAGCAGAAGAAACATGGGAAGGACCAGCCGCCGCATTAAACACCGCGTCGAAATGCCCGGGAACATAGTCCAAACGTGCATTGCGTTCACAGTTGAAGGAGGAGGATAATCGCAGCTAGCTGCGAATGCGCCCTCGCCGCCGATAAATCTGACATCCGTTTGTGAATCTGCCGAATTCCATAACGCTGACCCGAATCTTCAGCATCCCATTGCTGATTTGGATTCTCTTGACTACTCGTTTGCAAGGCGTCAACGGGGAAAGAGAATTGTTGGCGTCGGCGCTATTTATAGCCGCTTCCATAACCGACGGCATCGATGGATACCTGGCCCGAAAGCGTGGTCAGATCACAACCATGGGCATGTTGCTGGATCCGCTTGCCGATAAACTTCTGATTGCGGCGGCTTTTATCACTCTCGTGCAGTTCAATCCTCGGCTGGTCCCGGCGTGGATTGCCGTCATCATCATAGGCCGGGAATTCCTGGTAAGCGGCTTGCGTTCGATAGCCGCCTCTGAAGGTTTTACGATTGAAGCGAGCGACCTGGGCAAGTTCAAAATGGTGGTGCAAATTGTTTCCGTCGTAGCGGTGATTCTTGATCATCGCTGGACTGAGTGGCCGGTTTACGGGCCGTATTTTTTCCCCGTGGATTGGATCGCGCGCTTCGCCATCGGCTTCATGGTTCTGGTTTCACTCGTGTCAGCCACGGATTACTTTGCCGCATTCTGGTCGAAGATTGACCGGCAGGTAGTGAAGCGACGGAGACGTGCCTTCGTCCTAAGCCGGCGCAGGAAGCGGGATGTCCACGCAATCGAATGATTCGCACGCGTCAGGGAATACGGCAATTCCCCGCGCCGCTGAATTCACCTATGTGGAACGACGCCAACTCCTCGCCTTAGTTCACGACGCGATATTATCCGTGCTGGAGCACCGCGAAATTATCACTCTTCTTTCCTCCGCGCGCTTTGCCGCGCCACGCGGAGTATTTACAACGATCTACCTTCACAGCCAGCTGCGCGGTTGCGTTGGCTACCCTCTGCCGACTGCGCCTCTTCATCGGGCAATTGTAGAAACCGCACGGGGCGCGGCTTTCGAAGATACCCGGTTTCCGCCCATCACGCTTGAGGAAGCCCGTGAGTTAGAAATATCGTTAAGCATTCTGTCTCCGCTGAAGACAGCAAGTCCTGAAGAGGTAGAAATCGGAATTCATGGTCTCCTGGTGAGCAAGGACGACCGTCGCGGCTTGCTCCTGCCGCAAGTACCGTTGGAGAATGGCTGGGACCGCGTTACTTTTCTCGAACAGACTTGCAAGAAAGCGGGCCTGTCACCCAACGCCTGGCAATCAGGGGCAACCGTGCAGGTATTCACCGCCGAAATCTTTGGCGATCGGGATCTGCACTAACACTTTCCAC
>DASYGR010000332.1:0-5168 GCA_035999525.1 Terriglobales bacterium
TTCGCGTATGGCAATCGGAATCGAGAATGCCCGTCTGCACACCCGCATGTCGAAGCAGGCGCGCACGCTCTTGTTGTTAAATGAAATTGCGCGCGAGCTTACTTCCATCTTGAATCTCGATGAATTGTTCAAGCACATTGGGGAGTTGTTGAGCCGCCTGATTGATTACCAGATGTTCAGCATTCTGCTGCTCGATGCCAGCGGAGAAACATTGCAGCACCGCTTCTCACAACGGTTCAAGGAGAATATCCACCTCAAGCACGATATCCCGCTCGGGCTGGGAGTCGTAGGGTATGCCGCGCTGCATCGGAAGGCCGTGTTGGTTCGTGACGTCAGGAAAGAGCCGCGTTACATTGAGACGAATCCCGAGACCCGCTCCGAGCTGTCGGTTCCGCTCATTTATAAAGAGAAAGTTATCGGAGTGCTGGACCTCGAGCATACGCGCAAGGGATTTTTTACCGAAGATCATCAACGTACCATTGTCACGCTGGCGGCGCAGGTCGCAATCGCCATTGAAAACGCAAGGCTGTATGAAGAAATCGCACGCCAGGAAAAGCGCCTCGAGCGCGACCTCGCAATGGCCCGCGAGCTGCAATTCCGGCTGCTTCCACACTCCCTCCCGAAGCTGGCGAATCTGGAAATCGCCGCAAGGTTTACTCCGGCGAGAGCGATCGGCGGAGATTTGTACGATTTTGTGAGTTACTCGCAATCGCGAACCGCAATCGTGATCGGGGATGTAAGCGGCAAAGGCGCTCCCGCAGCAATTTTTGCCGCCCTTGTGAGCGGCATTCTTCGGTCGCATGCTCCAATCGAGCCTAGGCCGGCGGAAATGCTCTCCGCGGTGAATTACTCGCTGGTTGAACGAAAAATTGAGGCGCAGTTTGTTTCTATAATCTATGCGGTTTGGGACGATGTTCGTCGAACTCTTCAGGTTGCGAACTCGGGCCTTCCGCGTCCTGTTTATTGCCACGACGGCAAAGTCGAGATTATCGAAGCCACGGGCATGCCTTTGGGCCTGTTTGAAGATCCCGAATACGACGAACTTTCTTTCAAAGCTAGTCCCGGCGATATGTTCGTTTTCTTTAGCGACGGAATTCTGGATGCGACGAATATCAAAGGAGAACTATTCGGCCGCACCAGAGCGGAAAAGGTGATTTCGGAATGTTCCGAAAATTCCGCGGAGTCCGTCGTGAATTCATTGTTCAAGGCCGCCTCAGAACACGCTTTGGGAGTAGAGACCTTCGACGACCAGACGGTCGTGGCGATTAAAGTCAAAGGCGGTCCCGGGAAGCAAAATTGAGAATGCGAACGACCCAGCTGCCCGGCCGCCCGCCCGGGTTTGCCTTCTTCAGGCTCCGAGAATCCGGCGAACCGCCGCGCGCCGTCACTAGTGCTCTTCATTGCGAAGGTCTCCCCGCGGCACAACTCGCGCATCGCTTTGGCACGCCTTTATACGTGTACTCCGCAGCAGCCATTCGAGAACGCGTGGGATCGTTTGAACGGGCGTTCCGCAAAGTTCCACATACGATTTGCTATTCAGTGAAAGCAAATTCGAACCTTAGCATCCTTAAACTCTTGGCGAAGTCCGGTTGCGGCTTCGATGTTGTTTCTGGAGGCGAACTCGCTCGCGTCGTGCGTGCTGACAAGCGGGCTGCGAAGCGTGTCGTGTTCTCAGGAGTAGGGAAGACTCGCGATGAAATGCTGGTCGCCATCCGCGCCGGTATCCTACTGTTCAATTTGGAAAGCGAATCTGAAATGCGCGTGCTTGCAGAAGTCGCGGAGCACGCAAAGCGGCCCGTCCCAATTGCCTTCAGGGTGAATCCAGACGTTCCTGCAAAGACGCACCCTTATATTTCCACGGGCCTGCAAAAACACAAATTTGGAGTTCCCATCGCCGAAGCACGCGCGCTGTATGCCAAAGCGGCCGCCACAAAATACTTGAAGATTGCAGGAGTCAGCGTTCACATTGGCTCGCAGATTACGGACATGAATCCATTTGCTGCCGCGATGGATCGTGTGGCTGAGTTGGTGCTGCAAGTGCGAGCCGACGGGCACCGGATTGAATACGTAGATGCTGGCGGGGGGCTCGGCATCTCATACGAAAAAGGATCGTCCGGATTTGAGGGCCGGGTTGCGGACTATGCCGAAGCGCTCCTCAAGCCATTACGCAAGCTTGATGTCCATCTTCTTCTGGAGCCCGGACGCTCCATCGTCGCCTCGGCCGGAATTCTGCTGACCCGTGTGATTTACAAAAAGTGGAACGGTGCAAAACAGTTTTTGGTGGTAGACGCCGCCATGAATGATCTGATTCGTCCCTCGCTTTACCAGGCGTATCACGAGATCGTTGCGGTAGCCGGAAACGGCTCTTCACCGAATGAGATCGTAGATGTCGTGGGTCCGGTGTGCGAGACCGGGGACTTTTTCGCGCGGGACCGAAGCCTGCCCTCCGTTAACGAAGGCGATTTGCTGGCCATTCTGGACGCGGGCGCTTACGGAATGGTCCTTGCGTCCAACTACAACACGCGGCCACGTGCAGCCGAAGTCCTGGTGGACGGCAAGTCCGCGAAAGTAATCCGCCGTCGCGAGACAATCACCGACCTGCTCCGTCAGGAAGACTAGTTGCTTTTAGCAATCCCAGAGTCCTTCTCTGCATCCCACACCACTTTTCCGCCCAGAATCGTCTTCACTACCTTCACATCTTTAATCTTTGCTGGCGGGATCGAAAAAATATCATCGCTCAGCACAACCATGTCCGCCAATTTTCCCGGAGTGATCGAACCCTTCTCTTTCTCTTGAAATTCCGCGTAGGCCGAGCCCATGGTGTAAGCCTGAACTGCTTCCGGCACGGTAAGTTTTTGCTCAGGAAACCAGCCACCAGGATATTTCCCGTCCAGCGTAGCTCGCGTCACAGCCGCATAAATCCCCAGCAAAGGATTGAGCGGGACGACCGGCCAATCCGTTCCAAAAGCAAGGTGGACGCCATGATTCAGGAACGTGCGAAAAGCATAGGTGCGGCTCGCCCGCTCGTGCCCGATGCGCTCTTCGGCCCAGCGTCCGTCATCCACAGCCTGATAGGGCTGCACGGAAGCGATAACGTTCAGCTGCGCAAAACGATCGAAGTCCTTCGCAGCCATATGTTGCGCATGCTCAATGCGCAGGCGGCGATCAGACGGTCCGTGAGCCTTCACTACCTCGCTGTATAAATCGAGCACCGTCGAGATGGCCCGGTCGCCAATCGCATGCGTACAAATCTGAAGGCCTGCGGCGTCGGCTTGCATCATCCAGTCCTGCATACGGGATAGCGGCTGCATCTCTTTGTTCAAGAGGCCAAAAGTATTTGGTGCGTCGCTATATGCCTCAAAGAAGTATGCCGTGCGTGAACCGAGAGACCCGTCCGCAAATCCCTTTACGGCGCCAATGCGAAGGTAGGGCGAACCAAATCCGTGGCGGACTCCAACTTTTGCCTGCCTTTGCCAATCTGCGATCGCCGGGGCAACATAAATGCGAGCCGTGAGTTCTCCGCGTTCGAGCAACTCAGAATAGACTTCAAAATCCGCGAAACTGTCTGTCTCCGCGTCATTCATTTCCTGGACGCTCGTCAGCCCAAGGGAGACGGCATAAGCCAGCGCCCGCCTGGCTTGGCGCATTCGCTGCTCATGAGAGAGTGCAGGAATCACCTTGAGAACGAAATCTTTGGCCGCGTCTTTAAGAGCGCCCGTAGGATTCCCGTCTTCATCTCGCACGATAATCCCGCCGGGAGGATCCGGCGTTTGCGCGGTAATTCCTGCCATGCGCAAGGCCACTGAGTTGGCCAGAGCCATGTGGCCGTCGTAGCGATCTAGAAAAACTGGATTATCAGGAGTTGCCGGATCAATCAATTCTCTCGTAGGCAACTGCGGCGGAGTCCATTTCGTTTCGTCCCAGTCTCCGTTCAGAATCCACTCGCCTTTCGGCGTACTGTGAGCTCGCTCGGCAACACGGCGGGCGAATTCTGCCGCACTGGTGGCGTCATTCAGTTGAATGGAGTCAAGTTGCGCCCCGCCTTCAACAAAATGTACATGCGCATCGTTAAATCCCGGAAGCAGTAACTTTCCACGGGCGTCTATCACTCGCGTTCGAGGTCCGCGCCACAAATCAATCTCCCGGGCCGACCCAACTGCAACGATTCGGTCGCCGATGACCGCAACCGCTTCGGCCGCGGGATGGTTCGAATCGCCCGTCCAGACTTTTGCGTTTCTGATAATCAAATCCGCGGCCGGTTTCGCTTCCATCTTCGAATCCGGCGCAGCCGCGATGATCACCGAAAGCAAAAAAATAAAACACAGATACTTCAAGGGATTCGCCACCATCGTCCTCGGATTTCGTGATTCGGTCCGCAGAGGAAGTTTACCGTTGTCCCCATTTCAGCTTGTTGCGAAGCACATCAAAAAACGTTCCCTTGATGCGCATAAGCTTCACAAACTGATCCGATTTGCGGCAAAGAATGTGATCGCCGTCATAAATCGGCATGCCAATCTGGCCGTCAATACTCAAGTACGCTTCGTCCTGTCCGGTATTGACGACAATTTCGATCTTCGCCGTATCGCACACAATGAGAGGACGATGCGTCAGAGAGTGCGCTGAGACGGGAGTGATCAAGAGTGCCTCCACCGAAGGCATCACGATCGGCCCGCCCGCTGCCAGTGAGTACGCAGTCGAGCCTGTCGGCGTCGAGACAATCAGACTGTCGGCCTTGTAGCTCGACACAAAAAGCCCGTCAATAAATACTTCGCAATAGTTCAAACGGGCGATGGTTCCTTTGCCCATCACCACATCGTTCAGCGCGTCGAACTGAGCAACAGAGGTCTCTTTGCGTACAACCTCGCACCGAACCATGGAGCGGCTCTCCACCGTGCATCGGCCTTCCACAATACCCTGAAGCGTCGTATACATTTCTTCCAGAGGCACTTCCGTGAGGAATCCCAGCGAGCCCAGATTGACTCCAACGACTGGAATGCCCGCCTTCGCAACCGCCCGGGCCGCCGACAATAATGTCCCGTCGCCTCCCAATACCACGACAAATTTAAGCGGAAGCGAGCCCATTTCCTCCCGCGGCAGAGTGTCAACTCCAGCGGCATAGGGAGCGGTTTCCGGGTCCACAACGATTTCGTATTGATGGTGACGAAACC
>DASYGR010000349.1:0-6521 GCA_035999525.1 Terriglobales bacterium
TGCGCCCAAGTTCCCTCATCCTGCAGTTCTCGATCTCTTAATTGACCAATACGGAAGATCGGGGGACGAATCATTGCGCGAAGCGTTCGTCACCACGCTTGAAAAAATGGCGCACGGCGGAGTCTATGACCAACTTGCTGGTGGATTCCATCGCTACTCAGTGGATGAGCGCTGGATCGTGCCCCATTTCGAAAAGATGTGTTACGACAATTCGGAGCTGCTAAAGAATTACGTTCATGCCTATCAAGCGACGGGATCGGAGTTGTTTGCGGCTGTCGCCCGCGACATCATGCGTTGGATGGATGAATGGCTGAGTGACCGCGAACATGGCGGCTTCTATGCCTCGCAGGATGCCGATTACTCGATGGATGACGACGGCGATTATTTTACCTGGACGGTAAAAGAGACGGATGAAGTGCTCACGGAAGAGGAATCGGCTGTGGCGAAACTTCACTATGACATTAATGAAGTTGGCGAAATGCACCACAATCCGGAAAAGAACGTGCTCTACGTGCGCGCTTCAGTAGAGGAAATATCGACGCGGCTGAAGTTGTCTTTGGACCGTGTTCAGGAACTGCTTCGGTCGGCAAAAGAAAAGATGTATGCGGCACGATTAAAGCGGCCCACTCCGTATGTGGACAAGACGATCTATGTCGGCTGGAACGCGCTGTGCGTGTCGGCTTACCTGGACGCCGCTAAAGTCCTGGACCTTGAATCCGCGCGGCGATTCGCGCTTCGTTCGTTGGATCGTATTTTGTCAAAAGGATGGAATAACGAGACTGGACTATCGCATGTGATCGCGTATTCGGACTCGATCCCCGTGGGAAGCCAGGTTTCGGGTCTGCTGGACGACTATGCGTTCACGGCGGTGGCATGCCTCGATGCATACGAGAGCACTTCCGACATCACCTATTTCAATTTTGCACGCCAAATCGGCGATGCTATGGTCAGTCATTTCTTTGATGAGACTTCTGGAGGATTCTTCGATACAAGCAGAGGGAACTCTGACGACCGAAAATCCTTGGGTGTTCTCGCTACACAACGCAAGCCGTTTCAGGATTCGCCCACCCCAGCTGGAAATTCGGTTGCTGCAATTGCCTTGCTACGGCTTTACGGCTACACAAATGATCGCGAATACGAAGAGCGAGCCGAACGGACGATGGAAGTATTAGGCGGCTTGGCAGGACAGTACGGAATTTTCGCTGCAACCTATGCTATTGCCGGAGTTTATTTCTCTGCAGCGCATACTCAAATTGCAATTCTCGGGAAAGGCGATAAAGCGGAAGAGCTTTACAAGACGGCGGTGAAAGATTTTCGGTTGGGCAAGGCGGTTGTGAGATTTGAAACCAGCCAGGCTGTTGCTCACAATCTTCCGCGCGCTTTGGCGGAAACTATTCCGGAGTTGTCAGTCGCCGGAAGCCAAAACGCCATGGCGATCATCTGCTCAAATTTCACTTGCCAGCCTCCAATTTCGAGTCCCGAAGAAATGGACCGGGCTTGCAAAGACCTTTCGCGTAAACGGGAGCCGGTCCAATAAAAAGGGCCGACATTTGCTAATTGCGAATGTCGGCCACAGCCGTTTAGGGCGGCTTAATGTCTTGTCAAGTTAGTCCGGGCACGGGCCTGAGCGGCACAATGCCGGTGGCGCACCATCTGGAGCTGGCACGACCGGGGCAGCGATCGCCTCGAACGCGCAAGCTAAACCTGCCACGAGAATTAACATCTTGATTACTTTCTTCATCTAGTGTTTCTCCTATGCGGATCTCCTGGGAGCGGAAACCCTCATTGGCAGGGATTATACAGTGCCGTGTCAAGGCTTTAGTGAACGCTTCCAAAGCGAGAGAACCAGATTGGAACCAATGCTTTAACGGTCTATCGCGGAATCGAGGAAACCGAAGGGTTTAACATGCCGGTTAGAAACAAGTGTAAAAGCAAGGGCGGATTGTTGCGAATTGTCAATGTTTTTTTGCTGGAAAATCGTTTCTGCGGCGCCTTCTTATTTCGGGTAATTATGGCTGGTTCAGAACTTTACAGAGCGGGCCGGCAGCAATGGTGAAGATTGCGAAAGAGCGGAGGAGGAACCGCCCTTAAAATATGACCCTGGCGTCGGGGTTTCCAATGCATAGCTTGTCATGTACGACTGCCCTGGTGTCCGGGAAAAAGCTCGGTCCACCATACCCTCAAACATGGGAATGAGAGAATCTCCGCCAACCGGATTTGACACCTCAGCGAGGCTCTGATTCCATCTTTGGGGGGCGAGAAGATTCGCCGCAATCTCTCTTGGGAAGGTCTTTACCAGAGAGTAGCCGAGCCACATACAGATAGACGAACAGTAGGCGCCGGCGGTTAGGATCGCCACTATTCTTCCGGACTCACGGCCGGAGCTGAAAAGCGCAAACGTGCCGAGCTCCACCGCGGCATAAAATCCGAATCCCAATGCGATGCCGAAACTGTTCTGTTTCCAGGAGACGCCCAGATGCCTGGAGAACACCAGTAAAAATAAGATGAGTCCGCATTGGATCACACGCACACCGCGCTGCGTAATCATGAACGCTTCCATCGCTGACCCCTGTTGAGAACTGGGACTCGCCGCCGCGATTACGATCCCCGCCAGCAGCATAACTAAACCAGACCACTTGAACAGAACTGACCCCAGATCTTTCAGCGCATGGTAGGGTCGAAAAACATCCTGAAAGATTTCATAAATTACTTTGAACCCGAGGACAAGGCTGATTAGGGCGCCGATCCAGTAGCCGTAAAAATACGCGTTGTAGGCCCCAAGTTTCTGTATCGGAAACAATATACAAAACATGGCAACTTGCGCTGCGATGTAGGTGAAGAAGACTGGAAATATACGATGCTTCCCCCGTGCGAACATGATTGCGACGACAGTAATTTCAAGGATTGGCTGAGCGATCCAGAGCACGGTTTGGAGGTTGGGGGTCATCGCTGTCTGCTTACTAAACTCGCGGTTTTCCGCTTCCCAAACTCTAGCAGCTGTGGTTGAAGGGTCAATGGACGAAAGTAATCTAAGGTAACCATTACCAGGTCGCGTTTTGAGGTTGGTTTGTGCTCTTCCGGCGAGCTGGGTGGAAGGGCAAGATTCGTAACGGGGCGCATGTTCCAGAGCTGTCTGGCGTGCCTTTGGATGTCTGTGGCACAGGGAAGAACGGTCCGCTGAGGCGCGGAAAGCCGCCGAAAGGCGACGGGGCGTCAAACTAGGAGCGAAAAATCCGGCCGATTCCGAGAACCCTGCCGTCGCTTACAGCGAGCTCATATTCGACAGGAACTCGCCGTTGGACTTCGTTTTGTTCAGCTTGTCGATCAGCAACTCCATGGCTTCGACCGGAGACAGCGGGTTCAGCACTTTTCGCAGTACCCAGATGCGGGTGAGGTCTTCCTTCGGAATCAGTAGCTCTTCTTTTCTCGTACCAGAGCGCTGAATATCAATCGCCGGGAAGGTCCGCTTGTCCACGAGCTTGCGGTCGAGGATGATTTCCATGTTGCCGGTACCTTTGAATTCTTCAAAGATCACGTCGTCCATGCGTGAACCAGTGTCAATCAGGGCCGTCGCGATAATCGTCAATGACCCGCCTTCTTCTATATTGCGTGCCGATCCGAAGAAGCGCTTTGGGCGTTGCAACGCATTCGAATCCACGCCGCCTGAAAGTACTTTGCCGGAAGGCGGAACAATCGTGTTATAAGCCCGGGCCAGGCGCGTGATTGAATCAAGAAGAATAACGACATCCCGCTTGTGTTCGACCAGCCGCTTCGCTTTTTCGATCACCATTTCCGCAACCTGCACGTGGCGGGCAGCCGGTTCGTCGAACGTCGAAGAAATTACTTCGCCTTTGACCGAACGCTGCATGTCGGTGACTTCTTCTGGGCGCTCATCAATTAGAAGAACAATCAGCACAACTTCTGGATGATTGGTCGTAATCGAATTCGCCACATTTTGCAGCAACATCGTCTTACCAGCACGTGGAGGAGACACAATCAATCCGCGCTGCCCTTTTCCGATCGGCGTCAGCAAATCCATTACCCGCGCGCTGACGTTCTCTCGCAACGTCTCAAGCTTCAAACGCTCCTGCGGATACAACGGCGTCAGGTTATCGAACAGAATCTTGTTGCGCGCTTCGTCGGGGGACTCGAAGTTAACCGCCTCAATCTTCACTAGCGCAAAATATTTTTCGCCCTCATGCGGAGGCCGCACTTGCCCGCTGATCGTGTCTCCGGTCTTCAGATCGAATTTGCGAATCTGCGACGGCGACACATAAATGTCATCCGGGCCAGGCAAATAGTTGTAGTCGGGAGAGCGCAAAAATCCGTAGCCGTCGGGCAGAATTTCCAGCACGCCCTCGGCAAAAATGTGTCCTTCTTTTTCACTTTGCGCCTGCAAGATCTTGAAGATCAGGTCTTGCTTGCGCAATCCACTGGCTCCGGGCAAATCCAAAGATCGGGCGATCTTGGTCAGCTCAGTTATGTTCTTTTCTTTCAATTCAGCGATGGTCATTCGTCACCTGCGAGGAGATTTTCAAAGGGGGGTCGGTCAAATTCAGGAAGACTTACACTTAGCAGGCAATACGGCGGGGCTGGTTACGCAGCCCGCCGTTGAGCCTCGGCAAAATGTTCCGGTTCGGACAGAATCGTCTGCCGTTCCGAGCTTGCAATCTTGTCCAGGACTTCGTTCATGGTCTCCTGGATCCTGGTATTTGGTTTGTGAAACTTACGGGTAGCCTTGGAAGCAAGCTGACAAAGCATATACCGGTTGCGCAACGTATGTAAAGCCTCAAAAACGCGATCAGAACGCATGATTCGTCCTCCTGACTCTAATTAAGCTTCCCCGTGTTCCGTTAGCGACTCGGCAGGCCGGGCGCGCCGGACATGTAAGTAGCACAATTCAGACGGGTTGTAAGGAGCTTGAACTTACTGGTATAGATGCTCCGCAGGTGCCGAAAGTTTCTCAGATTTCTGGATTTTGGCCCAAGTATTAGCGGAGTACGTAAGACGGTTTCGAGTAATTAACCCTCGGAACGAACCACTTTACTTGGAAATTGGAGGAAGTCAAGTAATTCTTTGTGTACGCGGGGATACTAGTTAAGCCAAACCCTTCCAAAACCATAGTTTAGAGAACCCCGTATATTTAAGGGCGGTTTCGATCTTAAAGTGCAGTCACTCTTTCTCCAGCGTGCCTAATTCTTCGGGCTTGCCTTGGGAGCAGCCGCGGTGGTGGAGAGCCTCGCAATTTCTGCCAATTCCTTTTGCGCGCCCTCGACCTCTCGCGGATCGCTGATCAGGTGAAGGTATGCCTGCATATGCTCGTTTGCGCCGGCATAGTCACGCTGCTCTTCGAGCACAATCCCAAGAAGATATTCCAGCTTGGGCCAGCCGCAATCCTTCTCGAGCACTCTTTTCCGCTCGGGCTAACTGATTCAAATTGTAGTTGCCTACGCCATTGAAGAACCATACCTCGGGAGAAGCAGTGGAATCCAGCGAGATAACTTGCGCTGTGACGTCTGCCAACGCCTTCCATTGCTGCCCCTGCGCTGCGATCTGCATCAATCCCAAATACGGACTTGGAAACTTTGGATCAATCGCCACGGATTGCAGGAACGAATGAACCGCGCCTTCGCGGTCTTTCTGCAAAAACTGCACCCGCCCCAGCTCAAACCAGGCGACAGCGTAGTTAGGATAGATCTGCACGGCTTTTTGCAACGACGTTTTCGCTGCATTCCATTTGTTGTTTTTTTCTTGCTCGTACGCTTTTTCCAGCGCCTCCTTGGCTGGTTCGTGGGCAGCGGCGCTGGTCGGGCTGATGGTAAGTCCCGTGACTGGGACTACACGATGTAAAGTAACAAACCCAATATCGCCGCCTTCGTCCCCAGTGCGGGCCATGAGTTCGACTACCTCGGAAGTGAAACCTTCCAACTCTGCCACCACTCCGCAACCTCTCCATTCCCGGAGGTTATGTGCAACGTTCGGAGTATCGCCAACGGACATCCCTCCCTTGGCAGAAACTGAGGCATCTTCAAATCCACCGCCCATTGCTTCTGGAACAGAATTAGGTTCGCCGATTGTGAAGCTGAATCGGCCATGGGAGTCAGTGTGAGCTGCAATCCGCTTCTGCCCTTTACAAGTTGTCTGCACCGCTACGGAATGCGGAAGTGGTGTTCCATCATCCAGCACTACCTTCCCGGATATCAAAATGCGAGCCCGAGTTTCGTCGGGATCATCCTGTGTACGCGAGTTCTGTCCGAATTGCTCAACTGGAAAGATGCCGAAAAACACCAACAGAATTGTGAAAGCGAGAAGAGCGCTTTTCATCACATCACCCATGCGGAAAAGATTATATTCCCGTACGCAGGGGAGTAGCTGCAATCAATTTCTGGATCCTTGGATAAATACCCCGATGAACGGGTTTTCTTTCTTAAGGCAGACTAGCGTGAATTCCAAGACGCTCGGCGGCCTTACGGAGGCGCTTATCTCTTGTCCACAGAAGGGTGGGCGGATTGATAAAGACA
>DASYGR010000352.1:0-10986 GCA_035999525.1 Terriglobales bacterium
AAGAATGTTTCCTACGAGAGCCACGCAGCGAGTCCAGCTTTTTGTGCAAGACAACGTGATTGTGCGCGTTCTTTCGACCAACAAGCCCTTGTCGCTCCCTTGGCCGTTGAAACTGTTGCGGCGTTTTCCAGTTCTGCGTCGCATTCCGGCCCGAATAGTAGGTGTCGGATTTCGCCCCGAGCATGTGAAGAATGCTTGAAGTTTAACGAAACGTCAAAATGCATCATGATGACGAACATCAACTCGACGAATCCGCGGCTAACCCCTATCATGGAACGATCATTTCATTTTCAGAGGAATCAAAATGCCTGAACCTACTTATGAAGAGTTGAAAGCCCGGTTGGCCGAACTGGAAAAACAACCGCGTCGCACCGGAAGTCTCGAATTTCGTGTGAGCGAAAAAGGAGGCGTCAGCGTGTATGGCCTGGGACGTTTCCCAGTTACCCTCTACTACGAGCAATGGACACGCTTGTTGGAAGCTTCTGAAAAGCTCCGCGAATTTCTGGAAGAAAATAAATCTAAGCTAAAATTGAAGGATCAATAAGATCAGCGGAGCGGGGAATCGAAGGAGTTGCCGACGCGCGAGATCCTTCGGGACTGAAAGTCCCTCAGGATGACGTCTACGTAAAAAGAATATTCTTCGCCATTGGTTAGGCTTCAGCTTCTATCCCGCCACCTGCTCCTTTGACTGGAGACTGGTCTTCTCCGCCTCCAACTGTTTCAATTCATTGCACAAGTACATCATCTGGCCGACGTGATGATGCAAATGGGTCGCACATCTCAAAAAAATAATCAGCCGGTTGTGGGCGTCTTCTTCGCGAACCGCGGTATATTCTTTTGCCCAGTCCCCACTCGTTTGACACATCAAAGTCCGAATCACAACATCCGCGGCTTCATCAAATTGCTTTAGCGTTTCTTCTTTCCTGGGATGGTTGGTTTCGGTAAATTCCCGGTCGCGGTCGCGGACGTATCCGGTCCCACCAATCTCAGCCCCAATGTAGTAATTCAAATTACCTGTAAGATGCAGCACCAGATGCCCGAAGCTGTTACCGAAGGCAAACGGCTTGCTCCAGAACTGTTCGTCGCTAAGCGGCGCTGCCAACTCCCGCACTTTGCATGCCAGGTGGGTATAGCGTTCGGTAAGCGCCGCGACAAGTGTTGAGTGCAAATCATCCATAATTTCGTCCTTAACTTAAATGACCTCGGCCGTTTTCGTCGTCGGCCGAGCAAAGTTTCGCAAACACCTGGTGATCCTTGGTTCCTTACATGATTGCCCTACGCGCAATTCTTCAGCACCAACGCCGAATTCTTCGATCCAAAAGCGATGCAGTTGCAGATTGCGTGCTCGATTACTTTTTTTCTGCCGGCATCTGGCACATAATCCAGATCACATTCTGGATCGGGATTCGTCAGATTGATGGTCGGCGGAATCTGCCCACGTTTCATCGCCACGATGGTGGCCGCTACTCCAGCCGCTCCGCACGCTCCCTGCGGATGCCCGATTTGGGATTTCAAAGCTGACATCGGAACCTGTTTTGCCCGGTCGCCAAGCGCCAGTTTCAACGCGCGTGTTTCGATGCGGTCATTCAACTGTGTGGATGTACCGTGGAGATTTACATAATCAACATTGTCGGCGGAAATGCCTGCCTCCTTCATTGCCAAGCCGATGGCGCGTGCCGGCTCTTCGCCACATTCCTGTAATCGCACTCGGTGAAACGCCTCACATGTGGAGCCATAGCCGCATACTTCCGCGAGCATGGTTGCGCCGCGCGCGCGCGCATGCTCGTATTCTTCGAGGATGAACATCCATGCACCCTCGGCCAGCACAAATCCATCGCGATCCACCGAAAACGGGCGTGATCCCTGTTCGGGAGAATCATTCCAGGAATCGGTCAAAATTTTCATCAGGATGAATCCTTTGATGATGCCGAGCGCAATCGGAGCATCCGCGCCTCCACTCAGCACCATGTCGAGCCGTCCCGACTGAATCTGGCGCACCGAATATCCAAACGCATCGGTGGACGAAGTGCATCCTGTAGTGATCACATGACTGGCGCCACGCAATCCGAAGCGCACATTCAATTCGCTGGAGAGCGCACCCATCACGCCAGTGGGAACGCAAAACAGACTCATGGATTTATATTGCTCGCGGAAAAAAAGCCGGTATTGCTCTTCGGTAAATTCCTGCGATCCGCCGCCAGAGCCCATAATTACTCCGAAGCGCCGCCGCTCGGCAAGAGGGAGGGAAGTGGGATCAATTCCCGCATCACGAAACGCCTCGGTGCCCGCGGCAATCGCCAACGGCAACACGCGAGAAACGTGTTTGCGATCGCGCTTCTCGACCCAAGCGAGTTCGTCAAAATCACGAACCTCGCCGGCAATGCGCACCGGAATTTCATCGGGATCGAATCGCGAGATGCGGCTCACGCCACTTTTCCCAGCAAGAATGTTTTCAGAAAAAGCCGAATTTCCCACACCGTTGGGACTAACAACTCCCATGCCGGTAATCACGACTCGGCGTTTTACGTTTTCCACCATGAAACAAATATATACGAAATGGGGAAGGCCCTAGACTTCACTGAGATTGGCCTTGGCACATTCAGCAAGCTGTACTCACCGTGAAGGCATGAACGCTGACACAAGTAGGTGGAAATACTGAGCCGGAAATTCTGTGCATCCTATCTTTCTTGCAAAACGGGAATTGGAACGCAACTCTCTGACTCAACCTGGGTTCGGGTACCCATGCATCGTGGATTTGTGTGCCTGCATGGTGCCGAGTTAGGCAATAGTTCAGAGCGAATCACGGCCAATTGGGATATACTTTTTGAGCGCCTCTCTAAATTAAAAACCACACCATTTCGAAGGACAATGCTGTTTTCTGTGCACGGTATACCTATTCAAGCCGGACCAATTCCGAAATTCGATATGTTGAATGCTCGTGTGAGGCGATTGGCGGTCTGCGCCTGGGCGTGCTCGCTCACGACAGAGTAGTTAAGAACTTGGGCCAAGTTTTACTAATGGAATGATTGCATATCCTCGGGTTATCTCACGCGTGCCATGTAAGTGAGGGGGCGAAGCTGTGGAAGGTTCTTCGCGAATGAATCCATTGAATATCGAGGCGGGCAATTCTACGGCAGCTTTAACCGATGCATCGTCATCACCGGTGCCGTCAGAATACTTGGAGACGAGATGGTACGCGGCGCATACGAATCCCCGGCATGAAAAGACAGTTCAGCAGTTAATGGAAGGGTATCGTATTGAGTGCTTCCTTCCGCTATATAAATCGGTGCGCCGCTGGAAGGACCGACGCAAGGAACTGGAGCTACCGCTGTTTCCGGGATACATCTTTGTGCACATTCCCCTCAAGGACCGGCTCGAAGCGTTACGAATACCGGGAGTGGTGCAATTCGTCAGTTTTCAAGGCAAGCCCGCCCGGCTGCCCGATGCTGAAATCGAGTCGCTGCGAAATGGCTTGGCACGCGCACGGGGATTCGAGCCGCATCCATATCTGACCGTCGGCAAGCGTGTGCGGGTTCGTAGCGGACCATTTTTCGGTATGGAAGGTATCCTGATTCGCAGAAAAGAAAAGTTTCGTGTTGTTCTATCCATTCACTTAATTCAGAGGTCGGTCGCGGTTGAGGTGGACGAAGGTGACGTTGAACCAGCGTAGTCATTCCATCCCAATCGGGTCCAGCCTCTTCCACCCCTCACGCAGTTGGATTCAATTGGCATTCACATTTGCCAATCGAGGTGCCATGTGATGCATTACTCAAGGTCAATTCCATCCCGGGTCATAAGTTCTGTTACCGCATTCGTTTTCCTGCTGACAGCTGCGATCCCGTCGTCATTCGCGCAAGAAGAGACACAGGCGAATCGTGCTGGGAATCGTGTTCAAAATACGGAAATGACGACGACCACTTCCCGTGCGGAGAAGGAAGCAGAGCAGATGGTATCGCTATCGGCGGAAAATATCATCGCGATCCTTGAGAAAGAGCCGGGTCTTCTTCTCGAAGTGAAAAAGATGCTAGTGCGCACCGCGTATGCGCAGGGCCGCATACTGGATCCGCAAGATTTGACTGATGAGGCGTTGTATCAAGAGGTCGTACGCGACGGGAATGTCCGCGTTCTGATTACCCAGGAAATAGAAAATCGCGAATATATCCGCGTAAAGCCGACCAGGGAAGAGTTGGCACGAGAGGAAATGATGGGAGGGCAACGAATGAGGCGGGGTCCTCAGACCGCGGAAACTGAGGACGAATTCTGGCGGCGTCATGATTCAGGAAACCAGGTGTTGCCCAAATCTGATAATCAGCAGCAACAACAACAAGAGCAACCGCCGTCCGGTCCCGAGCCGTACGATTCCCGGCGCGCGGTTCAGCGAGCACAATCGCAGCCCTCCAACGGTGATTCCACACAATACACCGGGATAGACAGTTTCGGCAGCGGAGGCGGCGGCCTTGGCGGTGGAAACTCAACTGGGTTGCCGCTTGACGTTTTGGGAATGCAAAGTATGAGTCCTGATCAACTGTCATCCTTGTCTGCGTCGCGAATGAGTGGCGAAAACGCGATGAGTCCCGCGGCGCAGTTGAATACGGCTTTGAGCGGTGGTGCGGGTAGCAGCGCACTCGGGAATAGCGGGTTGGCAGCTTCGCTACTAGGCCAGTCTCTAGACCAATCGGGTAGTTCCGGAAACCAGTTTCCTGAACAAACGTCCTACGAGATGCCCCGGCGGCCGCCCCGGCAATTGCCTTCCAAGCTCGATCAACCAGTTCTTGCTCATCACGCCAATCCCTACGCCGATATTCCTTCGCTCTACGATCTTTACTCACAGTATTCGCAACGGCAGCCGGTTCTGACGCGCTTTGGCTCCGATATTTTTCAGAATGGGTTGGGGAATGTTGACGCATTGCCAATGGATGTTCCGGCCGGACCCGACTATGTAATCGGCCCAGGCGATGGCCTTAGCATTGACTTGTGGGGAGGCGTTTCACTGCGATTGCGCCGCGTCGTGGATCGCGAAGGCAAAATTGCTCTTCCTGAGGTGGGCGACGTCCAAGTGGCTGGACGTACTTTGGGAGATGTACAACATACAGTTCAGAACGTATTGAGGAGCCAGTTTCGGGAAGTGCAAGCCGATGTGTCCCTGGCGAGACTGCGCACTGTGCGAGTGTACGTCGTCGGAGATGTGGAGTATCCCGGTGCATACGATGTCAGTTCGCTTTCGACGCCGCTCAACGCTTTGTACGAGGCGGGAGGCCCCACTTCTCGCGGCTCCCTTCGCATCATTAAGCATATGCGGGGAAATCAGTTGATCGAGAAGGTTGATATTTATGACCTTCTGTTGCATGGAGTCCGAGCCAATATGCAGCGATTGGAAGCGGGCGATACTTTATTAGTTCCGCCCATCGGACGCGAAGTCACTATTGAGGGCATGGTGCGGCGTCCGGCAATTTATGAACTGGCGGACGAGGATGATCTTGCCGAAGTGCTGGAATTGGCCGGAGGCGTACTGCCGTCGGGCACGCTACGCCATATAGATGTCGAACGCGTCGAGGCTCATGAGAGCCGAACGATGCTGGCATTGGAAGTGCCGGAGACGAACAACGAACAATCGGTCAACAAAGCGCTGGAAGATTTCAAGATTCAGGATGGCGACAAAATTAAGATTTCGCCGATCGTTGCGTTTGCCGATAAAACCGTTTATTTGGATGGCCATGTTTTCCGTCCGGGAAAGTATGCGTTTCGAGACGGGATGCGCGTTAGTGACTTGATTAAATCCTACAAAGACATGTTGCCCGAGCCCTATCTGCAACATGCGGAAGTCATTCGCCTTAAAGCGCCGGACTACAAGCCGGAAGTGATCGCGTTTAATCTTGGAGATGCTCTCGCTGGCAAAGAGCAAGATTTATCTTTGCAGCCATTTGACACGGTGCGGGTCTTTGGGCGTTTTGATTTTGAGGATTCACCGGTGATCACCGTATCCGGCGAAGTCAGGGATCCGGGCGATCATGTCACCAACGGCGCGACGTATCTGCGGGACGCAATTTTTCTTGCCGGAAGCACTACCCCGAAAGCGCGGCTTGACGATGTACAGGTTTTCCGATCCGCCGAAGATGGTCAACTGAAAGTCCTTAGCGTCAACTTGAACAAGGCTCTCGCCGGGGATCCCGCTGAAAATATTCTGTTGGAGCCGAAAGATCGGGTCTTCGTGCACAAGAATCTTTCGAAAACTGATCCCGCCGTCGTGACCATAGAGGGCGAAGTCGCGCGGCCTGGAAAGTATCCGCTGGGCGAGAGCATGAATGCGTCTGACCTGGTTCGGCTATCTGGCGGACTGAAGCGAAGTGCTTACACAGAAGAGGCCGACCTCACGCGATATACCGTGGATCACGGAGAAAAAATAGTCGGCGACCACGAGAAAATTCCAATCGCCAGGGCTTTGGCGGGAGAACCCGACACCGATGTCCGCCTCCATGACGGTGATGTCCTTACCATCCGGCAGCTCACGGGATGGAATGATTTGGGCGCGGTAATCGCAGTCCAGGGCGAAGTCGTACACCCCGGAACGTACGGCATTCAGGAAGGCGAGCGTCTCAGTTCGGTGCTGGCTCGTGCTGGCGGATTCCGCAAGGATGCTTATCCCTACGGTGCTATTTTTCAGCGCGTCCAGGTTCGTCAGTTGGAAGAAATAAACCGGGTTCAATTAGTGCGGCAGGTGAAGGAAGAAGGCGCCGGATTAAAAGACGCGGGCGACCTTGATCCGACGACCCGTGAAGCCGCGATGTTGCAGTGGAAAAACACCCTCGATAAGTTGGAAACCACGCCCCCACCGGGCCGCATGGTTATACACGTCCCCTTAAACACGACCCACTGGGTTAATACCGCGGCCGATATTCAAGTTCGTGCGGGGGATGTGATCTACATTCCCAAGCGGCCTAACTTAGTCATGATTGACGGAGCAGTGTATAACCCGACGGCAGTGACATTCAGGCCGGGAAGGAGCGCCAGTTGGTACCTCAAGCAGGCAGGTGGTCCGACGGCAATGGCTAACAAGAGGGCCATATTTGTGATCCGGGCGGATGGGTCCGTGGCTGGCGGCTCCGGTGGACTATTTAGCGGAGGTGTATTGCAAGCCTCTCTTCAGCCCGGCGACACGGTTGTGGTTCCGGATCGCGCGTTCGGAGGCCCGATCAACTGGAAAAATACGCTTCAAGTAGCGCAACTGGTCTCGGCCGTGGGCATAGCCGTGAGCGTGGCTAGAAGCTTCTAATCGCTCATGACGTATGGTGTGCTTTGTCAGCGAGTGTTCTTGTTGGTTTTGGGAGTGTTGATCGTCCAGAGCGCGGCCGCGCAAAATAATACTACGCCGGTTGCGTCCGCCAACGACCCGGTATCAACCACGACCAGTCCTCAAGACAGGGGTGAATGGAAAGCTGAATCCAAATACGGACTCGAGCCGGGAGAGGATCCAGATAACCACCTGGTCGTTCCATTCCTGAAACACATTGCATCGGATCAAAAAGAATTCTGGACGTCTCCCGCTCATTTCAAAATTAAGGACCTTAAATGGATTGCTCCGACCGCGGGAATTGCCGCAACCCTGATCGCGAGTGATAGCTGGATTTCGAAGCAGATCCCGAATAAACCGAACCAACTGACTCGCAGCTTGCACGTATCTGATTATTCCGCCTATTCCATGATCGGGATCGGCGGGGCCTCCTATCTGTTAGGTGAAATGACGCACAACGATCATCTAAGTGAGACCGGATTGTTAAGCGGTGAGGCTGCCATTGATGCCGCTGGCGTGACTTACGCTTTGAAAGAAATCGCGCGACGCGAAAGACCGAACGCGGGTAGCGGCGATGGAAGATTTTTTCAAGGCGGCCAGTCTTTTCCGTCGGAGCACTCAGCCCTCGCTTGGTCCATCGCTAGCGTTTGGGCGCACGAGTATCCCAGCACATTGAGTCAGATTCTTGCTTACGGCCTGGCGTCTACCGTCACTATAACGAGGGTAACGTCACAACAGCATTTTTCGTCTGATGTTTTCATCGGCGGCGCTTTGGGTTGGTATTTCGGACGCCAAGTCTATCGTTCGCACCACGATCAAACTTTGGGCGGAGCCGCGTGGGGCGATCTGTTTCCGAAAGACGACAGCGAGGAAACTCGCAACCCTAATAACATGGGGTCCCCGTATGTGCCAGTGGGTAGCTGGGTGTATCCCGCGTTCGAACGATTAGCGGCACTGGGTTACATACATAGCGGGTATTTGGGGATGCGCCCTTGGACTCGCATGGAATGCGCGCGCTTACTGGAAGAAGCGGGAGATCAGCTTGCAGATGAATCAGAGCAAGAGGATGCCCATGCCGCAAAGCTGTATGAAGCTTTGCAGGCGGAATTTGAGGCTGAAACCGCGAGGCTAGACGGGGCGGCGAATGTTGGGGCGAGTCTGGACTCTGTCTACACTCGAAGCACTGAAATTTCCGGCAAGCCACTGACCGATGGCTACCATTTCGGGCAAACCATTGTTAACGACTATGGCCGGCCGTACGGACAAGGTTTTGACAATGTCACCGGTTTCACCTCACATGCGGTCGTGGGGCCTTTCGCGATTTCGGTCCAAGGTGAATATCAGCACGCTCCGGCAATCGCATCGGAACCCCTTGGAACGTTAGCTGCTACTGCGGCTGCCGACTTCACCCCGCCTTTTCCGGATGGCGTATCCACGGCAAATCGTTTTCGATTACTCAATAGCACAATCTCTTTCAAGATAAGTAATGTAGAGTTTTCGTTTGGAGAACAGAGTCAGTGGATGGGTCCAAGCGAGGCCGGCTCCTTGTTGATGAGCAATAATGCGCGGCCATTTCCGATGTTTAAGATTGATACGCCCTCCGCATACAATATCCCCTTAATATCCAAGATTTTAGGGCCAGTCCGGCTACAATATTTTATTGGACAACTTTCAGGACAGAGATGGGAGGAGTGTGATTCTTCCACATGTCCGCCTTCGTACCCGGGCTTTCCTGGAATCGCCGGTCCTAATATCTCGCCTCAGCCGTTTATTCATGGAGAGAAAATCAGCTTCAAACCCACGCAGAATCTGGAATTTGGTATGGGTGTCACGGCGATGTTTGGAGGGCCGGGGTTGCCGGTGACCTTGGGCAACTATTTTCGAACATACTACGTCCATTCAACGATTGCTGCCACAAACCCCGGAAAGCGCATCTCAGCTTTTGATTTCAGCTATCGAATTCCCGGGCTACGGAACTGGTTAACTGTGTATAGCGACTCCTTGGTTGTGGACGAAATTTCGCCGATTGGGTCTACCCGTCCCACCGTGAATCCCGGAATTTATATGCCGCGGATTCCAAAGATGCCCAAGCTAGAACTTCGGATAGAGGCTCTTAGAACCACGCATACGAAGGAATTCCCGCCGGGCTTCGTTTACTTTGATCAGCGCCGGTTTCGTGATGGGTACACAAATAATGGGAACTTAATGGGAAGTTGGGTCGGTCGCGACGGTCAGGGAGGCCAGGCATGGTTGACCTACTCCTTGTCCCCCCGCAATAAGCTGCAGTTCCAATATCGGAATCAGGAATCGCAAAAAGACTTCATTGGCGGCGGCCACTTGAATGATTACAGCCTAAGGAGTGATTTTATGGTGCGTCCGGGAATAGCGTTGTCGGGTCTGTTGCAATACGAAGAGTGGCGATTTCCTGTTCTTTCGCCGTCGGGGCAAACCGATTTTACTACCTCGATCCAGCTGACGTTTTATCCACATTGGGAATTCAAAAAGTAACAAGGGCCCCTGCTAAGTAAGTGATAGGTTAATAATTAAATAACTCATCAGCAAGGAGTGCGATGCATTCGTCAATTGGCATAAGCGAGCCTTCAAAAGCTAGTTTTCGAGCCTCTGAGATAAAAATAAATCTTGTGGACGTGGTTGGGAAGCGTGGCGCAGCGGCCCGTTTCCGGCGTTCCGTCGCTGCCCTGGAAGTGGTGATAGATCTTTTAACGGTAACCTTCGCGGTAGCCCTCGCCTACGTTGCTTACTACGATTCGGATATAGGTAAACACATCCAATACCGGCTCAGAGGCGTAGTGGGCGTGGCCTTTGTTTTTGCGATTGTAGTTGTGTTGATGCTGGACAGAGTCGGCGCTTACAAGCGCGGAAATGGCCTGCTGCGGATTCGTGAGACCGAACAGGTGCTGCGAGTCTCGACGCAGGCGTTCTTGATCGCTTTTGCTGTAAGTTTTTTTACCAGCTTTCTGGTATCAAGGTGGCTTTTGCTGATCTGTCTGGCCGCTGTTCCGCTCGCATTGTTCGTTGAGAAACACTTCGTCTACCTTGTGGTGCGGACCTTATATTCACGAGGCTATGGCGTCGAGAAAGTTATCATCTACGGCTCCGGGTCCACGGGTAGGCGGGTGTTTTCGGCGCTGAGCAGGTCGCCAAAATTGGGTCTGGAGCCGCTTGCCTTTGTGGACGATGATGCCAGCCAGGCGGGCAGAGTGGTATTCGAAATGGGCTACGAGCGGCGTCGGTCCGCGCCCGTGGTATGTGGTCCGGTACAGAGAGACTTAATTACCCATTACGGCGCTGAGGTGGTGATCGTTGCGATTCCGATGATCTCGCATGAGAAGTTCATGCACACGACAAACGAAGCGCTGGCAGCGAATGCGCGGGTTTCGTTCGTCCCTACACATTTCATTCCGCCCGATTCTTTAGTGGACTACGATGACATTGATGGGATTTTGCTTGCCTCGTTTGGACGTAGCTCGCAACGCCTGGGGTACGATTTTGCGAAGAGGGTGGGGGACGTAATTGGGTCTCTGTTTCTTCTGTTAATGGGAACGCCGGTTTTCTTACTATTGGCTTTGCTCACTAAAATTGATTCGCAAGGTCCGGTTTTCTTCCGACAGGACCGCGTCGGGCACCTCGGCGTGCCGTTCCGGATGTACAAGTTTCGGACCATGCACGCCGACGCT
>DASYGR010000385.1:0-11778 GCA_035999525.1 Terriglobales bacterium
AGCGCCATTCCTAACCTACGATCCGGATCCATACATTGTGCTCGGCGACGACGGCCGCCTGTCATGGATCATGGATGCGTTTACCGTTTCAGATGGCTACCCGTATTCGACCCACTACGATCTTGGTCGTGAGCTCATCAACTACATGCGGAACAGCGTCAAGGTCGTGATCGATGCCTACGATGGCACGACAACTTTTTACGTATTCGATAACGAGGACCCGATCATCGCTGGATACCGCCGCATCTTCCCCACTTTGTTCAAAGATGCGTCGGCCATGCCGGCCGGCCTGCGCAAGCACGTGCGCTACCCCGAGTTGCTGCTAAAAATGCAGGCGCAAGTTTACGGTCTGTATCACATGACAGACACACAGGCTTTTTACAACCGCGAAGATTTGTGGACGGTGGCCACCGAAGTCGGTATGAGCGAGGGCGGCGAGCGGACGGCAGAGGCCATGCAGCCGAACTTCGTGTTGATGAAACTGCCCGACGAGCCCCGCGAAGAGTTTGTGGAGATACTGCCCTTCACGCCGGCGAATCGAAATAATTTGATTGGCTGGATTGCGGGGCGCAGCGATGGCGCTCAATACGGTAAATCGGTGGTATACAACTTCCCCAAATCCAGGCTGGTCGACGGACCGCTGCAAATCGAGGCACGAATCGATCAGAATGCGCAGCTCTCAGGGCAATTGACACTGTGGAACCAGCAAGGCTCGCACGTGCGGCGCGGGGCGCTGCTCGTCATACCGTGTGGCCGTGCGTTGCTGTACGCTGAGCCGATTTATCTGCAAGCCGAGCGCAGTCCGATGCCGGAGTTGCGCCTGGTCGTCCTTGCGCTGCAGGACAAGCTCGCGTACGGACCTACTTTCCCGTCCGCAATGGCGGCTCTCTTCGGTGGAGCGGCCTCGTCCATAACGCCAGCGGCTGCGCCGACAGAAACAGTGCGTGAGACAACGGCATCCTCCGTGTCAACTCAGCCCGTCCCAGATCGGGAGGCGCTTATCGCGGAGGCAGCCAAAGACCTCGCCGACTACCAGCGCCTTACGGCTGAAGGGAAGCTCGGTGAAGCTGGGCAGAAGCTTGAACTGTTGAAGCGCACGCTCGACAAGCTGAACTCCCGCCAGTGATTGTTGACGCCGGAATTACAGTGTCGGCATGCAAATTCGCCATATCACTCATCGACCGTCGCAGGGTAGGGTCTGAAATTTGGATGCTAACTGTTCCAATTGAGAAGCAGTATCTGGTTTCACTAGATAAGAATTTGTGCCGAGATCGTACGCCCGGTTTACATCGGTAGAATGTTGCGACGAAGTTAGCATGACTACCGGTAGGCGTTTAAGCCCCAACCGCTGACGTCGAACCCATTGAAGACTATGCCGCTGGGAGTATCATTAACGAGTGAACAGCCCCCAACTAAAGCTCATTAAGACACGATTTATTTTGATTGCCGTCGCGATCCTTATCACTGCTGTAGCATCGGGTTTACATAAATTGATCAGATAAAGATGCCGATTGGGGACACTTTGGCCAAGCGTCGCGGGATGAACTTCCTTCCCCCAGATGAGGCGGTTGCGCCACTCCGGATCCACGGCCCGTAGAAGAGAGTTCCAGCGTGCCCTGCCGCTCCTGCACGCTTTCGTTGACGTCTCGACGGTTTGAAAGGGAGCCGAATGGAGGTCATTTTTATCCGATATCTATAAGTCATGTCGTCCGCCTTCGGCATCAGAAGAACCTAGTCTCGCCTGTAGCACAGTCGCTCTTGTCTTTAGCGTCTATCCGCTCCGCGCAAGATTTAGGCTGTTAAGGTGTGGGACCTGCTCGGGGATGGCCAGATAGTCAATCGTTGGAGAAACATCGAATGGCTGGTATGACGGAAATCTCACCGCAGCTTACGTCCGAAGAGCTGCGCAAGATGCATGCTTACTGGCGGGCCTGCAATTATCTTTCGGCGGCCATGATCTATCT
Source organism: Terriglobales bacterium (assembly GCA_035999525.1). GTDB lineage: Bacteria > Acidobacteriota > Terriglobia > Terriglobales > Acidobacteriaceae > PALSA-188. Next base: position 1,965 of record DASYGR010000385.1, read on the forward strand.
TCGCGCGAACCCGCTGCTCCGCGAACCGCTTAAGAAAGAGCACATCAAGAATCGTCTGCTGGGTCATTGGGGATCAGATCCGGGTCAATCCCTGATTTGGGTGCATCTGAACCGGCTTATCCGCAAGTACGAGCTGAATGTTATGTACGTCTCCGGCCCTGGGCACGGCGCGCCGGCGACCCTCGCCAACTGCTATCTAGAAGGCTATTACTCGGAGATTTATCCCGATAAAAGCCGCGACGAAGCGGGCCTGCTCAAGTTCTTCCGGCAGTTCTCGTTCCCCGGAGGGATCGGCTCGCACTGCACACCGGAGACTCCCGGTTCCATTCACGAAGGCGGTGAATTGGGCTATTCCATCTCCCATGCGTACGGAGCGGCATTCGACAATCCGAATCTCATCGTCACGGTGGCAGTCGGCGACGGCGAGGCGGAGACTGGACCGCTCGCGACCTCCTGGCATTCCAACAAATTCCTGAATCCGATTCGCGATGGAGCGATTCTGCCGGTGCTGCACCTCAACGGCTACAAGATCGCGAATCCAACGGTTCTGGCGCGCATTCCCCACGAGGAATTGGAATCGTTGCTGATCGGATACGGCCACAAACCGTATTTCGTCGAAGGCGACGACCCGCTTGCCATGCATCAGAAAATGGCGGCCACTCTGGAACAATGCATTCTTGAGATTCGCTCCATCCAGCAGCACGCCCGCTCGACCGGCGACCCCACGCGCCCGCGCTGGCCCATGATCGTACTTCGCTCCCCGAAGGGATGGACTGGCCCGAAAGAGGTTGATGGCCACAAGGTGGAAGGAACCTGGCGCGCGCACCAGGTTCCCATAGCCGACCCGGTCGCGAATCCGAAGGACCTGAAGCTCGTGGAAGAGTGGTTGCGCAGCTACAAGACGGAAGAGATTTTCGACGCCAATGGAACACTCATACCAGAACTGCAGGAACTTGCGCCTACGGGGGCTCGCCGCATTTCTGCTAATCCGCATGCCAACGGCGGACTGTTGCGTAAAGAACTCGAACTTCCGGATTTTCGCGACTATGCCTTCAAAGTTACGAATCCCGGTGCGGCCTACGCTCCGCCCACCGACGTGCTCGCACACTTTCTTGCCGAGGTGATGCGCCGCAACATGAATTCCTTCCGCGTCTTCGGACCCGATGAGACTGCGTCCAATCGGCTTACGGCGATCTATGCCGCTTCGAAGAAGACCTGGGTTGCCGAATTCAAGCCGGAAGACGCCGACGGCGGCGAACTCGATGTCTCTGGCCGCGTCATGGAAATGCTGAGCGAGCATACGCTGGAAGGCTGGTTTGAGGGGTATGTTCTCACCGGTCGCCACGGTCTTTTCTCCAGTTACGAAGCCTTCATACACATCATCGATTCCATGTTCAACCAACACGCCAAATGGCTCGAGAAATCGAAGAAGGAACTGTCGTGGCGGGCGCCTGTACCCTCAGTCAACATACTCGTAACGTCGCTGGTGTGGCGGCAGGACCACAACGGGTTTACCCACGAAGACCCTGGATTTCTCGACGTGGTGACCAACAAGAGCCCGGACGTTGTCCGCATCTATTTGCCGCCCGACGCGAACTGCCTTCTCAGTGTGACCGACCATTGCCTGCGCTCGCGCAATTACGTCAATGTGATTGTCGCTGACAAGCAGGAACACTTGCAGTACCTGACCATGGAAGAAGCTGTTACCCATTGCACCAAGGGCATCGGCATCTGGGACTGGGCGTCCACCGATGACGGTGACGATCCCGATGTGGTGATGGCCTGCGCCGGCGACATCCCAACCATGGAATCCCTGGCTGCGGTCGCGATTCTGAAAGAGCATTTCCACGATTTGAAAATACGATTCGTGAACGTCGTTGATCTTTTCCGCCTGATGCCGGAGTCGGAGCATCCGCACGGGCTCTCTGACCGGGATTTCGATTCGCTCTTTACCACCGACAAGCCGGTCATTTTCAACTTCCACTCCTACGCTTCCCTGATTCACAAACTCAGCTACCGGCGCAACAATCACGACAACATCCATGTCCGCGGATACAAAGAAAAAGGCAACATCAATACTCCCCTGGAACTTGCAATCCTCAACCAGATCGACCGCTTCGATTTGGCCATCGACGTCATCAACCGGGTTCCGCGCCTGCGCGCTATCGGCGCTCACGTCAAGGAATGGCTGAAGGACCAGATCATCGAGAGCATCAACTACGCTCACCGGGAGGGCATCGACAAGGTAGAAATTCGAAACTGGAAGTGGCCGGGCTAAGCATGGTGAAAGAGTTGGCCGAAAAAGACGGCCCCATCCTCGTGCTGAACAGCGGATCGTCTTCGCTGAAGTTTGGCATCTACCGGCCCGGAGCAACCGACGAAGAACCACTGCTGACGGGGAGCGCCGAAGGCATTGGCCGGATCAACGGCGCCTTAAACATTATTGCTGCCGACGGAACATCGCTGCTACGGCGCGAGGGCATCCACGAATCGCAGAGCGACGCGCTTGCCTCCCTTGCCGCCGCAATACGGGAACATATCGATAGCACACCGGTATCGGTAGGCCACCGCGTGGTGCACGGCGGCCCAAACCTGGTCAGGCACCAAATCATCACGCCGCAAGTGCTGGATAAACTGCGATCGGCAACGCACTTTGCACCGCTGCACATTCCACGGGCACTATCGTTGATCGCAACCGCGCAGTCTATTTTCCCTTCTGCCGCACAGTATGCCTGCTTCGACGACGCCTTTCACCAGACGATCCCGGAAGTCGCATCGCATCTGCCAATCCCGCAGCCCTACTTTGACGCGGGGATTCGCCGCTACGGCTTCCATGGTATTTCTTACGAATCACTGGTGCATCACTTCGGCGCAAAGCTTCCTCGGCGCGCAATCTTTGCGCATCTGGGCAACGGATCGAGTCTGTGTGCGCTTCTCGACGGACGGTCGATCGATACCACCATGGGCCTTACTCCCACGGGCGGCATTCCAATGGGGACTCGCTCTGGCGACCTCGACCCAGGCGTCATTCTCTTTCTATTACGTAATGAGAAAATCGACGCCGACGGACTTGAAGATTTGCTGAATCATCAGAGCGGACTTTTCGCGCTCTCGTCCGGCGAGAGCGACGTGAAGACGCTGGAAGAGCGCGCGCGCTCCGGCGACCCAAAGTCCGGTCTTGCTCTAGATGTCTTTGCCGTTTCCGTACGAAAGACAATCGGGTCCTACACGGCTCTGCTGGCCGGTGTCGATCTCCTCGTCTTCACCGGTGGCATTGGAGAGCACAGCGATTACATTCGATCGGCGTCAACGGATGGGCTTGATCTTCTCGGCCTCACCGCCGAGAAGATTCAGGCTGTTCCGACTCAGGAAGAGAAACAGATTTCGCGCCACTGTCGCGAGATGATGAAAAAGGATTGCCGATAAATTGATGGTCCATTTATAGCGGCACCCTTGCCAGCCGGGTGTGTAACCGTTGAATCCATTGGGTCCTGGGGTAGAATGTGGAATGAGGTGTGGCACAATTCTACACTGAGAACAGTAATTGGCCCAAAACAGGCTTTCCCGCTTTTGTAACAAGTCCGAATTTGAAGACCAATATATATCCGCTGTATCGCTTCATAGTCACACCAACCGTTCCAAGGAAAGCCTTCACTTCATCCCGAAGTTCACGCAAAAGCATCCCATTTTGAACTGGGCGCTCGAATGCCATGCCAGGAGATCAACGATTCCGGTTGACTTGGTTAGGGCATATTGGACGCCCCCGCTGCCTCCCAAAGCGGCTTTCGAGGTGGAAAAAAATCAGATCGAGGTTGCACTTGATCTGACGGGCCTGGTATCGCTCACTGATCATGACACCGTCGAGGCGCCGACTTTGTTGCGAATGGTGGCGGAGACAAGAGAGGTTCCGCTCGCACTGGAGTGGAGTGTCCCGTTTGGAGGAGCGATTTTTCACGTCGGCGTTCATAATTTGCCGGGCCGTAGAGCGCAGGAGTTTGTTGCGGATCTCGTCGCTTATACTCAAACCCCGTCCGATTCGCGTCTGAGTGAACTGCTGGAGATGCTGGATGAGTGTCCGGAAGTACTCATCGTGTTTAACCATCCGCTGTGGGATCTCGCCGGCTTGGGCCGGCAACGATTCGCGGAAGTCCTCGATCAGTTCTTGCGGCACAATGTGAGATTCCTGCATGCGTTTGAGGTCAACGCTACTCGTAGCCGGATTGAAAACAACTGCGTCATAGAATTAGCTGGCCATTGGCGGCGTCTGCTGATCTCTGGTGGCGACCGGCATGGATGCGAGCCAAGCGGAGCCCTCAATCTTACTCGCGCTGAGAGTTTCTGCGAGTTTGTCCGCGAAATCCGCGTCGAGCAACGTAGCCATGTTCTTATTATGCCTCAGTATGACGAACCGTTAACCCTTCGCACATTACAGACGGTGCTTGACGTGATTCGCGAATATCCGGAGTATGCTCCGGGCTGCCGTCGTTGGGATGATCGGATTTACCATCCACATCAAGCAACAAACATGGATCAACCGATTTCCGCTCTATGGAACGCGCCTCCGGCTTATGTCGAGCGGGCTTTCTTCGTCTTGCGACTACTGGAAAACGCTCCAATACGGCGGGCATTAACGCAGCTTTGTCGAAATCAGGTGGATTTGCGTCTGCCTTCGTGGGACGGGGATTTAGAAGTGCCTTCCGGAAATGTGTATGAGGCGGCTTTGTGAGAGAAAGCCATGGTGAAGATATAAGAATCGCGTTCTTTCCGGATGCGTACAACGAAGTGGACGGCATTGCCAATACGAGCCGACATTTCGAAGCATTCGCGAAAAGCCGCGAACTCGAATTTCTGACCGTCCACGCAGGTCCGTGCAAGGAGACGGCGACTGCGGGTTCCGTTACGAGGGTCCAACTTCCCCGCGGTCCACTCAGTTTTCCCCTCGACCGGACACACAAATATGACCTCACGTTCTGGCGCCACTATCGGGAAGTGGCCAGTCTGGTGCAAGACTTCAATCCCGACGTCATTCAAATCACTGGTCCGAGCGACGTGGGAATGCTCGGTGCGCTTATTGCGTATAAACTTGGCGTTCCGCTGGCGGCCACCTGGCAAACCAATCTGCATCAATACGCCCGGAGCCGTTTTTCTCCACCGTTATCGTTACTTCCGAAATCTTTATCCATCCGATCGCTAGGGGCTGTGGAACGGTGGACGCTGAGCGCCGCAATGCTTTTTTACAAGATCCCGCGACTGCTGTTCGCTCCGAACCCGGAACTGGTCGCCCTTCTTGAACACAGGACCGGCAAACCTTGTTTCTTGATGCCTCATAGCGTGGATACTGGGATCTTCAGTCCGCACTTCCGGGACCGCGAAAATTGTCCATTCAGACTCGGGTATGTGGGACGACTTACGACAGAAAAAAATGTACGCTTGCTCGCCCAGATCGAGCAGGCTCTGCTGGCCCGGGGCCACCGGGACTTCCGCTTCGTGATCGTGGGTGACGGGGCAGAAGGAAAATGGCTGCGACAAAACATGCGGCAGGCTGAATTCACTGGAGTCCTCACAGGGAGAGATCTATCCCGTGAATTCGCGAATATGGATCTTTTTGTGTTTCCGTCGGAAACGGATACCTTCGGTCTAGTGGTGCTGGAGGCGCTTGCTTCGGGCGTTCCTGCCATAGTCAGTTCTGTCGGTGGACCAAAAAACACGGTACAACATGACAAGACTGGGTATATCGCCAGCAATCTCGAGGAGTTTGTCGCGTTCACGGATCACTTGCTTACTCAGCGGGAATTACTTCCGCCGATGGGTCTGGCCGCTCGCATGTATGCTCTTTCAACTTCCTGGGAACGAATTTTCGAAGGAATGTGCAGGGCTTATGAGCGGTGCTCTTGCGGGGCTAAGGCTGTGCCTAGTATTCATGAGTCGCAAGAACAGAATCCGGGTGTTTACGCGCGCCGATAGGGTGTCGATTTGGACGTAGATTTTTCCGCATCTTCCTAAAACATCCAATGAATGGCCGGGCTGCATGAGTTCCCACCTTTACAAAAAGCGTAAAGGTGGGCCAGCCTCCCACTGACAATTACACTCACGACCTTGATCAATGAGTGATATGGCGACACTGCGTCAAGTGGGAGCCTACGAGCGGGTCAACGGGAAGAATTTTCTCCTACGTGAAATACTGCTACGCAGAGGTCCACGTAATGGCTCGGTGTTTTCATAAAATCCTGCGACCGCTGGAGGGTTTACTTTTGGTGCTCGCATCCGCGGCCACGCTCACTGCGCAACAGCCCGCGACTACCTGGAGTGGCGTAGTACGCTCTGCCATTGGTCAGCCTGTGGCCGGAGCGAGCGTGACGGTTTCCACAACACCGGGGAAACGGCAAACGGCGGTCACGGGAAACCGCGGACAATTCGCGATCTCGGGACTTGCATCAGGGACGCACACTGTAACTGTGCAACTTCCTGGGCGGCGTCCGACCGCGCCAGTTTCGCTGGATATAGGTAACGCCTCTGTTGTCCTGAACGTATCCGATCAAGACGTTCTGTCTGTCGAGGTGAATCCGCAAGCCGCTTCGGAAGCCGCGAGCGTGGCGAGCGGGGAGACGCTGTCGAGCCAAAAAGTAAGTGAGCTGCCGTTGAACGGGCGTGACTTCAGCACGCTGCTGCTGTTGGCGGCCGGCACGATGACCGACGTGAACGGGCAGACGAATTTTACCCAGCAGTTTGCCATCAACGGACAACGCGGCGTTGAAGCTGTGTTCGCGATGGACGGCGCGGATGTGAGCGATCCAGAAATGGGTGGGAGTACATTCACAAATTTCAACGTGGATGCGATTCAGGACTTGCAGTCAAGCTCGGGGTGGATGCCAGCAGACATCGGGCGGGGCTCGGCTGGCTTTACCAACATCGTGACACGATCCGGGAAGAATGGGTTTCACGGATCGTTTTTTGAATTCTTGAGAAACTCTGTTCTCGATGCGCGGAATTATTTCGATCACCCATCAATTGCAGAGCCGGGCCGGATTCCCCCTTTCCGCAGAAACGAGTTCGGATTTACGAACGGCGGACCGGTCGTGTTGCCGAATGTATATGACGGGCGAGACCGGACGTTCTATTTTGTGCAGTATCAGGGATTCAGGCAGGTGCTTGGAACAACGCAGGTGCTGGCTGTCCCTACCGCGGCGGAGCGAGTTGGCGAAGATGTTGTGACTTATCCGGACGGCAGCACGGACACGCTGCAGGTCCCGGTAAATCCTGCGATCGCGACAATTCTGAACCGCTATCCCTTACCCAATAACCCAACCGGCGCATATGGCGCGCGCACGTACGCAGCGCCGTCGAACGTGAACACAGATGCAAATCAATTTTCCATTCGAATCGATCAGAATTTGAGCGCAAAGAGTCAATTGTTTGGCCGATTCAATTACGACAATCTGACGGGACCGACCACAAATCCAGATCAGACGCTGCTCGATCCGAGTTTCGGCGTGACTTATGTGGATCATCAGCGAAACGCAGTGGTCACCTACACGCGCACCGCGTCTCCGAATCTTCTTTGGTCGGCATCGCTGAGTTTCACGCGAACGACACCTTCGTTCGTGACGCCGAACCACACCGATCCGGCTCTCAAATTTAACGATGGCCTGTATGAGGCGTATAACAGTGCGGCGGGTTCGGTGATGTCGTCGTTCGGGAATCTGTTCCAGGGACAATTGAATTTTGTCTGGACGACCGCACAACACTCACTGAAATGGGGGGCGGAGGCGCGCCTCAATCGCGACACAACCTACTTTGGGATCAGTCCAAATGGAGAATACGATTTCGGAGGTGGAACCGTTTATTCGCCGGTTTTCATTTCTTCTGCAAGTGGACAGCACGATGTGCACCCAGGTCAGCCTTTGCCAGACACGCTGAGTAGTCTGCTGGTTGGGTATCCATATGCGTATACAGTCGCGGTGGCGCCACCCTACGCGTCGAGCGGCGCGCACATCGGTCCGGCAGCGATTAACCGGAACGATGTGAATGCCTACGTCGAGGACACGTGGAAAATCAATCCTCGATGGACACTCGACTATGGACTGCGGTATGAGCTCTACACGCCGATTTCAGAGCGTGCGGACCGCACGTCGAGTTTTCTTGACTCGTTTCCCCCCGCGGGCGTGGGGCAGGAGTACTTGATCAATCCTCACCCGACTTACCAGACAAATTGGAATGGATGGGGTCCGCGGGTGCACTTGGCCTGGAGTGCGCCACATGCATTGCAAGTACAAGTGGGCGCGGCAATCACAGTCATTCCCCCAAATATCTGGCAGGACAATTTTCTGACGGGGTCCACCCCCTACGTCGTGTATCCGCGGCTCAATGCCGCGCAGAACGGAGAGATCGCCTATGGATTCCAGATTACACCGGACCAATTGCCACCGATCTATAACACGGCGGGTATAAACGTGCTAGCCAGCGGCGATCCCAAAGAAGTGCCGTCGAACACTGTGATGGATGTGAATCGCTACCAGCAAGATCTGGCAGCGTTGGCTCCCAGTCATCAGCTCTCGTTGCTCAGTCTGAGTGGGATTGACCGGCGTTTCGGCAATGCTTTCTTGCAGAGCTGGACCATGGGATTGGAGCGGGCATTTGGCGGTCTGACGGCTGAAGTCGCGTATGTTGGAACATCGGCGTTTCGACTTCCGCGAACGTCGTACCCCAACGCCTATCCCGGAGCTGATTCGGGATTTGCGCCGTTCACAAACTTCGACAGCGGCGGCGCGGTGACGGGAGGCTTCGGGTACGAATCCGTGATTACTGCCACGTCACACTCCTCCTATAACGCCCTCCAGACATCGCTATCGGGAAATGTTAGACACGGTGGACCGTCACTGCAAGCGGGCTACACCTGGGGCAAATCGCTGGATGATGTCAGCGGCGTCAGCGGAGGAACAGGATCTACAGGCGCGGTCACGCTTTTCAGCCCGCAAAACCCGTTTGATACAAGACCGGAGAGGGGGCCGTCAAGTTTCGACGTGACTAATGCTTTTACGCTGAGCGCGGCCCAGGACCTGCATATGGAGCATCTGGGACTTCAATCCGATGGAATCCAGCTGCTGACAAAGGGTTGGGAGTTGCTGAGCATCTCGACAATCACCACCGGTTCGCCGTTTACGGTCTATTCTGGAATCCAGCAGACAGGGGCGGGGACAATTGGGGCTGACCGGCCGGATCAGATTTCAACACCGCACCTCTCCACGGCTGGCAGATCGACGCGGCCGCGGGACGATTATTTTGGGCTTGGCCCGAACAACGCAAGTTTCTTTTCCATTCCGATCGGGATAACCGGCGGAAGCGGGCCGAACTCAGGACGGTTCGGAGACCTTGGCCGGAATACATTTCGTGGCCCGGCATACTACGACTTCGATTTTGCGCTCATCAAGACGACTCCGATTGGACGTAGAAGCAGCGGCCTCGAGCGCGCCGACCTCCAATTGCGTGGGGAGTTCTTCAATTTGTTCAACATCGTCAATATGGGGCTTCCTGCGAACATCATCAAGGGAACAGGTTTCGGGATGATCAGCAAGACCGCGGGAACCTCCCGGCAAATTCAGTTTTCGCTGAAGATCATTTACTAGTGAGAGGTTTTGTGAAAGTTGATCATACCGCCACTCACGAATGGTGTCAGGTTCACCGGTAAAGACCATTCATCGTCGCATTGGACGGTTAGGCTTTTTTCCTCAAGACCCAGAGGACCAGGGCTGGCTGGTGAATCAAGATCAAAAGACCCACATCTGCAAGCGCGGCAGATGTGGGGCACCGTCGAAAT
>DASYGR010000025.1:0-4401 GCA_035999525.1 Terriglobales bacterium
GAGAAACTTCTACGCCAGTTGGAAAACCATTGAACAATAGTCGCCCAACCTTCTCCTCGAGAACTGCAAGCAAATCTGAAAACTCGCGCAAATCCTCTTCCGTGCCATGAATCGTTGCCGTGAGATGTCCTTCCAATTCGCGCGCAACCTGAAGCACCTGTTCTCGATTGGAGTACTGGACTAATAAAGTCGCGGGTCCGAAAATCTCGTCAGCCAGGTGTTCGTCTTGGAGAAAGGAGTGGACGTCAGTCTCGAACAGCGCGGACCCAACGCAAAATCCCGCGCCATTCTGTGCAGGCTTTTCGGCCACCAACTTAACCTTGTGATGAGACTTGCGGGCCGTAACGCCAGAACCATAAGAAGAGCGGATGACATCAGTCAGCAGATGAAACGGCGAAGACCCAAGCACTGATTGCTCAAGCTTACTTTTAAACCCAGAAGCCGCGTCGCTGCTCGGCAAGAACACCATGCCAGGTTTTGTACAGAATTGGCCGGCTCCCAATGTAAAAGAGGCGTAGAGATCACTCGCAATACTATCTGCCCTGCTCCGCATGGCGCCCGGCAAAATAAACACGGGATTCGTGCTGCTCATCTCCGCATAAAACGGAATTGGTTCCGGACGGGAAGAGCAGACATCCAAAAGTATTCGACCCGCGGTCCGCGATCCCGTAAAACCTCCCGCCTTTACCAAGGGATGTTTCATCAGAGCGATACCGACTTCCTTGCCACCGCCGAACAGAAGTGAAAAGACGCCCTCCGGCAAACCGCACTCCCGAACTGCTTCCCGCACAGCATGACCAACAAGCTCGCTGGTGCCAGGATGCGCGGAATGCGCCTTAACGATAACGGGATTCCCGCTGGCGAGCGCCGATGCCGTGTCACCACCCGCGACTGAAAAGGCCAACGGAAAATTGCTGGCTCCAAAAACGACCACCGGTCCCAAGGGGCGCAACATGGATCGAAGATCAGGCTTGGGAGCCGGTTTGCGATCTGGATTGGGGCGATCAAGCCGCGCCATGACCCATGAACCTTCTTCCACCACTTGCGCGAACAGACGAAGTTGTCCGCACGTACGCGCCGTTTCACCTTGCAAACGCGCCGTTGGCAAAGCTGTCTCTTTCCCCGCGCGCTCGATTATTTCCGTAGCATTCGCTTCGATATTGCCCGCAATCTTGCGTAGGAATGCCGCTTTATCGCGCCCGGGTACCCGGCTATAAGTTTGGAATGCCTGATCCGCCAACGTCACAGCTTTATTGATTTCATCTGACGTCGCGGCATGGAAGCCGGGCTCCATGCGCTCGCCATTGGCAGGGTTGGTCGCATGGAAAACCTGTCCGCCAGCTTCACCTGTTCGAGATCCGATGATTGACTTGCCTGAGAGTTTCATTGTTTACTCCAACTTCGTTGATTCCACCATCTCATTGCTAAACACTTCCTTCGAGCACCCTGTCTCATGCATGCGCTTCACTCAAAATGGTTCTTGACGGCAAATAAGGCTCGAAAGGAATAGCAGACTTCTTTTCCATGACTTGATCCACCAGGAGCCGTGCGGTCGCAAGCGAAGTCGTTATCCCGAGGCCTTCATGTCCAGTCGCCAGGTACACGGTGGAATCTCCGAACGAGGGACCAATCAATGGAAGCTTGTCGGGAGTCGCAGCTCGAAAGCCGGTCCATACACGAATAGCTGAGAGCGCAGCCAAACCCGGCATGTATTCTTCAGCGCGGCGCATCATGCGGCCTAGAATGTCATTATCAACTTCTTTGTGTTCGACGCCGTATTGGCGCGAAGATCCGATCAGAATTTGGCCGGTTTTTCTCGGCTGCACATTAAAAGCTACCGAGTCTCCCGTGGTCGAATGGGCACTCTTCAAATAGCCCAACTCAACCAATTGATGGCGCACAAATCCCGGATAGCGGTCGGTAATCACAAGATGACCTTTCCGCTTCTTGATTTCAAGCCCTTGCGTCAGTTCGGGTGCCCATGGCCCGGCGGCATTCACAATCTTTTCTGCCGAAAATTCAACTCCATCGGCGGTACGAACGCGCCCGTCGCCCATGACCGAAACCGTGGAACCTAAAAACAGTTTGGTGTCTCGAGTTTTAGCGCGTTCAATCAAAAATCGGGCCGCACAAGGCGGATAGAGAACACCGTCCTCTGGAACGAGCAGCCCTCCAGCCAGCCCCTTTCGCAGATTCGGTTCCAGAGATTCCAATTTCTTCGCATCGAGAACTTCGACCGGCACTCCGCGTTCGCGGTAGTAGCTTTCTTTGCGCCGGACTTCCACCATTTCTTCGTCGTCGGCAGCGACCCAAATTGTTCCGCACTCTTCATATTCAACCTCAGGCGGCAGAACGCCCCGCAATTCCCGCCACAGTTGCTGCGAGTAGCGAGTCAGCGCGAATTGCGCGTCAGAATCATCCATGACTACGATGTGCCCCATGCCAGCAGCAGTCGTCCCGCCTCCGATCACGTCGCGGTCAATCACAGCAACCCGCATTCCCCGGCTCGCAAATTCGTCTGCGCACGCAGCACCCACGATACCGCTGCCTACAATGGCCACATCGTATTCGTGCGCGTTCAAGTTCGACTACCCTCCAGAACCAACACCGTAATGTTATAGATTACCTAGGACCAAGTGCCGGCCTGGCTTTACTCACGAGCGATTTTGAACTTGTAGCCCACATAATTAATGAGGTTAGGCCATATTATGGATACAATATCCAAACGTCAAGCGCGGCTTGGACTGGATGGACCGAAAAGACAAGCTGCACGAAACCAAAAGCTTTCCAACAAGCTTTGAGAGAGTGGAGGTCTGATTGGCCAACCTCGATCCAGCTGAAGTTTTGCCTGACAATCCTGCCAACACCGACCATGAATTTTCACGGGGATTGAGCCTGTTTGACTCCATCATGCTGGTCGCCGGGGTCATGATTGGCTCAGGAATCTTCATCGTTTCGGCCGACATGTCCAGAAATATTGGCAGTGCGGGCTGGTTGCTTGTCGCGTGGGCAGTCGCTGGCATTTTAACAATATCCGGAGCGCTGTGTTACGGCGAGTTGTCTGCAATGATGCCGCAAGCGGGCGGAATGTACGTTTACCTGCGCGAGGCCTATTCTCCTCTATGGGGATTCCTCTACGGGTGGACCCTATTCACTGTCATCCAGACTGGCACGATCGCGGCCGTCGCCGTCGCCTTCGCGCGATTTTTGGGAGTGCTTTGGCCTTCCATCTCAGAAGACAAATATTTGCTTTCACCAGTGCGATTTTCCACTCATTACGCACTCTCGCTGTCCACGGCCCAGGTTTTAGCGCTTTTAGCGATTGTCCTCCTTACCTTCGCCAATACCCGAGGCTTGCGCTACGGAAAAATCGTTCAAAACGTATTTACGGTATCGAAGATGGGGGCTCTCGCCGGTCTGATATTGTTGGGGCTTTTTATAGGTCGGAACGCGACCGCTTTGCATTTGAATTTCAGCAATCCATGGCACGCCACTGGAGTTGATCCCGTCTCTGCGGGCCTTGACGCGACTACCCTGTTTGGCTTGTTCGTTGCAATCTGCTTGAGCCAAACCGGATCATTATTTTCCGCTGATTCCTGGCACAACATCGCGTTTGCCGCGGGCGAGGTTAAAAGACCGGAGCGAAACGTCACTCTCGCCATGGTAATAGGAACCATTGTCGTGATCGCGCTCTATCTGCTCGCTAATGCGGCTTATTTAGTCACTCTACCGCTGCAAGCGATTCAACATGCGCCAGCGGACCGCGTCGGCACCGCGACGCTTCAAGCCATCTTCCCCCGGCTGGGCGGACCTGTAATGGCCGCGGCGATTATGGTTTCGACCTTTGGAACCATCAACGCACTCATCCTGACTGGCGCTCGCGCCTACTATGCGATGGCCCGGCAAGGATTATTTTTTGCTTTCGGCAATAAGTTGAACCGTGCAAAAGTACCAGCGGCATCTTTGTGGGTTCAGGCTCTGTGGGCGATGCTGCTGGTCTTGCCTCGCACCTACAACCCCACCACTGGCGCATGGGGAAACTTGTACAGCAACTTGCTGGACTACGTGATTTCTGCCGCCTTGATTTTTTACGTGCTGACCGTTGCGGCTGTTTTCCGGCTGCGTATTACGCGGCCCCAGGCTCCCCGGCCTTATCGCACCTTTGGATATCCATTCATTCCCGCGATCTATATCCTGGGAGCCAGCACGATTCTCGTGGTGTTATTTGTTTATCGTCCCTCGACAACTTGGCCAGGATTGATTATTGTCCTGCTTGGGATTCCGCTTTACCTGCTGATCCGCTGGGCAAGGCGCGCGCCGCAAAGTCGGCTGACTGAATAAAACCCCGGGCGTAGGATTCCGACTTCAAACCGCACTGAAACTGTCAGTAATCAAATATGC
>DASYGR010000043.1:0-8933 GCA_035999525.1 Terriglobales bacterium
AAGAAACTCGACGCGAATTCCTACCAGCTGAAAGATCAGGTAGTCTCCATCAACCGCGTCACGAAAGTGGTCAAGGGAGGCAAGAATATGTCCTTTGCCGCCTTAGTCGTCGTGGGAGATCCCAGCGCTGCCGTCGTGGGATACGGCTCCGGAAAAGCCAAGGAAGTTCCGCAGGCAATCCGCAAAGGAATCGAATCAGCGAAGAAAAATCTGATTAAGATCAACCTTACGCAGACGACAATCCCTCATTTGGTTCTCGGCCGCTATGGATCAGGCAAAGTCCTCCTCAAACCCGCTCCCGAAGGAACCGGCGTGATCGCGGGCGGTGCCGTGCGCGCCGTGATGACCTCCGTAGGCGTTCAAAACGTTCTAACCAAATCTATCGGAACCACGAATCCGCACAACGTAATCAAGGCGACCTTCGACGCCCTGAAGCACCTAAAGAGCAAGGCAGACGTCGCCGCCATGCGCGGCAAAACCGTCGAGGAGTTGAATTAATGGCGCGCGCATTAGCAGCAAAGCCAAAAACAAAAGCGGCAGGAAAGCTGCATTTAAAATGGGTGCGTTCCGCCATTTGCGCCCCGTTCCAACAAAAGCGAGTAGTGAAGGGACTAGGTTTCACGCGTTTGAATCAAATAATCGAACGCCCTGACAATCCGGCAATCCGCGGAATGGTGGCAAAGGTCCCGCACCTGGTAGAAATTGTGAAATGAAGCTCTCCGCTATCAACTCTCTGCTTTCAGCCAAACAATGCTGATCGCGTAAAGCTGATAGCTGATAGCTGAAGGCTGACAGCTATTATGAATCTTTCAAACATACGAGCCCCCAAAAAGGCCAACGAAAAAAAGAAACGCGTCGGGCGCGGCATGGGTTCCGGCATGGGCAAGACTTCCGCCCGCGGACACAAAGGCCAGCGCTCACGCAGCGGCTCCCGCATGATGCGCGGCTTCGAGGGTGGCCAGATGCCTCTCCACCGCCGCATGCCCAAGCGCGGATTCACCAATATCTTCCGCAAGGAATTCAACGTCGTGAACCTGGAAAAACTCATCGCTCTCGGGGAGACCACCATCACGCCCGAAGTCCTTCGCAAAGCTGGCATCATTAGCACCAAGCACCCGGTAAAAATTCTCGGAGACGGCGAGCTTACGACTGCCCTCACCGTACACGCCCACAAGTTTTCCAAAGCGGCTCAGGATAAAATTACCAAAGCCGGCGGCACCTTCGAGGTCTTGCAGTAATGCTCGAGAAATTCACCAATATTTTTCGTATTCCCGATTTGCGCAAGCGCATCCTCTTCACCCTTGCGCTTCTCGCCGTATACCGTCTCGGCGGACACATCCCTACGCCCGGCGTGGATGCCAACAAGCTCCAGCAATTCTTCGAATCGAACCGCGGCTCATTCCTCGGCTTCGTGGACCTCTTCTCCGGCGGCCAGTTGCGACGTTTGACGATTTTCGCTCTGGGAATCATGCCGTACATCACGGCCTCGATCATTTTGCAATTGCTCACGGTGGTTTACGAGCCACTCGCCAAGCTGCAGAAAGAAGGTGAACTCGGACGCAAAAAAATTACCCAATGGACCCGCTACCTCACCGTCATGTTGAGCGCGGTCCAGTCTCTCGGCATCGCCATCAGCCTCGAAAAGGGTCAGGGATTCGTCTTGAATCCCGGCATAGGATTCATCCTGATGACCATGCTCACCCTCACCACGGGCAGCGCATTCATCATGTGGCTCGGCGAACAAATCACCGAGCGCGGCATCGGCAACGGTATGTCTCTGCTCATCTTCGCAGGCATCGTTGTGGGCTTGCCCCGCGGTGTCGCCGATCTCTATGACAAAGCCGCCACCCAGGCTTGGGGGCCCTTCACTCCATTCGCGATCCTGATGCTGATTGTGGTCATGATCGTTGTTGTTGCCTTCATCGTTTACGTCGAGCGCAGCGAGCGGCGCATTCCCGTGCAATACGCCAAACGCGTTGTCGGACGAAAAGTCATGGGCGGACAATCCACCCACCTCCCTCTGCGAGTCAACGCTGGCGGCGTGATGCCGGTAATCTTTGCCTCCTCCATCCTGACCATGCCGCAAATGATTGGCGCGGGCTTTAAGAACAATCGCTACTTCGGCAACTTGATTCACGCCATGGGATGGGGCGAACCGCTTTACACTCTGCTCTACGCCGTCGGCATCATATTTTTCGCGTACTTCTACGTTTCCATCGTATTCAATCCCAACGAAGTCGCTGACAACATGCGCAAGTATGGCGGATTCATCCCCGGCATTCGTCCCGGCAAGCGCACCGCCGATAACATCAACGAAATTTTGACTCGCATCACTCTCGTCGGTGCACTGTATCTCATCATCATTTCATTCATTCCGGAATGGATGATCGCCGGCATCCACCTGAATCATCTCCCGGGTGCTTTGGGCGCTTTCTTTGAACGGCTGCCCACCTGGGTCACCAATGGTTTGGGCGTAAGCTTTTACTTCGGCGGCACGTCGCTATTAATCGTAGTCGGCGTGGCAATGGACACCGTCACACAGGTTGAAGCGCAACTGATCATGCGCCATTACGACGGCTTCACTCCACGCAGCGGCAGAATTCGCGGACGCCGCACCTGGTAAAGATTTAGTTTTTCGACGGAGCGGCGGGTGTCCTCGCGAGCCTGCCCTGAGCGTAGTCGAAGGGTCCACGATGCAGTAAGCAAGATACGGCAAGGCAAGATTGGAATGGAGACAGCCCGGAGCGAGTTCGATGGCAGAAGAAGTATTGCGCAACATCGGACCAATTGTGCTGCTTGGCCCGCCCGGGGCGGGCAAGGGTACTCAGTCCAAGCGGCTGTCTGATCGCTACGGCATTCCGCAGATTTCTACCGGAGATCTTCTCCGTGAGAATGTGCAGCGTGGCACGGATTTGGGACGAAAGGCCGAGGCCCAGATGGCGCGGGGAGATCTCGTCCCCGACAATCTGGTCTGCGATATGGTGGCATGGCGGCTGCGGGATCAGGATTGCGAGCGGGGATTTATCCTCGATGGTTTTCCCCGCACCGCAACCCAAGCGGCATGGCTCGACGCTTTTTTGAAGCATCAGTTCCTTGAAAATCCGAAGCGTCACATGTGTTCGCCAATTGTGGTGCGGTTTGACGTGGATTATAATAAGTTATCGCTCCGGCTTACTGGACGTAGGACTTGTCCTGCCTGTGGCCGAATTTATAACGTCCACCTCCAGCCACCTCTGGTTGACGAAATTTGCGACGTTGACGGCACTCCGCTGGTCATCCGTGATGACGACCGTCACGAAGTGATCCGCGAGCGCCTGGCAACGTATGATCGCCAAACTATGCCGGTGGCGGCATATTACGAGCGGCAACGCCGTTTGATTTCGGTGAATGCCGATCAGCCGGTGGACGATGTCACCGCGCAGCTTTTTCAGGAGATCGAAAGTCACGCGGCAGCACCCGCAACCGGCGACTAGAAAGAATGATCCGTACGGGACGAACAGGAATCACGTAGGGACAGCCGCCCTCGGCTGCCAGGCGGAGCAAGGCTCCGCAGGATTCGGGTAACGAGTTGTTGAATTTAAGAAACACTGTCATCTCGACCGAAGCGAAGCGCAGTGGAGAGACCTGCTTTTAAAGCAGCAAGGAGTGCCAGCTTTTGGCTTCGGCGGAGCCAGAGCTTGAAATGGTTTAGCCAAAAGCTAGGAGCCAACAGCTAAAAGCCCTTATGGCAATAGTCTGCAAATCCGCGGCCGAGATTGACAAGATGCGCCAAAGCGGCCACATCGTGCGCGAGGTCCTCGACGCCGTACGCGCTCTTGTAGCTCCCGGCGTTACAACCATGGACTTGGAACGCGCCGCGGAGCAGAAGATCAAAGAACTCGGCGCAAAGCCAGCCTTCAAGGGATACTACGATTATCCCTGCGTGCTTTGCACTTCCGTGAACGACGAGATCGTCCACGGCATTCCCTCTGAAAAGCGGGAACTGAAAGCCGGAGACATTGTTTCGATTGATTGTGGAGTCGTCCTCGACGGCTACTACGGGGACGCTGCAATCACAGTCCCGGTAGATGGTTCCTTGAAGCCGGAGATCGAAAAGTTGCTCAAAGTTACCGAGGCGTCGCTATATAAAGGGATAGAGCAAGCCCGCGTTGGGAACGCAGTGGGCGATGTGGGCGCAGCGGTGCAGGAATATGTGGAAGCCAACGGATTCAGCGTGGTCCGTGA
Source organism: Terriglobales bacterium (assembly GCA_035999525.1). Lineage (GTDB taxonomy): Bacteria > Acidobacteriota > Terriglobia > Terriglobales > Acidobacteriaceae > PALSA-188. The sequence goes on from DASYGR010000043.1 coordinate 4,225, forward strand.
GTTTGTCGGTCATGGCATCGGCACCCGGTTACACGAAGAGCCGCAGGTCCCGAATTATGGCGCCAGGGGACAAGGTCCACGCCTGCGCGAAGGCATGGTGCTCGCAATTGAGCCAATGGTAAATTTCGGTGAGCCCGGCACCCGCGTGTTAAGCGACAAATGGACCGCTGTAACCGCCGACGGCAGTTGCAGCGCCCATTTCGAGCATTGTGTAGCTGTGACCAGAGACGGCCCGGTGATTTTGACGCAATAAATTAGCTTCTAGCTGCTAGCTAAACCTGTGCAGTTTGGGTTTTAGCGAGAGATAGATGCGATTTTCAAGGAGAAATTTGAGTAAAGAAGACGCGATTGAAGTCATGGCCACGGTAGTGGAACCACTGCCCAACGCCATGTTCAAAGTAGAGCTCGAAAACAAGCATCAGGTACTGGCCCACGTCTCCGGAAAAATGCGGAAAAATTTCATTCGCATTCTCCCCGGAGATAAAGTAGCCGTAGAGCTCTCGCCATACGACCTGAATCGCGGCAGAATCGTATACCGCTATAAATAATTACGTAGGGGCAGCCGCCTTGAGCCTGCCTGAGCGTAGCCGAAGGGGCTGTCGGGTCGAGCAAAGCTTGACAGGCACTTGGCGAACGACCAACGACGAACGACCAAGGACAGATTTTATGAAAGTACGAGCATCCGTTAAAAAGATTTGCGATAAATGCAAGGTCATCCACCGCAAGGGAGTAGTCCGGGTGATCTGCGAAAATTCCAAACACAAGCAGCGTCAAGGATAAAGGACAGACTATGGCACGTATCGCAGGCGTTGATCTTCCGCGCAACAAGCACGTGGACATCGCGCTCACTTACATCTACGGCATCGGCAATCCGCGCTCCGCAAAGATTCTCAAGCAGGCGAATGTCGAACCCATGAAGAAAGTTCAAGATCTCGGCGAAGATGAAGTAAACCGCATCCGCCAGGTCATCGAATCCGAAGGCATGGTCGAAGGCGACCTCCGCAAAGATATTACGATGAACATCAAACGGCTCATCGAAATCGGCTCCTATCGCGGATACCGCCATCGCCGTAACCTTCCAGTTCGCGGACAACGCACTCACACCAACGCGCGCACCCGAAAGGGCCCGCGCAAAGGCACCATAGCGCAGAAAAAGAAAGCAGCAGCAAAAACATAACACCCGTCGTTGGTCCTGCGTCGTTGGTCGTTGGCAAAACCCAAGACCTTCGGCATGTGCCAACGACCAACGACGAACGACCAAGGACGGATTCATGGCAAAACCAGTAGCGGCGGCAGCAACCCCGGGAACTCCGGAAAAAAAAGGCAAGAAAAAGACATTCAAAAAGAAAGAGCGCAAGCACGTCACGCACGGCATCGCGCACATTCAGGCCTCTTTCAATAACACGATTGTGACTATCGCCGATCAGTCAGGCAATGTCCTCTCGTGGAAGAGTTCCGGCTCGTTAGGATTTCGCGGATCGCGCAAAGGCACTCCTTTCGCAGCCCAGCAGGCCGCCTCGAACGCGGCCAGCATGGCTCGCGATCACGGTGTTCGCAGCGTCGAAGTCCGAGTCAGCGGCCCCGGCTCCGGACGCGAATCCGCGATCCGCGCCCTTGCCGCCGCCGGCATAGAAGTTAGAAACATAAAAGATTCCACTCCCATTCCGCACAATGGCTGCCGTCCGCCAAAGCGCCGAAGAGTGTAGGAAGCTGTCGTTAGTCCTTGGCCGTTCGTCGTTGGCCAAAGCGAAATATCGCAAGGCTAGCAAGGTTTTAGCCAACGACCAACGACGCATGACCAACGACTAGATTTACGTCCGGGACGAAGGGTTGAAGCCATACCCGTAAACCGGTCATCTAATAAAGGAGAACAAATTGGCACGTTATACCGATCCCGTTTGCCGTCTATGCCGCCGCGAGGGAATGAAACTATTCCTCAAAGGCACCCGATGTTTTTCCGATAAATGCGCCATCGAAAAGCGCAACTTCGCTCCCGGTCAGCATGGAAAAGACCGCAAAGCGAAAATCGTCGGATATGGCCTCCAACTGCGCGAGAAGCAGAAGACCAAGCGCATGTATTTCACCCAGGAAGGCCAGTTCCGCAACTACTTCGAGAAGGCCGCACGTTCCCGGGGCGTCACCGGCGAAATCCTTCTTCAGCAACTCGAACGGCGTCTTGACAACATTGTTTACCGCATGGGTTTCGGTATTTCTCGTCGTCAGGCCCGGCAGCTGGTTCGCCATGGTCACGTCCATGTAGATGGACGCAAGGTCAACATTCCGTCCTACGAAGTCAGCGTAGGAGAGGAAATCGCCATCCGCGAAGCCAGCCGCAAGCTGATTATCCTGGAAATAGCGAAAGAATTTGCCAGCCATCAAAATCCGGTAAATTGGCTGGACGTGAATCGCGACAACTACAGCGGAAAAATACTTTCCCTGCCGAAGCGCGAAGATATCAATCTGCCGGTCAACGAGCAGCTGATCGTAGAACTTTATAGTAAATAATTGTCATCCTGAGGAAGCGGAGTCCTGCGCGAGCGCAGGACTCCCAACGAAGGACCCCTGTATTGGTTTTAGCTAGAAGCGAGCAGCTAGAAGCGTTTTACCGGTCCTACAAATTTCGAGCCAGCACAGCCTTCCCGGCGCCCGACCTGAACAGGACCACTCAGGGAGCCGGGACGAGCCAAATGGCCGAAGGAGAATAACAAATGTTGTGGAAAGGTTTTCAAAAACCCAAGCGTCTTGCAGTTGACACTTCAACCCTAACCGACCGCTACGGAATTTTCTGGGCGCAGCCTTTCGAGCGCGGATTCGGCACCACCGTCGGCAACGCTCTTCGCCGCGTGCTGCTTTCCTCCATCGAAGGCGCCGCAATTACGGCGGTTAAGGTTGAAGGCGTGCTTCACGAATTTCAGTCCATCCCCGGCGTTGTGGAGGATGCCACCGACATCATCCTCAACCTGAAACAGGTTCCATTCAAGTTGAGCGGCGATGCGCCAAAAGCCATCTACCTGCGCGCCGATCAGCCCGGAGTCGTCACTTCAGGCATGATCGAAGCCGACTCCGATGTTGAGGTTCTCGACAAAGATGTGTACATTGCCACCGTCAGCGAAGGCGGCAAGCTCGACATGGAAATGCGTCTCAAGCGTGGCCGCGGTTACGTCTCCGCCGATAAGAATTTTGACGAAGATCTCGGAATCGGATTCATTCCTATCGATTCCGTGCACTCGCCGGTTCGTAAGTGCAACTACACCGTCGAAGCCGCGCGTCTTGGACAAATCACCGACTACGACAAGCTGACTCTCGAAGTGTGGACCAACGGCTCCATCTTGCCCGCCGATTCAATTGGCCTCGCTGCAAAGCTGCTGAAAGACCACATGAATATCTTCATCAATTTTGAAGAAGACATCGAGACCTCCAGTTCGAGCGAAGAGCGCAAGCCAGAAATCAAAAACGAAAATCTCAATCGCTCCGTCGAAGAGCTTGAACTTTCCGTGCGCAGCTACAATTGCCTGAAAAACGCCAACATCCAAAGCATCGGAGAACTCGTTCAAAAGACCGAAGCCGAAATGCTGAAAACCAAAAACTTCGGCCGCAAGTCTTTGAATGAAATCAAAGAAATTCTCGGAACCATGGGCCTAAGCCTGGGCATGAAGATTGACGAACAGGGCAACGCCGTACCCGGCCCAACGTCAAATCAAATTCTCCCAGCCTCAGCTTACGGAGACAGCGATCTGTAAGTTGCTCGTGTGGGGACAGCCGCCCTCGGCTGTCCGGCCGAGCAACGCTCGGCAAGGATATTGCTTAATGGATGGACGGGCGAGGACGCCCGTCACTCCATCGAGCTGCTACAACAAGATCGAGTCCCGCAGGGACCACAGAAACACCGGAGCCTCATCATGCGCCACAAAGTAGCCGGATATAAACTAGGACGCAACACGAGCCATCGCCGATCGTTACTTCGTAACCTCGTCACCTCCATTATTCTCGAGGAACGTATTGAGACCACCTTGCCCAAGGCCAAAGCCATGCGTCCCATCGTCGAAAAGATGATCACGCTCGGCAAGCGCGGAGACCTCAATGCCCGCCGCCAGGCGCTCGCCTATTTGATGACCAGCGCCGCGGTGGATAAATTATTCGACATCGTCGGCCCCCGCTTCGGTGACCGCGAAGGCGGATACCTCCGCATCATCCACACCGGTTGGCAAAAAGGAGACGGCGCCGACAAAGCCATCATCGAGCTCCTGGGCAGCGAAAAATTGCAGGAAGAAAAACGAGAAAAGCGCGCCGAACTCCGCAACAAACGCGCCGAAGAAACCAAGAAGGCCATGGAAGAAGCCGAAGCTAAAGGCGGAGTCGAACATCCCACCGACCAAGCCGAAGGCGCGGATAAGATTCCCGAGGAAAAAGAGAAATAGGCGTGGGGACTTTACCAGTCCCCCAACCCCTTCACCGAACCGCATTCAAACCCTTGTCATTCCGAAGCCGGTCTTACCGGCGAGGAATCTGCTTTTCCTGAGGCTTAGCGTCCGCGCCCTCCTCCCGCATCAGATGCCACGCCTCTTCATATGCCTTATATTTCGACCTCTTGAGCTGCGGATAAAGCGCCACACTTCCCCGCCCCCGCACTTTCCCCGCCGGAATGATGTACCACAAGTCCTCGGGAATCAGATAGACCGCCAGATAAGGGAGTAGAAGAAAAGTTGTGT